>CAYZKS010000001.1:0-71840 GCA_964478725.1 uncultured Anaerolineales bacterium
TGCGCTGTGCCTGTTGTGCAGTCAGGATCACATTGGGGTTGTTGGGCAGGAGGATCACCTTGTCGGTCGGCAGGCCAGAAATCGCCTGCAAGAGCTCTTCAATGCTAGGGTTCATAGTCTGTCCGCCCTGCACGATTACGCTGGTGCCCAGGCTCTCAAACACCCGACGCAGGCCGTCTCCGTTCACTACACCAACGAGACCCACGTCACCCAGTGGCGCTGCAACGGCGGGTGCCTTTGCCAGAGCGCTGGGATGTGTGGGCGCTTTGGGCCTGGCCTGCTTCCCCAGGAATTCCTGGTACTGCTCCTGCATGTTGTCTACTACGACGTCAGACAAAGTGCCCTTGCTAGTAGCATATCCGATGATCTTGCCTGGATTGTCCGAGTGCACATGTACCTTGATCGTTTCCGTGTCCCCCACCACCAGAACAGAATCCCCCATGGCGGCAATCGCTTCGCGGATCTCCTCCAGCGGCAGACCCTGCCCCTGGATCAGGAACTGGATATCGTAGCCATATTCGTTCTCTTGCGGGGACTGTTGGTCGAGCCTGGCCCCTGCCTTGCCTGGCGAGGTTATGACAGTGGGCTGGCCCTTGAGGTGGCGCAGGATTCCCTGGAGGAGCACGTAGTACCCCTGGCCGCCTGCATCCACGACCCCTGCCTCCTTCAGCACTGGCAGCAAGTCAGGAGTCCGCTCAAGTGATTCCTTGGCCGTCTTTACAGCACGTTCCAGGACGTACGTTAGATCATCGCGCTCGATTGCCGCTTTCACGGCACTGTCGGCTGATTCCCGCGCGACGGTGAGAATCGTCCCTTCTACAGGGCGGAGCACGCCCTTGTAAGCAGTCGCAGCGCCTTCGCGCAAAGCAGATGCAAAATCGTGGGCCGTCAGTTCCTGCTTGCCATGCAGTTGTTTTGCGACTCCGCGCCATACCTGCGAAAGAATCACGCCCGAATTGCCGCGAGCGCCCATCAATGCACCGTGTGCCAGAGCTGCAGCCACCGCAGGAACCGAACTGTCTGGGACGGTCGCTATCTCGCGAAGTGCAGCTTGCATCGTCAAGTACATGTTGGTGCCGGTGTCGCCATCGGGAACCGGGTAGACATTCAGAGAATTGATGAAATCGATGTGCGCTTCCAGCCAGGCTGTGCCGCTTTCGATGAGCTGTCTGAATTCCTGTCCATTGCATGCTGTGGGCCGCTGGTGGACAGACGAAGGCCCCTCACCGGGGGCCCCCTGGGATGCAGGCAGCGCCGAGCGATGAGCCTCTCCCGGCGCACTGGAGTATCCATTCAATAAGGTGTACCTCCCCTTGTTAGCCTGGCTCTGCGATCCCTATCCTCACACGCGAATTTCAATGGCCACCTGTGGTCCGGCGGTCACCTGTTGCTCACTCGCAAGCCCTGCACATGTACGTTCACTTGCTCGATGGGCACGCCAAGCGCCTTCTCCACTCGGAACTTGACGTTCTCCATGATGTTGTGTGCCACTTCGCTGATGCGAACCCCGTACTCGAGCACCACATACAGATCGATCACTATGTGCTGATCCTGGACTCTCACCCTGACCCCGCGGCGGTAGTTGTCACGTTGCAGCAAATCTACCAGGTCACCGTATAGCACAGGGCTGGACATGCCAACGACCCCGTAGCATTCCAGCACTGCAGCGGCCGCAAGGCCGGCCACAGCCGTAGGTGAGACCTCGATTCGGCCTAGTCTGACTTCGTCAGTCATGAACGTGCTCCTTGGCCTGGGTGTAGTACTTGCAAAAAACGAGCTCCTGTGCTATGATAGCGTTTGGTCATTTCACATTCGCGTAGGAAAGAGGTAACTCGGAATGCCTGTCAAGTGTGATATTTGCGGAAAAGGACCCCAGTTTGGCAATAGGGTTAGCCATTCCAAGCGACATACTGGGCGTCTTTGGCTTCCCAACATTCAGCCAATCGTTATTCAGCAGGGACAAACCCGGATACGCCTACTGGCGTGCACTCGCTGCAGGCGCACCCTGCGCAAAGCATAGCACTCTACGTCTGATTGGGAGCCAACTCCTCGCTAGGGGTTGGCTCTTTTTGTTGAACCTCCTGGCCTAGCGCTGAAAGCTCCGGCGCAGCTTGGAGATGGCCGCGGCTACCCCGTCCGCATCCCCGAATACCGCCTGACCGGCGACAAGCAGCGTTGCCCCTGCTTCCACGACTGCAGGGGCGGTGTGAGCATCGATGCCACCGTCGACTGCGATCTCGGCACTTGATCCCTGTTCGTCGAGCATCTGGCGTAACTGCCTGATCTTGCGCAGCGCTCCAGGCAGGAACTGCTGCCCTCCGAAGCCCGGGTTCACGCTCATCACCAGGACCGAGTCGACCAGATCCAGGACCTCTTCCAGGAGAGCAACTGGCGTGGCCGGATTGATGGCCACGCCAACTTGGACACCCAAGCCCCTGATTTGCTGTAAGGTGCGGTTCAAATGAGGGCAGGCCTCCTGGTGCACAAAGATCGAGTCAGATCCGGCCTCCACAAAGTCGGCGATGTAACGCTCTGGTTCGACGATCATCAAGTGTGTTGGCAACGGCAGTGAAGTGACGCGGCGCAATGCCTTCACCACGAGCGGACCAAAGGTGATGTTGGGCACGAAGCACCCGTCCATGACGTCTATATGCAGGCAATCCGCCCCACCAGCCTCGGCCTCCTGCACGTGCTGCCCGAGACGTGTCCAATCTGCTGATAGAATAGAAGGTGCGATCTTGATGCTTGTGGCGCTTTTCATGTGGGAATCATACCCTGCTTTCGGCAAAAAATCAAGACCCTTTTTGGTCTTGGTGAGGGTTCTGTCGGCTTAGACGGCGCGAGCGCAACTGGCCGCACCCTGCCTGGATATCCACTCCACGCTCCAGACGGATCGTATTCCCGATTCCCAGGCCTGTCAGCTCGCGATGAAATGCCATGACTCGCTGCCGGCTCGAAGGCCGGTATTCGCACTCTGCGGTAGGGTTCACTGGGATGAGGTTCACATGGCACAGCAAGTCGCCCAAGATCTCTGCCAGCTCTCTGGCTTGCGCTCGTTCATCGTTGAGCCCTTCGATCAGCGCATATTCAAAGGTGACGCGCCGGCCGCTGCTCTGTGCGTAGGCGCGACAGGACTCGATCAGCTCTGCAATGGGGTAGCGCTTGTTGACCGGAACCAGACGGTTGCGCAGGGCGTCGCTGGGAGCGTGCAGCGAAACCGCCAGACCCACCGCAAGGTTCTCGCTGGTCATGCGTCGGATGCCTGGCACTAGCCCGGCGGTGGAGATGGTGAAGCGCCGAGCCCCCAATCCCATACCACGAGCGTCGTTCAAAACCCGGATCGCCTGCCAAGTGGCCTCATAGTTGGCCAATGGCTCGCCCATGCCCATGAATACCAGGTTGGTGACTGCTTTGCCTTGGCTCTGGAGCTGACGAGCGAAATGCAGCACTTGCGCCACGATCTCACCACTGCTCAGGTTTCTTCTGAATCCACTCTGGCCAGTGGCACAAAAGGGACAGCCGATTGCGCAGCCCACCTGTGTCGAGACGCACACAGTCTGGCGCCCTTCGTACCGCATTAGCACGGCCTCGATGGTCTCACCATCGCTCAGCTCGAACAAAGTCTTCACCGTCAGCGCGTCCGCCGACGTGCTGCTTTCCAGAGGCGTCAAAGACTGGATGAACGCAGTCTCGGCCAGCTTCTGGCGAAAGGCCGTGGGCAGGTTCTTCATGTCTGCGAAGTCGTGGGCCAGCGAACGGTAGATCCAGGCAAAGAGCTGTTGCGCTCGGAACGTCGGCTCTCCTTGTCCTTCGACCCATGCCAGCATCTCATCGTACGATAGATCCGTCAGCGCAAGCTTGTCAAGCATATCGAGTGTCTCCAGCGTCTGTCCGGGAATTGTTCCCCCTAGTCACGCCATGCTTCTGCCAGGCCTTCAGCCAAGCGCGGTGCAGAGCTGAGATGTCCGCGTACACTAGATCGGGTTTTGGGGCCGATTCGACCAACTGTGCAGCCTCCGTGACGCCGCTGAGCAGCAGTATGGTGAAAAGGCCAGCCCTTCGTCCGCCTAGCACGTCAGTGTACAAGCCATCCCCGATGACGGCCGTTGTCTGCGGTGTGGCCCCCAATCTGTCCAACGCCAGCTCAAAGATGGCCCTCTCTGGCTTGCCAATTACCAGCGGCGCGACGTCCGTGGCGGCCTCGAGCGCAGCCAGGGTGGCTCCTGCTCCAGGTTCCAGCCCGGTTTCACTTGGAAAAGTCCGGTCTGGGTTGCTTCCGATCAGCCGGGCGCCATTCCGAACGGCACGCATTGCTGCGTTCAGCTTGGCGTAGGTGAGCTGGCGATCCAGTCCGACTACCACATACTCGGCGTCCGCTGTGTCAGTCAGCACAAAACCGCTCTTCAAGAGCTCAGAGCGGATGCCTTCCTCCCCAATCAGGTACACACGACTCCCAGGCGGTGCGATCCTAGTCAGATAGGCCGCAGTCGCTACTGCCGAAGTAAGAAGGGCCTCCTGGGTTGTCTCGATACCCATGCGCCGCAGCTTGCCTACAAACTGTGCCAGCGTGAGGGTTGAGTTGTTGGTCAACAGCACGAAGCGCACACCAGCTTCACCCAAGAACGCAAGGAACTCCTTGCCGCCAGCGATTGCCTCGTTGCCATGGTAGAGGACGCCGTCCATATCAACTATGGCATGCTGGATCCGCGAGAGGCTCATGGCATCCATACCTACTCCTCAGAAGCGTACGGCTGCGTTCTCGAGTATGTTTCATAGTCTGACGGCGTGTCGATGTCCACAAGGGATTGACTCTTCTCGAGATTGACCTCGAGCACACACTCCGGGTGACTCCGGATGACAATGCGGCCGCCCACGTCACCCTGAAGCGTCCACAAGGCTTCAAAATGGCGACGATCGAACAGCGCGGGCGAGCCGCGATGTGCTTGCCACACGGGAACAACGATGCTCTTGTCGCTGCCGTAGTAGGCCAGCACGATGCGCTCCAGGTCTTCCTGGGTTAGCTGTGGCTGATCTGCCAGCACGAATAGCGCCGCCTCGATCGCAGGGGCCAGGACGGAGAGTCCTGCGCGAATAGATGAACTGATGCCAGAAGCCCAATCTGTGTTCACGATGACCTGAACGCCTGTGGGAACGTGCGGCGCAATCTCTTCAGCATGGCTTCCAAGTACCGCCACAACCTGCTTCAGGTTAGCGTTCAGGACCGTGCGCAATACGTGCTCAACCATGCTGACCTGCCCTACGGGCAGAAGCTGTTTGGGACGCCCGAACCGCCTGGACCCGCCCGCCGCCAGCACTACCGCAGCCACCCGGCGCCAGTTCTCCAGCACTGGTCTCTCGCTCCCCGCTGCCCCAATCAGCACGCGATCCACGCTTGGGTTGTTCCGCACCCTGGCGGCGATCAGGCGCGCCGCCGCGAGCAAGCCTCCGTCATCTACCTGGTTGATGAGCGGTACGACGCGAGCTTGGGCAGGGGCACCCTTTAAGCCACCCAACGGATGTAACAGCACCCGGGCAATGGCCTCGCCCGTAATCGGTTCGTTGTACGCCAGTCCGGTGAGCTTTGCCACCAGGTCAGGGCGATGAACGGCATTGGATGATAGCGGCTGGCCCAAGGCGGAAATTCCGCACACAGGAATGAGCAGTGTTGTCTCCTCTGGCACGACAGGTTCGTAAGCGGCAGGAGCTTTGAGCGGCAATCCTCGGGATCCATCCGCTTCGATAATCACCACGTCGGCCCGCAGCTTCAGCTGTTGTACCCACGCTAGCTCTATGCCCTTCAACTTGTTCTCAGCCGTGATCCGCTTCGAAGCCAGAGTGACCGGACTTCGGAGCGGTAGAACTTTGCTGAGCAGCCTCAGCACCTGATCGAGTCTGTCTTCCACGATGAGTTCTTGGGTCTGCTGCGAGGACGGAGGGCGGATCATGGTGGTGGTGGTTGTGATAACACGCCAACCTTGGCTGGCCAATTCGGTGGCAAGGCGGTACATAGCCGTGGTCTTGCCTCCCGCGCCGGTTAGAGAGATGATCTCGCCCTTGTGCACGCCGAGTGCTTCAGACAGTTGCACTGCCAACTCCAGCCACGCGCTGCCAGAGGGGCCTACGCGGGCACACTCGGCGCCTGAGCGATGTGGTAGCAGCCCTGAGGTCCAAGGTGGGGGAGGAAAACCAGCCTGTGGGTATTGACTCGGAGCTCAGGCATCCTTATCGTCCCTGGATGCGACGTCTTCTTCCACCTGGACTACTGCAGTCGCGATGGCCCAGCTCACCAGACCCCAGATACCTCCACAGAGCACGACCGCCAGCAGGACGTTGCGGGCCGACAGATTGTTGGCGCGCCCCAGCCCTACCAGGGTTAGCACAATGGCAACGACGGCAAAGACGCACCCCACGATCACTGGGCCGTCGGGTCGAGACCGGTCTTTTTTCTGGTTTGACGCTGAGGATGGTGTGCCTGAGGTTTTCATCGTTCGACAACCAGCTTTCTGCACGTCAGCCCGTGCTATTCCTTTCACGCAGACCGCAACTGACCTGCGTCAGGAAGGCACCAGAGCAAGCGCTGCTCCCTGACGATATGCGTGATCTCCCCGCTGTTGCTCAGGTGGCTCAGATGAGCGTGAAGGGTGGGATACAACAGGTAATACTCCTTGACAGTGCGCACTTGAATGCACAGCTGCTTACAAATGGCCTGAAACAGTTGGCTGGCCTCGGACGGCCCCTGTGCCAGAAAGGCCTTGATCATGTCCAGAACCTTGGTGACTTGGGCGATGTTGCGATCGATGAGAGCATCGACATCGTACTGGATATCGCCGTGCCCTAGCACGTAGCGCGCACAGGAGTATCCTCTCAGTTTCTCCAGACTCTGGAGTCGCTGCGTGATGCTGTAGGCATACGAGATGGCGGCATTGTTCAGTTCCGTATCCCCTGCCAGTATGTCCCCTGTGAAGAACACATCCTGCGGGGCTTGGGGGCTGGCGGGACTCTCGGAGTGGATGATGTAACCGGTATGTGATGCAGTGTGGCCAGGCAATGGCACAGCCTGAACCTTCACCCCAGCCACGTCCAGCGTGCCTTCTGTCACCGAGACGTCGGCCTTGCAGGGCTGGGCGGCGAAGCGCGGCGTGCGCAGCTCGTTGAGAGGATCAGCGCCGCCGAACATGCACAGTGTGCCCCACAAGGGGTACTCCAGCACCACCGCGTCATAGACCGGCGCGTAGATGCGCGCTCCTGTGTGTTGAACAAGGTATGCATTCCCGCCGACATGGTCCCCGTGCGCGTGCGTATTCAGAATGGCAGCCAGGCGCAGATCCTGTTGCTCCAGCATCTGTAGCAACTGGCGGCCTGAACGCTGTCCGACGCCAGTGTCAATCAGGATAGCCTGGCGATCTTCGCCAATGACCAGTCCCACGTTGCTAGCGCCGGGCAGATAGTAGACATTGTTAACGATGTGTTGAAGGGACAGGAACCGCCTCCTCGCGGTGACGTTCTTAGCACATCATACCGGAGAGCACACCAAACGCCAAAGTCACTCTGCCTTTGTCTTTTCCTCCGAAGGATGATATACTGGGCGGCTGGCACGTTGATTCTGGAGCAGGCCTATGCCCAAGCCTCCCATTCAACCGGTCTATCTTTCGCCGCACCTCGACGACGCAGCGCTCTCCTGTGGAGGGCTCATCCATCAGCAGGCTTGTCGCGGGCAGCGGCCACAAGTAATCACCTTACTGGCAGGGCTGCCGGACTATGCCGAGCTATCCCCCTTTGCCGCGGACATGCATCTTCGCTGGGGACAGCCGGTTGATCCCGTGTCAGTGCGCCGCTGTGAGGATGCGCTCGCCATGGCCTATCTGGGAGCAGAATACCAGCACTGGGACTACCTGGACTGTATCTACCGGCGCGATCCAGATGGCGCGAGCTTCCTCTACACCAGCGAATCAGCCTTGTTTGGCGCGATCCAGCATGAGGAACTGGCCCTGGTCCGTGACCTGACCGCCCGTCTTCAGAGCAGTTTCTCACCAGCAATGACTCGCTTCTACGCCCCTCTGTTTGGCAAGCACGTAGACCACCGCATTGCGCTCCAGGCTGCTCTTGCTCTGCGCCGCACAGGCTTCGAAGTTGAGTTCTACAGTGACTACCCCTACGCAGAAGATCCTGATGTGGTCAGGCACGCGCTCTCGGAATGGACTACCTTGCCCTTGGCGCGTCTGGTGACGCTCAGCGTCGAAGACCTGAAGTCCAGGATTGGGGCGATCCTGCAGTACCGCTCACAGCTTGACGTGTTGTTCGGAAGTGAATCAAACGTACAGGCACGAGTCACGGCTTATGCGTGCTCGTTAGGCAGAGGCGGGACCCCCAAGGAGAAGTACTGGCGGGGAGGTGAGCTGTGACCGGCTGGGCCTGCGGGGAGTGTCGCTAGTGCGTGGGCAGCGTTTTTTGCTCCACTTGCTCGTTCTGGCGGGTGGCGCGGCGACTATGAGCGTCGAGATGTGCGCCTCGCGCCTGCTGGCGCCCCATTTCGGCAATTCGCTGCCCGTGTGGGGCCTCTTGATTGGCCTGTTGTTGGCATACCTCGCTGTGGGCTACACCCTGGGAGGCAGGCTGGCAGATCGGACTCCGCTCACGAGCCTGCTCTACCAGTTGGCGGGTTGGGCGGGGTTCTTGATCGGCCTCATCCCTGTTGTGTCCCTGCCCATCTTGCGCTACTCCGCAAGAGGTTTCGCAGGCTATGAGGCTGGCCCCGTGTTAGGTGCGCTTCTCGCTGTGCTGGTCCTATTCGCAGCGCCCGTTGTTTTGCTTGGCTGCATCTCGCCGTTTGCCGTGCGTCTGAGTGTGCGGGAGTCAGGCTCTGCAGGAAGTGTGGCTGGGCGCGTGTATGCCCTGTCGACGCTAGGCAGTCTGCTCGGTACGTTCGTGCCCGTGTTCTTGCTGATCCCCACTTGGGGAACCCGGCGCAGCATTCTTGGCACCTCTCTGATGCTGTTGATCGTGGCGATAGCGGGCCTGTGGCAGGTTGCGCGACGAAGAGCCCTATGGTATATGCTGCTGCTGGCTTTGGTTGTAGGGCTATGCCTCCTGCCACCAGGGGAGATCAAGGCCGCACAGGGACTGGTGTACGAGCGGGACTCGGCGTACAACTATATCCAGGTGCTGCACAACGACGATGAGTGGGTACTCAAGCTGAACGAAGGCGAAGGCATCCAGTCGGCGTACGCCTCGAGGCAGGTGTTGACCGGCTATGTCTATGACTATTTCCTGCTAGCCCCGTTGTTCCGCGCCGAACTGCGGTCGCTGCCGGTGGACAACCTTTGCTTGATTGGCCTGGCTGCTGGCACGATGGCCAGGCAATACAGCGCAGTGTTTGGACCACTTCCCATAGATGGTGTGGAAATCGATCCTGCCGTGGTAGAGGCAGGCCAGCGCTTCATGGGCTTGGACTTGCCCAACCTGCGGGTGATCGTGGAGGACGGTCGCTATTTCCTGGCCCATACTGAGGCGCGATACGATGTGATCATCGTGGATGCCTATCGCCCTCCCTACATACCGTTCCAGCTTACTACCGTCGAGTTCTTCCAACAGGTTCATGACCATCTGACTCAGGACGGTGTCGTCGCGGTGAATGTGGCCCGTACCGAGGAAGACCGCACGCTGGTGGATGCCATCGCCAGCACCCTCAAAGCGGTTTACCCCAGCGTCTATGTCATGGATACACAGGGCGACGTCAACAGTATCGTGCTTGCCACCCGCCAACCCACGCGATTGGCAGTGGCCCTAGAGCGCATCGCTGGTGCCAGTGACCCGCTGCTGCGAGCGGTAGGGGGCCGCGCGCAAGGCCGCATCCAGGAGTATGAATCCATTCAGCGCAAGGTATTGACGGATGATTGCGCTCCTATAGAACACATCGTGCACGCCATGGTGGCGCGCTATCTTCTGCGGCAGAACGCTTCAGAGGTGAATCCGTGAGGCAACCCGCAATCGTGGGCACCGCCCGCATCGTGCTGTTGGTCTGCACGCCGTTGCTGCTGCTGCTTTCAAACCTGTACCTGGTGGCTACCCCGGCTTTTATCCGCCACGAGTATGGCAAGGCGGGCTTTCCACCTGCCGATGTATTCAGCCGGGCCGAGCGCCAAGCTCTGGCCGAGGCTACACTTCACTACCTCAGATCCAACCAGAGCCCTGAATACCTGGCTAGCCTGTCGGCTGAGGGCAGGAGCGTCTACAACGAGCGCGAGGTCAAGCACTTGGTGGATGTAGAGGCCGTGATGCGCGGAGCCTTCCTGGTGCAGGGCTTCTGCCTTGTGCTGGCCCTACTAGCGCTATTGCTCTCCTGGAGACTGGGGTTCTGCAGTATCGCACTGCGATCGGTGTGCGAGGGTTGCTGCATTCTAATCGTCGGCCTTGCCGTCATCGGTTTTGCGGCTTACTTCAGCTTCGACCTGTTCTTCACGGCCTTTCACCGCATCTTCTTCTCGGGCGATTCCTGGCTGTTTGCCTTCTCCGACACCCTTATCCAACTCTTTCCGGTCGCCTTCTGGATGGATGCTACCTGGACGTTGGCCTTGCTCGCCGTGGCCGAGAGCATAGCTCTCGGATGCGTCGCCTGCCTGTTCTACCGGCGAGGGCTGGTGCAATGATCACGATCGAGGAGGCTCGCGCCTACTATCCTGGAGAGGACGCAGCGCACGATTTTGACCACGTGCTGCGGGTTCTGAACCTGGCGGAGCGCATTGGTACAGCGGAAGGTGCTGACATGCAGGTCCTGCGCGCTGCGGTCCTGCTACACGATGTGGCGCGCGCAGACGAGGACTGCGGCGGGTGCTGCCACGCTCAAGTCGGTGCGATTCGCGCACGTACCATCCTTGCAGGGCACCCGCCGGACAAAATCGAGGCTGTTGCCCGTGCCATTGCCACGCATCGCTTCCGTAACGCGGGGGCGCCCGAGACACTGGAGGCGCGCATCTTGTACGACGCCGACAAGCTGGACGCGATTGGTGCGATCGGGATCGCGCGCGCTTATGCCATCGCCGGCCGTCGCGCTCAGCGCTTGTGGGCAAGTGTCCCGGCCGAGTATGCGCAACGCAGCGTCGTTGACGGACGCCATGACCTCGCTGACTCGGAGCACACGCCGGTGCATGAGTTCGTGTTCAAGCTGTCTCGGCTGCACGATACCTTGTTCACCCCAACAGCGAGGGCCATTGCCGCCCAACGGCATGCCTACATGGTTCAGTTTTTCCACAGGCTTGAGCAGGAAATAGCCGGCGAGCGCTGAGCCCTGGCGGGGCAACCTCGGGACTGTGCCGAGCCTCGCCTGCCTGGCGTCGCGGGCGTTGGCTTGACAAGCGTTCCAAAGAGTGCTATGATAATTCCTAGTATTCACTAGGAATTGCGAGGCTGGCATGAAGTTCTCGGCCAAAGAGCAGTATGGATTGCGTGCCATGGTAGAGCTGGCGAAGCGCTACGGGCAAGGTCCGGTGTCGCTTGGCACCGTAGCCCAGAGCCAGGCCATCTCTCTGGCCTTTCTGGAGCAGGTGGTCATGCCGCTGCGCGCGGCCGGTCTCCTGGATAGCACCAGAGGGGCGAATGGCGGATACGCGCTCACGCGCAATCCCGGATCTGTCACGGTGGCAGAGATATTGCGGGCGCTTGAGGGTGATGTGGTGTCCTTCTCCTGTGTCAGCAATGCGGCCGATGCACCCTGCAAACGCGGAGAGGGCGCTTGTGGGGCCAGACAAGTGTGGGAGCGCGTGCAGGGAAGGCTTACCGAAGCCCTGGATGCCACCACGCTGGCTGACCTGTGCTAATGGTCAGGCGAGCGCAGAATAAGTACTGAAAGGTGTCAAACATGCAGAAGCGTGCACGATTTGTCTATCTTGATCATGCTGCGACGACCGCAGTGGACCCTCGCGTGGTCGACGCGATGTTGCCCTACTTCACAGAGAAATATGGGAATGCTTCCAGCATCTATTCCAAGGGACGCGAGGCTCACCAAAGCATGGAGACTGCGCGCCAGACCGTGGCTGACTTGATGCACGCGGATGCAAAAGAGATCATCTTTACCAGTTGTGGGTCAGAAAGCGACAACCTGGCGATTCGTGGTGTGAGCTTCGCCAGTCGCGACAAAGGCAATCACATCATCACCACGCCCATCGAGCATCACGCGGTGAGCCATACCTGCGAGCAATTGCACAGGGAGTTCGGTTTTGAAATCACGTACTTGCCGGTGGACAAGTACGGCGTAGTGGACCCGGACGATGTGGGACGCGCGATTACGGACAGGACGGTGCTCATCACCATCATGTATGCCAACAACGAAGTGGGTACGATCGAGCCTATCGCTGAGATAGGCAAGATCGCCCGCGCCAAAGGCGTGGCGTTCCACACCGATGCAGTGCAGGCGGGTGGGACTCTGGACCTTGACGTCCAGACACTCAATGTGGACCTGCTCTCTCTTTCGGCGCACAAATTCTACGGACCCAAAGGGGTGGGTGTGCTCTTCCAGCGACGCGGTACACCGCTACTGCCGATGCAGACTGGCGGTGACCATGAACGCGGACGGCGTGCGGGGACCGAGAACGTTCCCTACATGGTTGGGCTGGCCACGGCCCTCCAACTGGCCTATGAGCATCGTGATGCGAATAACTCGCGCATTGCGGCGTTGCGCGATCAACTCGTCAAGGGGGTGCTAGAGGCGATTCCGGATTGCCATCTGAACGGCCACCCGGCCAACCGCCTTCCCAACAACGCGAATTTTGCCTTCTCAGGCATAGAAGGCGAATCAATCGTGCTGAATCTAGACCTGATGGGCATCGCTGCCAGCTCTGGGTCGGCATGTTCGTCTGCATCCATGGAACCATCGCACGTGCTCGTGGCGCTGGGCCTGCCAGCAGAACTTTGCCACGGCAGCTTGCGGCTCAGCCTGGGGAACGAGAACACGGAAGAGGACGTGAACTATGTGCTGTCGGTTCTTCCGGGTATCGTGAGCAAATTGCGGGCTATGTCCCCAGTCTACAAGGCATGACCGAAGCGCAGCTCGCAACACCAAAGCGAGTCGTGGTTGCTCTCAGCGGAGGCGTGGACAGTTCGGTAGCGGCAGCGCTCTTGGTGCAGCAAGGGTATGCTGTCTCGGGGATCATGTTGCGGCTGTGGACGACCACCAGCAATGAGTACACCGGCAATGACCGCTTTTCCGAGGTTGATATCGCGGACGCGCGCCGCGTCTGCGCGATGCTAAACATCCCGTTTCGTCTGGTGAATGTGGATGCAGAGTTCAAGTCACGCGTGGTGGACTACTTCTGCGACGGCTACGCCCGTGGTCAGACGCCCAATCCATGTTTGGCCTGCAACCTGCATATCAAGTTTGGCGTGCTTCTGCGTCTGGCTATTGAGGCTGGTGCTGACTATCTGGCTACTGGGCACTATGCGCGTGTCCTGTCGCGGGAAGGGCAGCACTTTCTGCTGAAGGGCCTGGATAGATCCAAAGATCAATCATATGTCCTGTACATGCTGGGTCAGCAGCAATTGGGGCACGTGCTCTTCCCCGTGGGTGGCTTGACCAAGCACCAAGTGCGTGCGCTGGCATCCAAGCACGGCCTACCCACTGCTGCGCGCTCGGCAAGCCAAGACGCCTGTTTTGTGGGCGCGACTGACTATCGCGCCTTTGTAGCACGAGCCCGACCGGAAACCGTGCGCGCGGGTCCGATTCTGGATCAGGATGGCCGTGTGTTGGGAGAGCACCACGGCGTGGCTTTTTACACCGTCGGCCAGCGTCAGGGAATGGGGATCGCGGCAGCGCATCCCCTGTACGTGCTGGCTGTGGACGCTGCGCGTAATGCCATCATCGTCGGGCCGAGATCTGCGCTCTTGCAGCGCGAGCTGCTCGCCGAGCAGGTGCGCTTTGTTGCCGACAGCGCGCCAGAGTCGGCGATATGCATCTCCGCCAAGATTCGCTACAAGGCGCCGGAGGCGCTGGCGACGTTGATCCCTTTACCTGGCAAGAGAGCGCGTGTAGTGTTTGCCGAACCGCAAATAGCGATCACGCCGGGGCAAGGCGTGGTTTTCTACGCCGGCGAAGCAGTGCTCGGTGGAGGAATTATCGCCGGCTCTTCGCCCAGTGAGGTGCCATGTGCCTAACCTTCTCACAGTAGTCTTGTCGCTGGCCATCGCCACTCTCCATGCCGCTCTCTTTCACCTGTTCTGGGGGAAGTCTCTGAAGGAGTTGCTTGGGCACTGGTTGGCTGCTTTGCTGGGCTTCGGCGCCGGGCAGCTGCTGGCTTCTGAGCTGAGCTGGGGCGACGTACGCATTGGCGAGTTGCACGTATTGAGCGCTTCGATGTTCTGCTGGCTCTGTATGTTCCTTGCGCGGCGGATCAAGTTGTGATATAATCGAGGCGGGAGCGGAACATGCAAATCGTGGCCGTACGCGACATTGCCATTATCGTCCTGGCGCTGGAATCAATCGTCATTGGCGTCTTGCTTGCACTACTGCTCTGGCAGGTGCGTGGCTTGGCCAGGATGCTGCAGGACGAAGTCAAGCCCATCCTGGATGATGCACGCAAGACTGCAGGTGCCGTCAAAGGCACCACCAAACTGGTAAGTGAGACCATCGTCACTCCGGCTGTCCAGCTCAGCAGTCTTGCGACTGGCATCCGCCGGACTGTGGACTTGATTCTGGGTTTGTCGCCGCGGTCTCGGCAGGAGTGAGCATAGGCCGCGTGCTCTCGGTCAATACAAGGCGTCGGATCAAAGACCTTAAGGAAGGGGTGCATTCATGAGCGATCAAAGAGGTGCTGGGGAATTCTTGGCGGGTGTGCTGATTGGCGGTCTTTTGGGGGCAGCGGTTGGGGCTAGTGTGGCCCTCTTGATGGCTCCGCAGCCTGGCGAGGAGACGAGAGCTCAACTCCGTCAGAAAGGCATCGAGTTGAAGGAGCGCGCCTTTGAGCTCAGCGAAGAGGCACGCAAGAGGGCTGGTGAGTGGCAGGAAGAAGGCCGCACGGCCATTGAGTCTCAGAAGACGCGTGTGGTAGAAGCGGTTGAGGAAGGCAAGAAGGCTGCGACAAGGAAGAAGAAAGAACTATTGCAGCAACTGGAAGAGGAAAGCGGCCAGACCGAGGCCTAGCCTGGGCCGTTGAGACTCAGCAAAAGCCAATGTATGAAGGGGCGTGCGCGGAGCCGCCCCTTCTTCCTCTGTACGCGACGTGCTGAGGGCTGTGGGGGCTACTGGATAATGCACTAAGGAGTGGTTGCTCGGCTCTTCAGCAGTAGTGTCCACTGCCCTTCCTGCGTCACCTCATCCTTTTGATTCCTCAGTTCGGCCTGAATGAAGACCAACCCAGCGCTCAGGCGCTTGACCTCTCTCTTGGCGACTACCTTGGCACGCAATTGCACCGTGTCGCCAATCAAGATTGGCGCCTTGAACTTCCATTCCAGACCCATGAACGCCTCGGCTGTCCCTTCCATGAAGCCCAGCCGAGCCGCCAACCCGGACGCCACAGCCAGACCCAGCAGTCCGTGCGCGATCCGGCGACCGAAGCGGCGCTGCCGGGCGTACTCCTCATTGCTGTGGAGCTCGTTGTAGTCACCTGAAAGCCCGCAGAAGTTGACCAGATCGGTCTCGGTAATGGTACGGCCTGGAGTGACCATCGTGTCGCCCACCTGCAAATCCTCGAAGTAGAGCCCTTTGACTCGATACTCAGTGTTGGTCACTGTTGTGTGCCCTCCTGCATTTGTCAGTGCTTCCACTTGGCTAGCACCGATTCAAGGGCCTCGGCCAGGGCTTCTGGCTTCTCCGTCATCACCATGTGACCGGAACCCTCGATCAGTTTCAGTTCAGCTCCGACGATCTTTTCCTGGAGGAACGTGGAGTACTTGACTGGTGTGAGGCGATCCTCCGTGCCACACACGACCAGCGTTGGAAAGCGCATCTCCTGCAGGCGATCCATCACATCAAAGGCGTTGCAGGCGGCAAAGTCGTCATGGATCGTTTGCGGGGCGACTTTCAGCATTTGTAGCTGTCCCTGCCGTACCAGTTCACGTGGCGTCCAGGCCGAGTAGGCGGTGGCGCAGATCAACTCGATCGTAGCAGCCGGGTCGGAGAGCATGCCATCCAGTATCGCGCGCAATACGCGCAGCCGAGCGCCGCTTCCTACCAGTATCAGTCCCGAGACCCGCTCCGGATAGCTCAGAGACGCCTGCATGGCGATGGCGCCCCCCATCGAGTGCCCCGCAAGGAACGCACGCTCAATCCCCAGGGCATCCAGGAACTGCCGGACGCGGGAAGCATAGTCCGTGATGGAAGTGAGACCGGACCCGCCGGAGCGGCCGTGACCCGGGAGATCCAACGCATAGACGTTGGCGGCGCGCAGCTTACGTACTGCGCCGCCCCAGTGCTGATGGTTCCCGCCTGCGCCATGTATCAGTATCAGATGGGGTGCGTCTGGCAGGCTGCTGCGATGGAAGGCGTAGAAGATTCTCTCACCACCTGCTATCGCATAGGGCATGGGCGCCATCCTTTCACGCGAAAGGACGAGGTCGCCAACACCTCGCCCTTCCTGATCGCTGTGATGCTTCGTCGCTAGGCTGGTTGTTGAGCGTCAGCTGGCTTTGAGACCGCTTCGTTCAGGTCTTTGACCAGCGCGTCCACGTCAATCCCATGCGCTGCCGCGCCTTGCTCAATATCCTCAAAGCGTGCGATGGCGCATCCGAAACACATCAGCCCGTGGTGCAGAAATACCGGGATGGTCTCTGGGTGCTTCTCCACCACCTCGCCGATGGGCATGTTCTTGGTGATCATCGTGTAATGTCTCCTTCTTTGGATTCGGTTTCGTCCATGCTTGCATGCCTAATCACGCCTGGCGCTGCGGATAGGCGTGTCCTTCCATTTCTGCAATGAACTCCTCGGCTTGCATGGCCGCGATGGCGCCACTGCCCACTGCGGTCGCGACCTGCTTCAGAGCCCGTTCCTGCACATCGCCGGCTGCGAAAACTCCTGGTACGCTAGTGTGCATGGCACGATCAGTGATGATATAGCCCTGATCGTCCAAGGCAAGCTGCCCTTTGAACAACTGCGTGTTCGGTATATTCCCCACATAGGAGAACATGCCCTCGGCGTTCAACACAGAATCTTCTCCCGTCTTGACGTTGTGGATGCGGATGCCGGTGACTGCCTGGTCGCCCAGAACCTCCGTCACGACGGAATTCCAAACTGGCTCGATCCTGGAATTACCCAACAGCCTTTCCTGTGCGATCTTTTGCGCTCGCAGTTGGTCGCGACGATGCACAATGTATACCTTGCTCGCAAAGCGGGTCAGGTACAGGGCCTCGTTCACGGCAGAGTCCCCACCGCCCACCACCACAACCGTCTTGTCCCTGTAGAAGAATCCATCGCAGGTAGCGCAATAGGATACACCGCGGCCCTTGAACTTGGCTTCGCCAGGTACGTTCAGCAGGCGAGGCGAGACGCCGGTAGCGATCACCAGCGTTTTGGTTTCGTATGCAGCGGCGGATGCGGTGATCAGAAAAGGGTGCTGCTGCAACTGCACCTGCTGTACGTCGTCCATCTCGATGCGTGCGCCAAAACGCTCTGCTTGTTGTTGCATGCTTTGCATCAGCTCGAGACCGCTGATGCCCTGGGGGAAGCCAGGGTAGTTCTCGATTTCGCTCGAACTGGCCGCCTGCCCGCCCAGTGCATAGCCGCTAATCACAAGAGGAGATAGCTGAGATCGGCCGGCATAGATGGCAGCCGTCATTCCTGCCGGTCCTGAACCAAGAATCACGATTTGTTCCATGCTGGCGTTGCTCCCCTGGAATCCGTTGCGGCGGGTATTCTACCCTCGATTCCGCCAACTGGCAAGAGCACTCGAGGCAGGCAATCAAGATGGGGTTGGGTGGCCACAGCAGCCGATTGGGAATAGGGGGACCTGGCCAGGATCGGATGGCGCCTTGCCCATACTTGGCCTTTTCACACTCTTCCGGTAACATTGCGCAACGAGACGAAACCACAGTGATGAAAGCAGGTCATTGCTCCGTGAGCGGCGAGACCAAGCAGCCCGAACCCCGTGATGCGCAGTCGAGAGCGATCACCTTGGGTCATCCCAGCTACGTGTGGCGTTTCGGCCAGGATCGCCGACTGGAACTGATTCGATACTACGCCCCGCTTGAAGACAAACGCATCCTGGACGTCGGTTGTGGCCTGGGTGCCTATGTGCGCAAGATGCGGGCCTTCAGTTCTCAAGTCTACGGTGTGGATATAGACCAGGATAAGGTGGCGCAGACGCAGCAAGAACTGGGCCACATTTTCCTTGCACCTGCCGAGGAACTGCCCTTCTCGGACGAGTACTTTGACGTCGTGTTGTTGCACGAAGTGCTTGAACATGTGCGGGACGATGCCCAGGCCGTGCGCGAGGCGTATCGCGTCTTGAAGACGGGCGGTCGCATTGTGGTCTTTGCGCCAAATCGCCTGTATCCTTTTGAGACGCACGGTGTCTACTGGCGGGGCAAGTATCACTTTGGCAACATCCCGCTGGTCGGCTATTTGCCATCCGCCTTGCGCCAGCGCCTGTGCCCGCACGTGCGCGCCTACACTCGCGGCAGTCTGCAAAGCCTATTTACCGGACTGACGCACAGTATTGTCGTCCTCACAGAGATCTACCCGGGATTTGACAAGGTTGCACACAGCCGCCCCAGGGTAGCTCGAGCATTCAGAGATCTGTTCTATGCACTGGAACGCACTCCACTGCGCATCTTCGGGCTGTCTCACTTGATGGTGGTGGAGAGAACTGCGACTGAACAGGGGCCGTAGCGTGCTGTGCGAGCAGGTGTTATGATACGCAGGCGCAGCCGAACCTGATTTGTGAGGGAGGTCAAGCATGAGAAACAGGGTCGTGGTCACTGGAATGGGAGCCATTACTCCAGTGGGGATTGGTCTGGAAGCCACGTGGAAGGCGCTGCTGGTGGGGCAATCCGGGGTCAGGAGTATCACGAGCTTTGATGTCAGCGGCTTTCCTACCCAGTTCGCGGCTACGGTGGAGGGCTTTGATCCCACGCAGTACTTGGATTTCAAAGAAGCCAAACGTATGGCGCGCTTCTCGCAGTTTGCCACTGTGGCGACTATGGAAGCGCTGAAGCATGCCATGCTGGACCTGTCCAAAGAAGACCCGACGCGTGTTGGCCTGGAAATAGGCACCGCTATCGGTGGCATCAACATCATCGAAGAGCAGGCCCACACGTTCCGCGAACGCGGGCCTGGACGAGTCAATCCGACACTCGTTCCGGTGATTATTGCCAACGCAGCGGCGTGCCACATTGCCATCATGTTGGGGATCAAGGGACCGACCAATTCACCCGTGGCCGCGTGCGCGACCGGCACTATGGCCGTTGGGCAGGCGCTGCGCCAATTGCAGTGGGGCTATGCAGACGTTATGATTGCAGGAGGCACTGAGGCCGCCATCACGCCACTCGCGCTGGCGGCCTTTAGCCGTCTGGGAGCACTATCCACACTCAACGCAGAACCGCAGAAAGCCTGCCGTCCCTTTGATGCCAAGCGTGATGGCACTGTGATGGGCGAAGGGGCAGTCGTCATGGTGTTGGAGACGCTGGAGCATGCGCACCGCCGTGGCGCACCCGTGTTGGCCGAGGTAACCGGCTATGGCCTCACCGAGGATGCCTACCATATTGCAGCCCCGGATCCGACCGGGGACGGTCCTGCGCGTGCCATGCGCCTCGCGTTGAGCGATGCAGGTGTCTCACCGCAAGAAGTGGGCTTGATCATACCGCACGGCACTGGCACACCGTTGAACGACGTGTCCGAGACCAGGGCGTGCAAGACCGTGTTTGGCGAACGAGCGTACTGCATTCCGATCAGTTCCAACAAGTCGATGGTCGGCCATCTGCTCGGCGCGGCAGGGGCCGTTTCCGCTATGGTAGCTGTGCTGGCCATGCACAACAACCAGGTGCCACCGACCATCAACCTGGAGAACCCGGACCCAGAGTGCGACTTGGACTATGTCCCGAATCAGGCCCGCGATGTGCACGTCGACACGGCGATTGCCAACGCCTTCGGCTTTGGAGGCCAGAATGCCACTGTGGTGTTGCGACGTGTCCCGCCGGAATAGCCTTCCATGACCCGCGAGGGCCAGTCCAGCTTGTTGGTCTGGCCCAATGGGCTCACAGCACTTGTCACCACTCATGTTTTGTGCTACACTGCAACGCGGTGGTTCGAGGGGTATCTAGAGTGCAGAGGCGCAGATGAAGAGAGCGATTGTGCTTGGTATGGCGCTGCTCACAGCTCTGAGCATAGCCTGGGTGGCTTCAGCTCAGCCACTCGCGCAGGGCCCATCCAAGATCAACCAGCCCGCGGAGAACGGCGTAGTGAGAGGCACCGTACCCATTGTGGGCACGGCCGTCGATGCTGACTTTTGGAAGTACGAAGTCTACTACGCGACTGAGCCCAATCCCAGCAACCAGTGGATCTTCATCGGCGAGGTGCATGCGAAGCAAGTCACGGAAGGCCTGCTGGAGACCTGGTACACGGAAACCGTCCCGGATGGCAAGTACAGCCTGCGTTTGCGCGTGGTCAACCGTACTGGCAACTATCGGGATATCGAGACCCATGGCATTCTCGTTGCGAACACTACGCCTACTGATACGCCCGTGCCGACCAGCACTCCGGAGCCAACCGCGACGATCACACCTGCCGCCACGCCCACCTTCATCATCCCGACGTCGCCGCTGTCCCAACCAACCGTGACGCCTACCTTGGCGCGTCCAAGTCGGTCTACCTTGCCGGATGCGCTGGATCTGGACTCCTGGAGACGCTCTCTGATTCTGGGTGCAGAGTGGATGGCTGGCATCATAGCCGTCATTGGTCTTATTCTCCTCGTGCGGCGAAGGTTCTAGAGCCGCAGGGCTGCCCGGTTCACGGCGCGCCTGCTGGTTGCGCGCCGGGTCGAGAAACTGATCCATGAGCGTGGCTCGCGCTTGCAGGGGCTGGTCAAACTGACTAGCCCCTAGTTGGCTTGGAAGAGAGGCAGAGATTGAAGCTCATCGTTGGTCTCGGTAACCCTGGCTCACGCTATGCCAAGAACCGCCATAATGTGGGCTACCAATGCCTGGAGCTGCTGGCGCAACGCATGCGCCTGGGCCCTGGCAGGGTCATGTTCAAGGCGAACGTTGTAGGAGCCCGCATGGGCGAGACCAAGATCGTGCTCGCCCGGCCGCTCACGTTCATGAACCTGAGCGGGCAGTCCGTGGGACCACTGCTACGCTGGTACCACGCTCAAATGGCGGATCTGCTTGTGATCTGTGACGATTTAGACCTGCCGCTGGGGCGCGTGCGCCTGCGAGCGTATGGAGGGGCTGGTGGGCACAAGGGCATGCTCTCCATCATTGAAACCCTGGGCACGCAGCGGTTCGCCCGCTTGCGCGTGGGCATCGGACGGCCGACACACGGGGATCCGGAGGACTATGTGCTGGATGACTTTGCCTTGGACGAGGCGATTGTGATGCAAGGCGCATACGAGCGAGCTGCTCAGGCTGTAGAAGTGTTTGTCACGCAGGGAATTGAGGCAGCCATGAACCAGTTCAACCCGCCTGACTCTCAGGCCAAGTCCAACGGCCGGGCGGATGAGAAAGGAACATGAACCTCAGTGGCCTGCTGACGGCTGTGCGTGAAGGCGCCAGCTATCGCGACATGCTGAGTCGTCTGAAGGAACCGCCTGGCTTCACTCCCGGAGGATTCCACTGGGCGCTTCTGGATGCCGCCCGTCCCGCCGTGTTGGCGGCCGTGCAACAGGACTGGCAAGGACCTATCCTGGTGCTGACCGCCCAACCGGAGCGAGCTCACTATCTCCGGGAACAGGTTGCTCTGTGGTCCCCTGGCTCTGCGGCTGAAAGGTACTTCCCCGCGCCGGATGCGTTGTTCTATGACTCTACTCCTTGGGACGGAGAGACCGTCCGCGGACGAGTGACGCTCCTGTCTGCCTTGGCAGCAAGAGATCCAGGGGCCTGCTCGAGCATGATCTTCAGTTCTGTATGGGCGCTCATGACTCGGACTTTGTCGCCGCAGATCTTGCTCCCCGGCATCCGAAACCTGAAGGTTGGGCAGAGCTTCCGGCTGAAGGAGTGGCTTGACCATCTGGTCGCATACGCGTATCAGCCGGTCAGCGTGGTGGAAGAACCAGGTACGTTCGGCCAGCGTGGCGGGATTCTGGACGTGTATCCATCGCATGCGACACAGCCTGTGCGCATTGAGCTGCTGGGGGAGCAGATTGAGAGCATGCGCGCGTTCGATCCGGCCAGCCAGCGTTCCCTGCAGCGGGTAGAGTCCATAACGCTGTACCCTGCCAGCGAGGCCCTGCCCTTGCACGGCCAGATGGTTGAACAGCGCCTGCCAGATTTGGGTGGTGGGTCAGATGCCTTTGGCGCGATGCGTATGCAACGTGACCGCGAAAGACTCAGCAGGGGTGAGTACTTCCGTGGCATGGAATTCTACGTTCCTTGCCTGTATCCGAGCCTCGCGACACTGCTTGATTACCTTCCAGCAAACACCTTGGTTGTCGTCGATGCTCCCGAAGGCATCGAAGCTGCGGCCAGGACGCTCGATGCGCAAGCCACCGAGTTGCGTACAGAGCTCGTGCAGGAAGGAACGCTGCCCGAGCATTTCCCCGTGCCCTACCTGGATTGGAGCGATCTGGAGCGGGGCTTGTGCTCCTACTCCACGCTGAGCCTGGGGTATCGAGCCGCCTCTGTGGCAGAGACTGGCGCCCAGGTTGAGTGTTCGGGGCTGGAGCGTGCGACTGGATTCCACAGCCCGCCGGGCTACGGGGGGCGCATCGAGGATGCGCTGGCTGCCTGCCGTCGCCTCCAATCTGAAGGAAAGACAGTCATCATCGCTTCCAGGCAAGCCCCGCGCTTATCCAACCTGTTCGAGGAAACCGGAGCGCCGGTGGCGTGGGTCGACGAATTGCTGGAGCCACCTCCCGAGGCCAGCCTGATGCTGACGGAAGGATCGCTCGCAGAAGGTTGGGTGTTGCAGGGCGGTACTCCGGGTGAGCCTTGCCTGGTGCTTCTCACGGATGCAGAGATCTTTGGCTGGGCCAGACAGAAGCGCCGTTCCTTCACTCGCAGGAAGGCGACATCTCCCGAGTCTTTCTTTGCCGATCTGCACGAGGGCGATCTGGTGGTGCACATCGAGCACGGCATCGGCATCTACCGCGGGCTGGTCCATAAGGAGATGGATGGCACGCGCCGCGAATACCTCGACCTGGAGTATGCCGCTGGCGACCGGCTGTACGTGCCGGTCAGCCAGATGGATCGCATCACACGCTATGTCGGTAGCAGTGATCATGCCCCGGTCATTCATCGCCTCGGTTCGGCCGACTGGGCCTCTGTGCGTGCGCGGGCCAAGAAGGCAGTGCAGGACATCGCCAAGGAGCTGCTTGAGCTGTACGCCACGCGCGAAGTGGTGGACGGGCATGCTTTTCCCAAGGACACGGTCTGGCAGGAGGAGCTGGAAGCTTCGTTCTCCTACGAAGAGACGGACGATCAGGTCCGAGCTGTCTCTGAGGTCAAGGCCGACATGGAAAGCCCGCGCCCGATGGACCGCCTCATCTGCGGTGATGTGGGATATGGCAAGACGGAGGTTGCGGTGCGGGCTGCCTTCAAGGCCGTGATGGGAGGCAAGCAGGTAGCCGTGCTTGTACCGACCACGGTTTTGGCGCAGCAACACCTGCTCACATTCAGGCAACGCCTGGCAGCTTTTCCAGTTGAAGTTGGCATGCTCTCCCGGTTCTGCTCACCTCTTGAACAGAGAGAGACGTTGCGGCGGTTGCAGGAAGGCAAGCTGGATATGGTGGTTGGAACGCACCGGCTCCTGCAGAAAGACGTGGCCTTCAAGGAACTGGGCCTCTTGATCGTTGATGAAGAGCAGCGTTTCGGTGTGCGCCACAAGGAGTGGCTCAAGCGCATGCGTCGCCAGATCGATGTCATGACCATGACCGCCACCCCCATCCCACGCACGCTATATATGGCTATGAGTGGCGTTCGGGACATGAGCACGATTGACACGCCACCCGAAGCGCGACTGCCCATTCGCACGCAGGTGGCCGAATTCGACGAAGGACTGATTCGCCGGGCGGTCTTGCGAGAGCTCAACCGCGATGGGCAGGTCTACTTTGTGCACAATCGTGTGCAGGGCATCCGGCAGGTGGCACAGCGCCTGCAAGCAATCGTACCGGAGGCCAGCATCGCCATCGGCCACGGCCAGATGCCGGAGGACAAACTCTCATCGGTCATGCTCGACTTCGCCACAGGCAAGTACGACGTGCTTGTGTGCACCTCAATCATTGAAAGCGGCCTGGACATTCCGAACGTCAACACCATCATCATCAACCGTGCCGATTGTTTTGGCCTGGCGCAGCTCTATCAGTTGCGCGGGCGCGTGGGGCGCAGCGTTGTGCAGGCTCACTGCCATCTGCTCTACCCCAAGCACCTGCGGCTCTCGGAGGTAGCCCGGCGTCGCCTGGAAGCCATCCTCGAGTCCAGCGAGCTGGGCGCGGGCTTTCGAATTGCCATGCGCGATCTCGAGATTCGTGGCGCGGGCGAGATTCTCGGCGCCCGGCAGCACGGCCACATCGTGGCGATTGGCTTCGAGCTGTACACTCGCTTGCTGGCTCAAGCGGTGCAGCAGCTCAAGGCAGGCGGAGCAGCAGAGACCGCCTCCAAGGCGGAGGTTGAGCTTACGCCGCTGATAGAACTGCCGCTGCAGGCCCATCTGCCAGACGATTATGTCCCCGACGAGGCGTTGCGGATCAAGCTCTACCAAAGATTGGCCGCAGTCCAGGACGAAGACGAACTGGACGACCTTGGGCGCGAGCTGGAGGACCGCTTCGGGCTGCTTCCCCAGCCTGCAAGGGACCTCCTGTACGTGCTGAGAGTTCGCTTGTTGGCTACCCGCGCTGACGTGCAGTCAGTTGGACGGGAGGAGAACGTGCTGGTGCTCAAGCTCTCAGCCCGTGCTCAGTCTCTGGCGTCTGAAGTGGTGCGGCCGTTCGGGCAGCGCGCCTGGGTGGGCCGCGGGCAACTCTGGCTTGATCTGGCCAAGGATGGAGGCAACTGGAGGACTCTGCTGGTGGCTCTGTTGTTATCCTTGGGCCAGAGGGCAGGAGCCCGTGAAGAACGCAGCGAGACCGTGCGGTGAAGAACGTCGTCGTGACTGGCAGTGTGCACGTGGGCAAGTCCACTGTGTGCCTGAAGGTAGTGCAGTGGGCGCGATGCCAGGGCTACCAGGTCCGAGGCATTGTCACCACGCCGCTGTACGACCCGGCGGGAGGCCGTCAGGGCTTTGAGATACACGACCTGGGATGCGACGAACACCGCATTCTGGCGCGAGTGGATTGTGACTGGAAAGGCCCTCAGGCAGGCCCGTTCCACTTTGATCCTGCTGCACTGCGTTGGGGAGAGCAAATCGTAGAACGAGCGTTGGGCGAAGGCTGTGAGCTACTGGTTGTGGATGAGATTGGACGCCTGGAGCTGGAGCAGGAAGCTGGATTCCAGCGCCTACTGCCGCTGCTGGCATCCGCTGTTGTCCCGCACAAGCTGATCGTCGTGCGCGACACTCTACTGGATGCATTTCGCAAGCGGGTTCCCACGAACCATTTCTCGGCCTTTGATGTCACCGCGGAGAATCGAGATTCTGTTCCTGGTGAGATCATCGACTTTCTGTTTGCCTCAACCTTGTCGCGGCACTGAAGCGGGAGCGCTCGACTGAGCTCATTATGCCTTTCGATGCCGCTAGGACGAGACCAACGGAATCTGCTTTGTCATCCTGAGCGCATGGCTTTGCGCCAGAAAGAACAAGATGCGAAGGAGGTCAGATGTTTGGAATCCGCTGCCTGGTGGACAATTCGGTTCTGGCGTCTTCTGGGTACTGGGGCGAGCATGGCCTGGCGTTGCTTGTCGAGACGGATGACGGGCGCGCTTTGCTGGATACCGGTCGAAGCGGTACCGTGCTTTTGCACAATCTCAAAGAAGCCGGGGTGGATCCTAACAGTATTACAGCGCTGGCGCTTAGCCATGCCCACAATGACCACACTGGCGGCCTGGCAGCACTGTTGCCACTCACGGGCCGCATCCCCGTGTACGCCCATCCCGACCTCTTCCGCGAGCGTTTTGCGCGTCATGGGCGGCACGTGGACCGGATCGGTCCCGCCCTCAAGCGTGAGGACATGGAGCAACTAGTGGAGCTGCACCTCAGCACAGAACCGCAGCAGATCCTGCCGGGGGTCTTCACTTCCGGTGAGATCCGCAGCCGTGACGAGCTTGAAGGACGCAGTCCCAACCATCTCGTTCGCGACGGCGAGGGCTGGACTGCGGACCCCTACCGCGATGACCTGTCACTGGTGCTCCAGTCTTCATCTGGCCTGGCTCTTGTGTGCGGGTGCTGCCACGCCGGCCTGCTTAACACCCTGCTGCAGATGAGCAACACCTTTTCTGGAGCCGTGCATACGATCATTGGCGGCACACACCTGGGCAGCCTGGACGCGACCCAGATGGAGCACATTCTGCAGGTTTTGCGTGGCTATGGTGAGATGGAGATCTACCCCAACCATTGCACGGGACTGCCCGCCTACGTCGCACTCGCCCAGGCCTTTGGTGTGCGCGTCCATCCTTTCCCGGCTGGCGCAGAGGTCAAGTTCTAGGGCAGGTGCTTGTAGCGGCATACATCGTGTGCTATACTTGGCACGTTGGTGTGGAGCACACACGTGATCGAGTGGAGGGGAACATGAAGGTTCTTGTGGACGCGATGGGCAGCGACCACTACCCGCAGCCGGATGTGGCCGGAGCGGTCCAGGCAGCTCGGGAGTACGGCGTAGAGGTTGTGCTGGTGGGCAACAGAGACGTCGTCGAACCCGAACTGGCCAAACACGATCTTGGCGGGCTGCACGTTTCCCTGGTGCATGCGAGCCAGATGATCGAGATGCGCGAGCACCCGGCGGTGGCTGTCAAGACCAAGACGGACTCCTCAATGGTTCTAGGCATGCGCATGCTGCGTCAAGGTCAGGTGGATGCCTTCGTGTCAGCCGGCAATTCAGGTGGCGTTCTGGCTGCAGCGCTGTTCAATCTCCATCGTATCCGTGGCGTCAAGCGCCCGGCGCTTTCGAGCGTTTTCCCCACGCGCAAGGGCCGCTGTTTCGCTCTGGATCTGGGAGCTAATACCGACTGCAAGCCAGAATACCTGCTTCAATTCGCGATCATGGGCGCTGTCTACGCAGAGCGCGTGCTGGGGGTCCCGAATCCAAGCGTGGCCATCGTGTCGAACGGCGAGGAAGAAGGCAAAGGCAGCATGCTCGTGCAGGAAGCCTATCCTCTGCTCAAAGCCAGTGGCCTCAATTTCGTTGGCAACGCCGAGGGCAAGGACGTGCCCGCGGGTCTGGCAGATGTCATCGTGACGGATGGCTTCACGGGAAACGTCATTGTCAAGCTCTCCGAGGGGATTGTGGCGTTTCTTTTGGACATCATCAAGGAGGAGATCAAGAGCCGGCCGCTCGCCTCTTTGGGCGGTCTGTTGGCGAAGCCCGCTTTTGCCCAAGTCAAGAAGCGCCTGGATTGGCGTGAGTACGGCGGAGGGCCATTGCTGGGGGTGGACGGGGTTGTGATTGTGGCGCATGGCAAGTCAGATGCCCTTGCCATCAAGAATGCGGTGCGCGTGGCCAAACAGGCCGTGGCGGAGGGCATGTTGGATGCCATTCGCGATGGCATTGCTCACAGCGCCCTATCATCGACTGAGGAGTGAGCACTGCATGCGTGTCGTCACCAATGAGGATCTGATCAAGAAGAAGGCTTCCATGGTTCGCAATGTATTGACCGCAGGGTTCATACTGATGGCGATGGCCGCCGGCATGGCCTTCTTCCAGAGTTACATCGCATATGCCTATGTTTGCTTGCTGGTTAGCCTTCCGATGGTGAGCTGGAGTGCCAGGGGGGCCAACAGATGGCTGCAATCTCCCCGACCTGACCAGGTGTTGGCCAAAGCACTCAAGGGCTTGGATCGCAGCTACCAGTTGTACAGCTATACACTTCCCATCGAACACGCTTTGCTCTGCCCCAAGGGCCTGTTCGCATTGCATGTGAAGACGACGAGAGGAAGTATCACCTGTCGCGGGGGCCGCTGGCGCCGCAAATTCGAGCTATCGCACCTGTGGGGGTGGTTGACGGATGAGGGGCTGGGGAATCCGGGCAAGCAAGCGCAGGCCGCAGCAAGAAAGCTGAGCGAATTTGTCGCAGCCCAACTTCCCGAGGCACAGGTCTCTGTGCAACCGTTGGTCGTGTTTGTGGACCCCGCGGTCAAGCTAGAGGTTTCAGAGCCAACGGTGCCGGCCATGCTGGTGGGCAACTTGAAGGCACACTTGCGCGACGTGACCATCTCGTTGGCCCCCAGCACCCTCAAGGACCTGGGTAAGCTTCTCGATGAGAAATCGAACTGAGACGGCTCGCCCCGGTTCTGGCCAACTGAGACACCTCCTGGCGCTAGTCGCGATCCTCCTGACCGCGTTCGCCTTGCGCATCTGGCTGCTCGGCGACCAGAATCTATGGTGGGACGAAGGCCTGGCCATCTGGGCCGTGCGTCAGAGTCCGCTCGAGATGACTCTCTGGACCGCAGGCGACGTGCATCCACCCCTCTTCTTCTGGCTTCTGCAGTTTTTCGTGCGCTTGGGGGGCGAGAGCGAGTTCTCAGCGCGCTTCCTCTCGCTGGCATGTGGTACTTGCACGGTGGCCGCCCTATATGCTCTCGGCAGGTCGCTTTTCAACCGCAGCATTGCTCTGTGGGGAGCTCTGCTGCTGGCCGTAGCGCGCTTTCACGTGTGGTGGTCCCAAGAGATGCGCATGTACATCGTAGCCACGCTATGGGGCGTGCTCTCCCTCTATGCGTTTGTGCGTTGGTTGCAGGTCGAGGGCCTACTGAGGCTTCCGCCAGACCGCTCTGAGGGCGGTCCAAAGAACTGGGCCCGTGTGGCGGGGCTCCTCGTGCTTGCCACGACTGCCGGAATGTACAGCTTGTACCTGTTTGTCACAGTCATTCTGATTGAGAACTTCTTCTTCCTGGTCGTGCTCTTCAGATGGCAAGGCAGGCGCCTGAGAAGCTTGATGCGCTGGATCGGACTTCAACTGACCGCAGGGCTGCTCTTCCTGCCCTGGCTCGTACTAGCTCTCTCGCGCATGCGCTCCTGGTCAGTAGCCGAGCCCTTTGACTTCAAGATCTTCCTGCAGTTGTATGGCACCCTGCTTGCCCTTGGCATCTCCACCTACGTTGAACGCTATCTGCTGCTCGTCTTGCCCTTCTTCCTTGTGGTAGGGGGGGCGCTGTGGTCCATTGGGCGCGGTCGCAAGTGCGAACAAGCCGTTACAGCCTCTCTACGTCGAGACGTGCCCGCGGCCCTGTTGCTCGTGCTCTTTTTGGTTCTCCCACCCGCGGTGGTGTATGCCCTCACACGCCCTAGGGGCCTGTTCTATGCGCCGCGTGTTGAGGCGCGGTATCTGGTGCTGTTTGCGCCGGCTTTCTACCTCTTGCTGTCCTTTAGCCTGGCAGTGCTGTACCGCAAGCATAGATGGGTGTCTCTGGTGGCAACAGCGTTTGTGGCCGCGGTTTTTGCGTGGAGTCTCCCGGGCCACTATTCGGGACGCTACCTGCGAGACGAGCATCAGACCATGGTGCGCATTATCTCTGCGTACGCAGAGCCTGGCGACGCCGTTTTGCTGGTGTCGGGAAACCGCTATCCCATCTTCGGATACTATTACGGCAGGCTTCCGGCCGAGGCCTCACGGCCGCCAGTGTACAACCTGCCGCAACATGCCTCTGAGATCTCGCCAGAAAACGTGGAGACAGAGGTGGCCGCCCTGGCCTCTGATCACAGGCGCCTGTGGTTGGCTCAGGTCAATGCACCCATGCAGGACCCGCAGGGACTCGTGCCGCACTGGCTGGATCAACGCTATGCAAAGCTGGTCAGCTTCGGCTTTGACCACAATTCCCTTACCCTGTATGGCCCCAGTGGGGCAGCAGCTCAGGTGCGTCTTGAGAACATTGACCCACAGCATGCGCTCGACAGCACATCAGTAGCGAACGTGGGCCTTTTGGGCTATGACCTGCCTACGCAGCGTTTCCGGCCTGGGGACACCGTACGCCTGGCCCTCTATTATTCCACTCCAGTTGAGGCGCAGCTTGAGGTGCGCTTGACAGACCAGTCTGGACGCGTACTGGAGCAGCGTGATCTCACGCTGGCTACGGCCGAGCCCGTGGGCCGCCATCAGCTCGATTTTGCGGTATACGCACGCACTCCTGGAGGGCTTTATCACTTTGAAGCCCGGGCTGAACATCCTCCTGACTACTGCTCTTTCGGGGCTCTTCGTATTGAAGGCACCGTTTCTGCCAAGGAGGCGCCTTCACCTGAAGTCACCGTCCATGCGTCTCTTGAGGACGGTATCGAGTTGCTCGGATTCACACTCCGAGGCCCTGATGGTTCAGCCATGAACAGCATCCGTGCAGGAGAGGCTTTGACGTTGGATTTGTACTGGCGCGCCAAGAGCAAGACCAGTCGCAGCTACACGGTCTTCACTCATTTGGTGGGTCATGCCTACAATCCGGCCACCGCAGGACCGGTCTGGGCGGGGCACGACTCCATGCCGCAGGCGGGAGGACGGCCCACCCTGCAATGGTTTGTGGACGAGACGGTGCTGGATCGTCACATCTTGAATGTAGACCCACAAGCTCCTGAGGGTGAATATGAGCTTGAGGTGGGAATGTATCTCCTAGAGAGCATGAAACGCCTTTCTAGCATTGATGCGCAAGGCCAGGTGCTGGGAGATCGCCTGGTGCTGGGGCGCTACCGAGTGGTACGGCCTTGAGAGATCGGAGGAAATGAGCATGCTGGCCCTGGTCCTGGCCTGGCTCTTCACAGCAGGCGTGCTCTGGTGGCTATACCGTCGCAAGCGCGTCGGCCATGATTACTACAATGACGTGTTGGCTCTGGGCGCTCTGGCTTTGGCCGCCTGTGGCTTCTTCTGGCGCCTGCTCTTCACCTCTCAGGTATGGATGCCCATTGGTGGTGGCGATCTGGTCTCTTTTCTCTACCCGCTCTACAGCTTCTCCGCACGCAACCTGAGGGCGGGAACGATCCCGCTCTGGAATCCGTACCTCTATGGCGGCGCACCCTTTGCGGCCGATAACCAATCGGGCCTGTTCTATCCAATCAATCTACTGTTCTTCCTGTCACAGTCTAGCCTTGACTATCGAGCGATGGAATTGCTAGCGGTAGCCCATGTCTACCTGGCCGGAGCCTGCGCCTACTTCGGACTGCGCTTCGTTGAACGCAGGCCGCTGAAACGATGGGCGGCTCTGGCTGGAGCTGCAGCGTTCATGTTCTCGGACCTGTTCGTGACGCACTTGGGGAACCTGAACATGATTGCGTGTGCGGCTTGGTTGCCACTGGTCTTTTGCTTGTTCCGTCGTGCACTGGATGAGGCTCGCCCCAAACTGGCAGCGGTTTCGGGCATCTTCCTGGGGTTTGCGGCCTTGGCGGGTCACGTTCAGCCCCTGCTCTTCATTGTGTTGGCCTTGGCACTGTACTTCTCGTGCCACTTGTATGGCCAACGTAGGGATGGCTGGCGTGCGCTCGCCAGGTCGGCAGTGGTTTGCTTGGTGGCCTTCGGGGTCGCCTTTGGAGTTGCCGCTCCGGGGCTTCTGCCCTCCTTTGAGATGTCAGGTCTGACCGTGCGCGCCGACCTCACCTACGAGGAAGCGAGCATGTACTCCCTGCCACCCGTGGCGCTGGTCGGCCTTCTGGTTCCGGGCATCTTTGGGCGGGGACCAGGAGGTTACTGGGGGCCGTGGCCGCGCGTGGAAGTGGGTTATGTTGGCATACTGCCATTGCTCTTGGCCTTGCTAGCTGTGCTGTTGCGCCGCGACAAGCTGACTCGCTTCATGACCCTGCTGGCTGTGGTTTCGCTCTTTCTGGCAATGGGCAACGCTTCCATATTGCATGGTTGGCTGTACCGTTTTGTGCCAGGGTTCAACATGGTGCGCGCGCCGGCGCGGTTCATCTACCTCTTGGATTTCGCGTTGGCCATCCTGGCAGCATTGGGATTGGACAGCTTGTTGCGACCCATTCACCGTGGAGCGAGACGAATCTGGGCCCAGACGCTGAAGTTCCTGCCCATCGCGCTCGTAGGCACGTGCCTGGCAACTCTTCCACTGGCCTATGCTGTCACTGTCTTCAGTCAGGACAAGGCTCCGGAGGTCTTTTCTCGCACTCTCTCGGGCACGGGTGGAGTGGTCTTGGCGCTCTTGCTGCTGGGTTGTAGCGTGCTGCTTCTGTGCGCGCGGCAGAGGCGCTGGTTGCGGCGCTCAACCCTTGGGTTATTGGTCGTGGGGCTGATCGTGTTCGATCTGGCCAGTCTGGGTGCCAGCACCGAGATCGAACTGAACGATCCCACCGTTGGCTTTCAGCATGCGGCAGCCCTCTCCTTTCTCAAAAGCGACACGGAGTTCTATCGCATAGACACGCGCACCGAAGTCTGGAACGTCTGGCAGCCTGATCTCAGCCTGATGCATGATGTCTTTGATGTCTGGGGTATCTACAACCCACTGGTCCTGGCCAGCTTTCATCGTTATTGGGAGGGCCTCGGCAGCCGCTCTACCCGCCTGTACGATTTTCTGAACGCCAAGTACGTCATTGCGCACAAAGACGTCGTGTTGGACTGGGCCAAGTTCGAACTGGCTTTCGATGGCGACCCGCAGGTGAACATCTATCGTAACACGCAGGTGCTGCCGCGGGCCTATATGGTTCACAAAGCCCTGCCGGCTGCAGATGCCGAGCAAGCTTTTGCGATGATCCACAGCCCGGATTTTGACCCGGCCAGCATGGTGGTCATTCAGGGTTCGATTGCACCTACTGCGGAGGGGGCCGAGCCGTCTGATGTGCGCATCACATCGTATACCAACAACGCGATCACGCTCGAAGCCTCCACGCCGGCGGCAGGATACCTGGTACTGAGTGAGGTAGATTACCCGGGTTGGAGGGTTGAGGTGGATGGACGCGCCGCCGAGCTCAAGCGCGCGAACTATACTTTCCGCGCCGTCTGGTTGCCCGCGGGGTCCCATCAAGTACAGTTCCGCTTTGAGCCCATGAGCTGGAGGCTGGGCCTTTCTTTGTGCCTCTTGACATGCTTCGTGCTGGCCGCCATGGGGTTGCGCTCGTTGGTGCGCTGTAGGGCTGTGCACCGAGCATCAAGCGCCTAACCTGAGTACATCCCTGCCTGCACGTGCATTTCGCCGCCCAACCCGGTTGCGCTATAATCGCTTTGGACCCACGGCATCGACCTGCAGTGTGTTGCAGGAAGCATACCCTTTCTAGAATAGGGAAGGAGGAAGTGCTATGGAGCTGAAGGATTTCCCACGGCCCGCTGATAACAGCCGCCGGGGCATTCACTGGTCCGCCTCGGTGTTCCACCCCAGTGGCTCTTCCCTCGATTGGTGGGTGAACGAACTCCTGGCCATGAACATCAAGTGGGTCAAACTGATGGACAGCGGCTCAGGTTCATGCAAGCATGTGTGTCAGAAGCTGTTGGCGAACCAGATCATCCCCGTAGTGCGCATCTTCCGGGGTGCGCCCAACCCTGGGCATTTGGGCGCGCAGGAACTGCAGACGGTCGCGGAACTCGTAGCCCTTGGCGTCAGATACCTGGAAAGCAACAACGAACCCAACCTGGCGATTGAATGGCAGCCCGGTCAATGGCAGAGTGGCGGCAGGCCAGAGCTGGTCATGCAGCACTGGCTTCAGGATGCCAAAGCGATCATCAACCTTGGCGGCTATCCCGCCTTCCCGGCCCTGGCGCAGTGCGGGCGCCAAGCGGAAAACGGCAGCATTGACTGGTACACGAATGCTTTCAAATGGCTCGATGAGAAGGCGCACGCGGATGCGGTGGACGTGTTCACTCACGGAGCCTGGATAGCGGTTCACGACGCAGCGTTGAACCATTGCTACAAGGATAGTGATGGAGCGTGGCATTTTGAGTACCCTCTGGATCCGATCTGTCAGAAGGATCAGCCGGGGAAGACGATTATGGATGATGACAACTCCATCATCGGCCATCGTGTTCCTGCCCAGTTGCTCAAACAGCATTTTGACCTGACTGTACCTGTGATCTCTACTGAGGGTGGCGTGTTTGTGCCCGCCAATGGATGGCAACAATGGGACACGCGCTATCCTGGCTATGACTACAATGGGCAAGCAGAGCGCACCGTGGCCATGTTCCAATGGCTACGCACTAACGCGGAGGATTACTTCTTTGGCATGTGTCCCTGGTTAATTGCTAACGAGCGCATGGGGCACGTGGATCCCGCGTGGACCGAAAACGCGTGGTATCGCATGGACCGCGAGCTGCCGGTGGTTAGTGCAGTGAAGTCTATGGGACCAGAGCCAACACCTCCCCCTGTTCTGCCACTGGAAGAGACTTTGCGGAACGCTTCGTGGAACCGACGTGGACTGGCTTATAATGCCGAATTGGCCTTCCCACAATACGCACGCCGCAGCAAGTTTGGGTCGCCCCTGACGCCTGAATTCGACGTCATCTGGCAAGGGAAGACCTACCGCGTGCAGGGATTCACTGGCGCCATCGTCTACGCAGAAGTGGGGGACTGGGGAAACATCAAGAACGTAAGCTGGTAGCAGCAGACTCAGAGCTTGCGTCCTGCGCGCTGCGGCTGGTCCACAGGGTTTCCGAGCCGCTGTGCGTGCGCTTTCAGCGCACGAGTGACGGAATCGGGCAGCTTGTGGTGTGTGACACGTCGCAGGAATGCCAGGACTTGATCGATGTCTATGCCCTGGCGGAGACAGATGCGCACGGATGAGGCATCCAGTACATAGCGTGCGAAGCCTGGGTCTTCATCCACCCAGCGTGCAAACCTCTCCAACAAGAAACGGTCGTACCAACTCGCGTTGTGCGGCACGATGACGTGTCCATCTGTCTGCACCAGGAACGGGTGCGCCGCAGTTGCCTCTTCCTCGAGCAAACCCAGGACCGCCGCACCCATGCGGGTCAGCATGAACCGGTCGGCCGCCATCTCCTTCTGAGGAAAGCCGAGCGCGATCAGGCCCAACCAACACAACGGAGCGCTCAGAATGTACCGGATCACGGCGCCTTCGACTTTGTGCCAGTTGGAGAACCCAGTCAGGTACTGCTGCGTCTCGACATCTCGAATGTACCAAGACGAATAGTCCCCATCGGGCCGCATGAAATCGGGATCGAAGTCGTAGATGAACTCCACAAACGAATCGATCCCCAGCCATGTCTCTGTTGGGCATTGTCCCAGACGGGCCAGCACGCCCGTGCGAGCGAGCAGAGGGTCGTTGCGCCAGCCAGTTTCCTCACAGTGCACGCTCGGCATCATCCAGAGCTCGTTCCAGGTCGCGTCTTCAAGCCATGCGTGATACAGCTGGATCTGCCTGCCCAGCGCGCTTTTCTTGAGCCAATGTGCTGCCTTGAGCGTTGGCTTCCACAATCCATCCTGCACGCGCAGCCAACCAGTTCTCTCGGCCACGTGCTGGAGGAAGCGCAGGCGTTGTGCCTGCTCTGCAGTGGTCATTTGCAGGACGGGACGCAGTCTTCTCCCCAGCACGGCCAGCTCGCGTGATGGCAGTGTACCTTTTTGGGGACGAACCTCTGTGTTGCGGCAGTGACTCAGAAGTGCAAGCACACCGCGGGCGAGCGCGTCCGTCTCGTCCCGGATGACGGCGGGGGTCGACAGGGGCATTGCCTCGAACTTGGGTGCGGGCACCGCTACGGGCGGGAGGATAGCGCGGATTTCGCGAGGTACAAAGAACACCTGGCCATGGAATTGGCCAGCCTTGGCATAACCTACGTGCAGTAGCCCCAGAAACCACAGCCGTTCAATGGCCGAGGCGGGCTGGCGCCAGCTTCTCTTCCATTCCAGTGAGCCAGGGCCAAAGCGCCGCAGGTCGCCGTATTTGCGCACGACCACGTACGCCCGTGTTTCGCCTCTGGCCGCTACGAAGGACAGCGCCTCGCGTTCGATCTCGCTCAAACGTTGGAGAGTGGATTGCAGGTTGGCAGGGGTGCTCATCTCTGCGACAAGCCTGTCCACCATCTCTGGGGTCTGCTCGTCTGTGAAAACTATGTGCCAGCCTTCAGCAATGGCCTCCAGCATCACAGGAGGATATTCCGCTAGGCAGTCCTTGAGGTCGCGCATTCCAACCACGATTATACTCCTTTTTGCGCGGAGGCAGCGTGAGCCTACAATGGGGAGCATAATGGGCCGAGGCTGAGTGAGTGGGCAGTTTCAAGGCTGTGCGTTTTGTTCTCATCTATACCATGTTTCTGAACTTGGTGGCTACGGCAGCCAAGCTCATAGTTGGATTTCTGACTGGCTCCCTCAGCCTCATCGCGGACGGCTTTGACTCGCTGTTCGATTCCATCAGCAACGTCATCGGGCTGATCGCGATCTACATAGCAAGGCGTCCGCCCGATGAAGACCACCCCTACGGGCATCGGCGCTACGAGATCCTGCTGACGATGCTTATCTCGCTGCTTCTGTTCTTCACCTGCTTCGAGCTTCTCAGGAGCGCGTACGAGCGCTTCCTGAATCCAGTGGTTCCGCAAATCACAGTCTGGAGCTTTGCCTCTCTGCTGCTGAGCATTGCAGTGCACGTATACGTAGCCATCTATGAGAAGCGCAAGGGTGAGGAGTTAAGGAGCGAGTTTCTGATTGCGGACGCCATGCATACGCGTGCAGACATCTTTGTCTCTGTGGGCGTAATGCTTGGGTTGATCGTCGTGCGCGCGGGATATCCCATTCTGGATGTGGTACTGGCAGTGGTGATCGCGGTGCTGATCGCCAAGATCGGTTTTGAAATCGTTGCCAACAGTACGCGCATTCTGACCGATGCCAGAGCGGTGGATGTGGACAAGGTCGCTGCCATAATTCAGCAGGTGCCTGGAGTGACCAGTAGCCACCACATTCGCAGCCGCGGCCAGGAGGATGACATCCATCTCGACCTGCATATTCGCGTACCAGCGCGGATGCCGGTAGCGCAGGCGCACATGGTTGCTCACCAGGTTCAGCGCAAGCTTTTGGAATCCATTCCGGGGACTCGCGACGTCCTGGTGCACATCGAACCGCAACCCAGCGGTGGGCATGCATCCGGCAGTGACACTCTGGCAGGCATTCGAAAGGCAGCTCAGGAATCAGGGGAGGCCATCCACCACCTGATTGGTGACGAAATCGGCGGCAAGTACTTTGTGGACTTGCACCTGGAAGTCCCTGATGACCTGACCTTGGGCCAGGCTCACGCCCGGGCCAGCCGCCTGGAAGAGCGCATCAAGACGGGATGGCCGGAGATTGACCAAGTCAGCATTCACATTGAGCCGGCCGTGCCTGCAATCCGAGTATGCGAGCAATTGGGGGAAGCCGAGCTCCAACGTATGATCAGCGCAGTCACGCACAGCGTGCCGGGAGTCTTCGAATGCGAAGCAACTCAAGCTCACTGGATGGAGGGCAAGCTGTTCTTGGCCGTGCGCTGCATCCTGGACGAGACTTTGCCCGTTGCCCAAGCCCATGACATAGCCACGGCCATCGAGGACCGCTTGAGGAGATGGTGCCCCGAAATCGCCTATGTGTCTGTGCACATGGAGCCGGCCTGCAGAGACAACCCATCTGCTGGGGGCTAGAGGGAGCCTCGATGGGACGCTGGCTTGAGGAGCATCGGGAGGCTTTCCTAGCGTCCTCCATTGTAGCGCTGGTCTGCACAATCATACTGGGAGCAGTGGTCTTCGGGCTGCGCCGTCCGCCTGTGACGCCCATCGTGATTCGAGCGATCACACCCCTGCCTACGTCCACACGGCCTCCCACGGCCACACCTGGTCCCATTCAGGTCTACGTTTCGGGGGCAGTGACTCGTCCTGGCGTGTATACGCTGCCCTGGGATAGCCGCGTGGAGCAGGCCGTGGCGGCAGCGGGCGGTGCTCTGGCCGAGGCCGATTTGGTGCAAGTGAACCTGGCCCAGCGCGTGCAAGACGAGGACCAGATCTATGTCCCGACCAGGGGTGAAAGTGCGACGCCCGTTGTACACATGCCGGCACCAGTCAGAGTCGCGACGACAGCTCCGCTGTCTCCCGCGAGAATCAATCTCAACTCAGCCACGTTGAGCGAGCTGGATGCGCTGCCCGGGATTGGGCCTGTCCTGGGGCAGCGCATTCTCGATTACCGCGAGGCCAATGGACCTTTCCAGCAGATCGAGGATATCACCAAGGTGAAAGGCATTGGTGACAGCATCTTTGGTGAGATCAAAGATCTGATCTACGTGGAATGAGCATAGCCCCGGCTCCACCGAGGGCCGAGGCTATGAAGGATCAACTGACCGCCTAGGCGTTGGCTTTGTCTTCCACCGCTTTGAGCGCCATGGCGATGAACTCGTCCAGCGGCTTGGCTCCCAGGTTCTCCTCGCTGCGTAGACGCACCGACACCGTCCCGGATGCCGCCTCTTTGTCGCCCACGATCAACATGTATGGGATCTTCTGCAGCTGGGCGTTGCGCACCTTGGCGTTCATGCGCTCGGCACTGTCGTCCATCTTGGCCCGCAAATTGGCCGCCTCCAGCTTCTTCAGCACAGATGCAGCGTATTCGCGGTGTCGATCCGCGATGGGGATGATCTGCACCTGCACAGGTGCAAGCCACACCGGGAAGGCCCCTGCATAGTGCTCGATCAAGCCTCCCACGAAACGCTCCATGCTCCCTAGCACCGTGCGGTGTACCATAACCGGGCGGTGTTCCTTGCCGTCCTCGCCCACAAAGTTGAGGTCAAAGCTATTTGGGAAGTTAAAGTCAACCTGGATGGTTGGCCCCTGCCATCCACGACCGAGCGCGTCGCGCATCTTGATATCAATGGCTGGGCCGTAGAACTTGGCTTCTCCAGGCATCACCTTGTACTCAACCTCGCGCAGCCGCAGCGCCCCGGCCAGAGCAGCCTCCGCGTTCTCCCAGATGTTGTCATCGCCAATGTACTTTTTCTTGCCGGCCGGATCGCGCACCGAAAGCTCAACATCGAATTCCTGATAGCCGAACGTGCGCAGCATGAAGAACGACAGGTCCAGCACACCCACGACCTCGTCTAGCAGTTGGTCGGGCCGGCAGAAGATGTGGGCGTCATCCTGCGTGAAGCCGCGCACCCGCAGCATGCCGTGCAGTACTCCGCTCTTTTCATAGCGGTAAACCGTCCCGAGCTCTGCCCAGCGCAGTGGTAGGTCTCTGTATGAGCGCGTCTGGGTCTTGTACATCAGCACCGCAAAGGGGCAGTTCATCGGTTTGAGCAGGTATTGTATTCCATCGATGTCCATGGGCGAATACATGCTCTCGCGATAAAAGTCCCAGTGACCGCTGATCTTCCACAGATCCACGCGGCCGATGTGCGGGCTGTAGACGATATCGTAGCCGCGCTTGCGGTGCTCCTGCCGCCAAAAGTTCTCGATGATCTCGCGAATCAGCGCTCCCTTGGGGTGCCAGTAGATCAGTCCGGCACCGCCGATGTCGTGAGTGCTGAACAGGTCCAGCTCCTTGCCCAGCTTGCGGTGGTCGCGTCGTTCGATCTCTGCTAGCCTTTGCATATAGGCGTCGAGCTGAGCCTTGTCGGGCCAGACCGTGCCATAGATGCGCTGCAGCATTTGGCGACGCTCGTCACCACGCCAGTAGGCTCCGGCCGTGCGCAGCAGTTTCAGCCCCCCAGGGTTGATCTCATTCGTGTTGGCCACGTGTGGTCCACGGCACAAGTCAACGAAAGGTCCGCTCTGGTAGATGCTCAGCTTGGGTGGTCCCTCGGCCTTCTCTCCGTCTGCGTCCTGACCACCGGCCAGGATGCCCTCAATCAGCTCCAGCTTGTAGGGCTGATCCGCGAAGATCTTGCGCGCTTCTGCCTCAGAGACTTCACGATATTCGAACGGGTGATTCTCTTTGACGATCTCGCGCATGCGGGCCTCGAGCTCGATCAAGTCCTCGGGCGTCAGTGAGCGCGGAAGGTCGAAATCGTAGTAGAAGCCGTCCTCAATGGCCGGGCCGATTGCGACTTTGCCCTCTGGGAACTTTTCCAGGACGGCCTGAGCCATGACGTGTGAGGCCGAGTGGCGTAGTTTGTGCAGTTGTTCCCCTGCGTGTTTCTCAGACATGGTCTCTCTCCTTGTTACTCAAGATCGAGCGCGCGAGCCATCGGGCCGCACGCTCAGCGGCTTGTCTGTGTGCCAGTGTCGTCTTCAGTCATGCTTGTCATCTCCCTTCGCCGAAAAAAGCAAACCTCGCACCCACCCTGGGGCGCGAGGTTCCTCACGCGGTTCCACCCAACTTGGCCACGAAAGGGCGAACCATTCCGCGGCAACTCGTTGTAGCTGATAACGGGAGCACCCGGGTCTCTATACTCTGCCCTTGCCGGGCATTTCCAGGACCAGCTATCAGGTGGTTTTCGCCGGATTCGCATCAAGCGGGCTTGCAGTCAGCGGCCCACTCTCCCTGTGACTGCTCTACCGGCTACTCGTCCTGATCCAAGCCGATGAAATAGGCCCACGCACGTACCGTGGGCCCCATTGCCTTGTGGGTTTATCATATCACAATGTGGCCGTTCCTGCAAATCGCCGCACCTACCTCTCGAAGCCCACTCCGTACAGTCTCTCTTGTTTGCCAAGCAGAAAGCCGGCGGGGAACGGGTCCGTCGGGTCCAGCACGAACTGTTGGATGCCCATGATCCAAGCACTCCCGCGGATGGTGGGCACTGCGGCCTTGAATTGGCCGACCCTCGTCTCCTCCACCAGCTGTCCGTAGAACAGGCTGCCGATGATGCTCTCATGCACGAATTCCTGGTTGAGCTTGAGCTCACCTTTGGCCCATAGTGTGGCCATCTTGGCGCTGGTGCCGGTACCACAAGGAGAGCGGTCCATGCCTGCCGGGGGCACCACCACCGCATTCTTCATGCTCGCGGCAGGGTGCGTGGCTGGGGCGGAGAACTCCACGTAGTTGACACAGTCGATTTCAGGGTACTCGGGATGGTGGATCTCCACCTGGTCGTTCACTGCCTTCCAGATCTTCGCTCCGCAGTTGATGATCTCGGCCGCGTGCTCGGGCGCAATCACCAAGCCCACGCTCGCAGCTGGCAGGATCGCGTAAAAGTTGCCTCCGTAGGCGATGTCTACTGTCACCTGCCCCAAGTCGGGCACATCCACATTGACAGCAGTTTTGTACAGAAAGGATGGCACATTGCGAATAGTCACCGACTCAGCCTTGTCATCCTTGACGTGAACCTCGGCACGCACCACGCCAGCCGGGGTGTCGAGGACGATCTCTGTCAGTGGCTCCCTGGCGGGGACGATGCCAGTCTCCACCAGAACGGTGCAGATGGCAATGGTTCCGTGACCACACATCGTGGCATAGCCGCCAGGCTCCAGGTAGAGGACTCCGAAGTGCGCTTCCTTGGCGGTGGGTGGGGTGATCAGCGAGGCATACATGTTGTTGTGGCCGCGCGGCTCGTGCACCAAGAAGGTGCGCAAGTAGTCCATGTGGTCGCGCACGTGCTTGAGCTTGGCCAACATGCTCTCGCCAGGGATTTCGGGCAGGCCGCCCGTTACCACTCTCTCTGCATTCCCTCCGGTGTGGGAATCCACCACGGTGAGCATACGACAAAACTTCATGCTACGAACCTCCCATGCCGTATCTGGAGCGGAATCCTAGTACCCCAGCTCTTTGAGCGCTTCTCGCACAGCCGTCAAAGTCTGATCCACGTCTTCCTCCGTATGCGCCAGCGAGGCCACCGAGTGCAGGCAGGCAGAGGGTGACATGTAGACGCCGTGCTTGAACAGGGCCAGCGCGAACTGCTGGTACTTGGCTCGATCCACAAAGGCGCAGAACTCACGATAATCCTGGATCGCAGGGCGCGCGGTGAACATGATTTGCAGCATGGGCCCCACGGCCTGCACGATGGCCTGAATTCCGCTTTCTGCGAAAAGGCTGCGCAAGCCTTGAGTGAGCCTTTCTCCGATGCGCCAAACGTGGCGGAAGCCGGCGCCGCCGTCATGGGCGAGCTCCTTGAGGCTGGCGCGAGCGGCAAACAGCCCGATGCGTGAGGCGTTCTGCGTACCATAGTGCAGGACGCCTCCCCATGTCAGTGCTTGCATGATGCCCGCTCGCCCCACGAGCGCAGCCACGGGCAATCCGGCGCCAAGCGCTTTGCCGAACGTAGCTATGTCGGGATGGAGGCCATAGTACTCCTGGCAGCCCCCCGCCGCTACCCGAAACCCTGTCACGGTCTCGTCTAGGATGAAAAGGATGCCGTTCTCGCGGCACAACTTGCCTAGCCCCTGAAGGTAGCCTGGTTCAGGGGGAATCACGCCCATGTTGGCCATGATGCCCTCAGTGATCACCGCCGCGATCTGGCCCCGATTCGCGTCTATCGCGCGCTCCACGGCCGGCAGATCGTTCCAGGCCACCAGAATGGTATCGTCCAAGGCGCGCCGGTTCAAACCGGAGCTGTCGGGGATTCTGATGGGATCGTTGCGCCAGCCCAGCGCGGCGGGCAATTGCGGGTGCGCGCTCACCAGGAAGTCATCGTACCAGCCATGATAGTGCCCTTCGAACTTGATGAACCTGGGCCTCCCGGTGAAACCACGAGCCAGGCGGATGGCGGCCATGGTGGCCTCGGTACCCGTATTGGCAAAGCGTACGCGTTCGGCGCACGGCACCATCTGCTGAATGAGCTCGGCTACCTCAATCTCGATTTCCGTGGCGGCTGCGAACAGCGTCCCGGTGACGGCTGCCTGCTGCACAGCTTCGACGATGCGCGGATGAGCGTGTCCCAACGGCAAAGCGCCATATGCCATCATCCAGTCTATATAGCGGTTGCCGTCCGCATCATAGATGTGAGAGCCATCGCCGCGCTCAACAAAAACGGGGCACTCGCCGTAGTTGGCGGGCCCCCGCGACGGTGAGCTGCCACCTTCGATCAGCACCCCCAGTGCTCTCCGAAAGAGCTGCTCGGATCGCTTGTTTACATACGACACTGATGTGCCTCCTGGCAGACCGCAATGTCGGCTGTCTCGACTCTCCCTGACTCGCGCAGGGAGAGCCATCAGCCAAACGTCTGCATGACGTGGGAGGGCGCGGAGAGCACCTCCTTGTTGCACATGCTCGGCCCTTAGGTAGCGCAGACTTGTCTGGCCGCGCCACCCAGGTAGGCTTTCTGCACTCCTTCGTTCTGAAGCAACTCCTGCCCAGTCCCTTCCAGCACAATGTTGCCAACTTCCAGCACATAGGCTCGATCGGCCATGGACAGAGCCGCACGCGCGTTCTGCTCGACCAGCAGGATTGTGGTGCCTTGGTCGTTAATCTGCTTGGTGGTGTCAAGAACGGCCTCTACCAGCTTTGGCGCCAATCCCAGGCCAGGCTCATCCAGCATCAGGAGTTTCGGCTTGGCCATCAGCGCCCGGCCGATGGCCAGCATCTGTCGTTCTCCTCCACTCAGCGTGCCACTGGACTGATGAATACGCTCCTGCAGAACCGGGAATAGCTCGCACACCCGCTGCATCGCTTCGGAGGGATTGCCATCTTTGCGACGACTGTAGTAGCCCAGCAACAGGTTCTCTTCCACGGTCATCGTGGCAAACAACCTGCGTCCTTCCGGGCACTGCATGATCCCCAGGTCCACGATCTGATGAGAGGGCATCGCCTGGATCTCTCTGCCATCGAAGATGATCTTGCCGCTGGTCGGCTTCAGTGCTCCGCATATCGTCATCAATGTGGTGGATTTCCCCGCCCCATTCGCACCAATCAAAGCTACAATCTCGCCTTCCTTCACTTCAAACGAGATCCCCTTGAGCGCAGGGATTTCGCCGTACTTGGTTACCAGGTTCTCAACTTTGAGCAAGCTCATGCCGCCACCTTCCCAGGTATGCTTCAATGACAGTCTCGTTGCACTGTATTTCTGCTGGAGTGCCCTCAGCAATCTTCACTCCATGGTCCAGAACCGTGATCCAGTCCGAGACTCCCATTACCACGTTCATATCATGCTCAACCAGAATGACGGTAACGCCCTGATCTCTGATGGTATAGATCAGGGAGATCATGGCGTCTTTCTCCGAAGGGTTCATGCCCGCCGTAGGCTCATCCAACAGCAAGAGCTTGGGATCCGCGGCCAGCGCTCTGGCTATTTCCAGGCGCCTCTGATGGCCGAAGGTTAGGGTACCCGCAAGCTTGTTTCGATGCTCGCCTATGCCGACAAAGCGCAGCAACTCCAGAGCACGATCGCGGCTCCATTGCTCCTCGCGCCGTGCCCTTGGGCCCCGTAAGATCGCATTGAAGACCCCGTTCTTGGTGCGGCAGTGCGCGCCAACCTGGACGTTTTCGAGCGCGCTCATGTTCTTGAACACGCGGATCAGCTGATACGTGCGAGCGATCCCTAGATCGGCTACCTTATGTGCTGGCAAGCCCAGAATCTTTCGCCCAAAGTAGGAAACCTCACCGGCCGAAGCAGGTAGGGTGCCGGTGATCAGGTTGAAGGTGGTGGTCTTGCCGGCGCCGTTGGGTCCGATCAGCGAGAAGATCTGCCCTTGACGTATCCGAAAACTGACCTCATTCACTGCCCTGAGCGCCCCAAAGTCTTTCGACAGCCCCTTTACTACGAGTAAGTCGTCGCCGCTCCCAGCGGGACGGTTGTGTTCGGTTGGATCGCTAATGGCTGAAGCCATCACACAGACCTCCGTCTTGAGATATCCCTATGTCTCTTCCTGACCAGAGGCTTCCCACGTCAGATCTTCTGCTCCGCTTCGTCTTTCTCTGTCCCTTGACGCCTCGGCAACAGACCCTGAGGGCGGAAAAGCGAGAAGATGATCAATAGCAGCCCATAGAAGAGAATTCTGGCGCTCTCCAAGGGTGTTCCTCTGAGCGGCTCTGGCAAAAGGGTCAGCAGAATCGCGCCCAGGACTGCGCCGTCAGCATTGCCAAGGCCACCCACAATCGCCATGGCGATGATTAGCCAGGTCTCTCTGGAGGTGAAACTTTCCGGGCTAACAAAGGTCTGCATGCTGGCAAAGATTGCACCTGCCAGCCCTACCGGAGCTACGCCAATGGCGCATGCCAACAACTTCATGCCTCGGGTATCCACCCCCGCTGTCGTGGCGGCCTCTTCATCGTTGCGGATGGCCATCCAGGCCCTTCCGATCCTCGATTGCTCCAAGCGCTTGATGACGAAATACACCGCAACGCATAGCAGCAGGATCAGGTAGTAGTAGTCTCTCACCGTTCGCAAAGCGAAGAAGGGCAAGCGAATGGGATCAATGTTCATGATCCCGTAGGAGGCATTGGTGAACTTTAGGTTATTGACCAGAATCCTGAGGATTTCCGCAAAGGCCAAGGTCACCAGTCCCAGATAGTCGCCAACGAGCCGTATGGAGGGTATACCCAGCAGATAGGATGCCAGAGAAGCCAAGGCTACTGCCACGGGGAGTACAATGACAAAAGCCAGGTGCATGCCATGGAGCGGTGAGGCAAGCATCGCATAGGTGTACGCTCCGATGGCGAAATAGGCCGCGAACCCCAGGTTGAAGAGGCCCGTATAGCCAAACATCAGGTTGTATCCCAAGGCCATCATCACGTACAACCCCGCGATGTCAATAACGCGCATCCAGTAGCCACTGGATATCAATCGGGGTAGAGCCAGCAACAGGACGGCCATCACGACCAGTGTGACCTGCTTCAATCGTGTGCTGCCTGCAAGCGCACGCCAGCCTTGCGAGGGTTTGTTTGAACCAGAGCCTTGTGGGCCAGAAGTGGCTTTGTCACTTTGGTAGCTAGACACTGGTATCTCCTTCCTGGACCTAGATAGTCACCTCAGGCCTTCACAATAACCTCAGGCTTACCAAGGATTCCCCCGGGTTTCAGGGCAAGCGTAATGATGAGCGCGAGGAAGACAAAGATGCGCCTGTAGTCAGCCCCAAGGAGTCCGCCGGTCAGTATGGGGAGGTAGCCGCCGCCCACAGCCTCCAGCAAGCCAATCAAGAGCCCGGCGATCACGCAACCGCGCATGTCGCCAATTCCACCGATGACAGCAGAAGCCCACCCCAGGATCATGAGCTGATAGCCCGTGAGGTAGTAGGTTTGCCCGTAGTACATGGCATGGGATATTCCGGCGACAGCCCCCAGGGACGCACCGAGGGCGAATACGGCCACGATGGTTCTGTTCACGTCAATCCCCAGCAGGCCAGCCATGCCCTTATCCTCGGCCACCGCCCGGATGCACCTTCCCAGAGTGGTTTTGTTCACGAGATAGAACAGTGCCATCAGCAGGATGACGGTCAAGATGGCGATAGCGACCTGCAGGTTGGAGTACGTGGCGCCCAAGATCGTAAAGTACGACTTTTTGAGCAGGGACGGAAAGGCCTTCATTTCGCGCCCGAAGACAAGCATCATCAGGTTCTCCAGAGAGATCGAAACCCCCAGGGCGCTGATCAAGATCGTCAAAATGGAGGCTTTTCTTAGCGGGCGGTAGACGAACCTTTCTATGATCAGGGCAGTGATAGCGGAGCAGAGCATGCCGCCCAGGAATACCATCAGCAGCACCAACAGCAGTCTTGCGCCCGTCAATGGGACCTCGATGATATTGAGGCGGCCCTTGGTAATGCCGGTGGCCTTGAGCAAGGTCAGGGAGAACATGGCGCCCAAGACGCACAGGTCCCCATGTGCAAAGTTCACCATCTTGAGAACGCCGTAAACCATGGAGTAACCCAGGGCTATCAGCGAATAGATCATACCGATAGTCAAACCATTCAGGGACTGTTGAACAAAGGTAGTCATGACGGCGCTCCCCCTCCTAGAATCAGTCCTGCGTGCACACGATGTGTGAGCTTGGTTGGCCAGTCTCCTCGCCAACCAAGCTCACTTCTAAGCTGCTAGGTTCCCAACAGCTGTACGACTAGGGCCTTGTACTCATCATACGACATGGTTTGGTAGGGTGGCGTGCCCTGCCAGACGTACACGACTTCCATCTTCAAGCTGGGCTTGAGTTCCCACACAAAGGCCACGGGGTGCTTGGGCTCTCCGATGGCATCCCATGACAAGCCAGCCGGACTGATGATGCTGGGGACCTCGATCTCGTGCAGGGCCTTGCGGATGGCCTCCCTCTCAGCCTTCCCGGCATGCTTGATGGCAGCCGCGACCGCGTAGACGATATCATAGTACACAGGAGACCATTCCTCGGGCTCCTTGCCCCACCTGGCCATGAAATCGGCGGTGAACTTTCTGGTTTCCGGCCTAAAGTCAATCGGCGGAGCAGCGGTGGGGGCCAGCGTGCCGACGCCCTTCTCCTTCACGGCGTCGACGTATTCTGAACTGGTGGCTTCAGCCGCGATGTAGTGCTGCGTCATCCCCAGGTCCTTCATCTGGTTGCAGATCAGAGCGGCCTCAGAATAGCCGGCAAAGTACACCGCCTCGGGCTTCTCAGCGTTGACCTTGGTGAGCGTGGGGGTAAAGTCCACAGCGTTCTGGTCCACACCCTGGAAGCTGGTTGTCTTCACGCCCAGCTCCTCACACCTCTTCACGAACACCGTCGCCACGGCCTCGCCGAACATGGTCTTGTTGTGGATGACCGCCACGGACTTGATGCCCAGTTTCTCGACCGCATAGTCCGCACCGGCGTAGCCAGTGATCAGGTCGTTAGCGCAGGTGATGCGGAACACATGGTCGTAACCCTGGATGGTGATCCTGGGGTTGCTGCCAAGTTCGAGCTGAGGCATGCCAGCCTCTTTGTAGACAGGCATGGTGGGGATCGTGGTGCCGCTGAAGGTGTGACCAATCACGGCCACGATCTCCGGGTCCTCGCACAGCTTGTGCGCCACGGCCACGGCCGTCGCCGCGTCCCCGGCGTCATCCATGACGACCAGTTCCAGCGGCCTGCCCAGAACGCCGCCCGCCGCGTTGATCTGTTCTACCGCCAGGATTGAGGCATCCCTCACCATCTCGCCGAACACATAGGTGTCTGCCCCGGTCAGAATCACCGGCAGGCCGATCTTGATGGACTTGGCCGCTGGCGGTGGCACGGCTGTGACTTCCTTTACTACTTCCTTCTCCACCTCCACGACCTTGGTCTCTACTTTGGTGATCACCTGTGGAACAGGTGTCGCAGCAGGAGCGCACGCGGAAACGAGTACGCTCAAAGCCAAGACCACCAACACGATTGTCTGAAGCTTCCTATGCATTTGTATCCCTCCTCCTAGTTGTCTGGACTATCCACGGATACGCACCGGACTGGCTTCGTTCCACTTCTTGGCATCTGCGCCCAGATCACCTCCTTTCGTCGGCGGCCGCACTGCCTGTGCAATTGTGTGCAGCGACGATTCATCATAGTGCCAGGTCGGCGAGTGCTGCACTGTCCTGGGCCGACTATTCGAGTTTGGCAAACTCTCTCAGGTATTTCTCCAGCACCTTGCGCGTCTTCGCGTCCAGTGGCTGATACGGCGACCTTGGTCGACCGGCCTTCTGCCCAGCAAGCTCGGCTGTGGCCTTGAGGAATGCAACTTCGTTATCCGACGTGATATAGCTGCAGAGCTGGGTGAACTTGCGATAGAGGGGGATAGCCTTGTCCAGATCTCGACGCATGCAGGCATCGTAGAGTGCAAGCACGGCCTTGGGCACGGCAATGCCGAACAACGACACGATACCCTTCCCGCCCAATAGCACGTCGCTGAACAGCCAGCCTTCACCGCCGGAGAAGACGTTGACTCTGTCTGCTATCTTGGTGAGCACATTGGCACGGTGCCACACGTCGCCGTTCGACTCCTTGACTGCCTTGATGTGTTCGAGTTCAAGCAGCTTGTCCCAGAACACGGGAGTCATATTGAAGCCGCGAGGCAGTGGTGGGTAATTGTAACACATGATCTGGATTTCGTCCACCGCCGCGTTGATGGCTGCATAGTATTCCAACACGTCAGCGGCAGTGGGGGTAATGACGTACGGTGGCGCGATCATGACCCCATCCGCGCCAGCCTTTTCTGCGTATGCGGTGCGGCGGAGGCACTCCTTCAGGTTCTGGAACGTGGCGCCAAATACCACTGCCAGCCTGCCCGCCGCTGCCTGAACCGCCACGTCGACCACCTGGTTGAACTCCTGCTCACTGGGCGCATAGAACTCGCCCATGCATCCGAAGGCGATGAGGCCTGGCACTCCGGAGCGGGCCAGGAAATCCACATTGTGCGCCAGCCCATCCAGGTCGATTTCCTGGTTCTCCTTGATGGCAAATGGAACCAGGGGGAAGACACCCTGCAGCGGTTTTCTCGCTCGCGCTTTGACCATAAAACTCCTTTCAACGACTGTCATGATGATGCACACCCCTCCCGGCTCCCAAGCTCAGAGAGGCGAATGCCCTAGAACTCTGTGCCCCACTTGCTGCGTGGGCCGAGGTAGAAGCCGCGCGGATAGGGGTCTCTCGGGTCGAGAACGAACTGCTGTATGCCGGTGATGTAGGCACTGCCACGGATCGTCGGGTAGATGGCTGGCAACTCACCCACTTGAGTCTCTTCGACGGCCTTGCCTGTGAATCTGCTGCCAATGATGCTCTCGCTGACAAACTCCTGATTGAGCTTGAGCTCGCCTTTGGCATAACGCATGGCCACCTCAGCCGACGTTCCAGTACCACAGGGCGAGCGGTCAATGGCCTCAGCGCTGAAGAACACGGCGTTGCGCATGTGCACTCCCGGGCTCTGCGCCGGTGCGACAAAGCGTACGTGGGTACAACGATTGATCGCGGGGTTCAGTGGGTGCACTACCTCGACTTGTTCAAAAACAGCCTCGCGGATCTTGCTGCCAATGGCTACGATGTCTGCGCTTCTCTGGGGGATCAGCTCCAGGCCAACGCTCTCGGCCGGCACAATGGCGTAGAAGTTGCCGCCCCAGGCAATGTCGAGGCGCAGCTTGCCGATGGTTGGTACATCCACGACGAGGTCACGCTTGTAAAGGAAGGCTGGCACGTTGCGGAACGTGACGCTCTTGGCGATGCCATCCTCTACCTCCACCTCCGCGGTCACCAGGCCCGCAGGCGTATCCAGCACGATCTTCGTGCTGGGCTCTTTGACCTGCACCATGCCTGTCTCGACCAGGACGGTGCTTGTGGCGATGGTCATATGGCCGCACATCGGTAGAAAGCCGCTGACCTCTATGAATAGCACGCCAATATCTGCTTGCGGTGATGCCGGAGCCGTGATGATGCTCCCCGACTGGAAACTGTTCCCGCGAGGTTCGAACATGAGCATGGTGCGCAGCTCATCCAGGTTCTTCTGGGCCCATAACCACTTCTCTGCCATGGTGTTGCCAGGAATCGCGGGTACTCCGCCGGTGACGACTCTGGCATACATGCCTTCCGTATGCGCATCCACCGCTGTCACTAGTCGTTTGAACCTCATTGTTTCCTATCCCCTTTCTCTTGATCGAGTTGCCGTTTATGGTCCAACGCCATGGCTTCCTTTCGTGCTGACGCTAGTTCTGCAGGAAACGCGCTGGCGAGAACCCCTCCATGGGCAGCTCAAGGCTCTGTCCTGTAATCATCTGCATGATGAGCTTGCCCGTGATGGGGCCCAAGGCGATACCCGTGCCCTCGTGGCCGGTGGCCACGTAGAAGCCCTTCACCCCGTCGGCCTCGCCGATGATCGGTATGTGGTCAGGTGGGAATGGGCGTAGGCCAGCGTACGTGCGAATGGCGTGAATGCCTTGCAGACACGGGAAGAAACGGATAGCGCGCGTGACGATCCTTTGTACGGCCGCCAGGTTCACTGAGCGATCGAACCCAACGAACTGCCGACTGCTACCGAGCAGAATGTTGCCGCTGGCCGTGTGTTCCACCACCGTGGCGATCTGGAGGCCGCGCTCGTCACTCTCCACGGTCTGTGTGTATGCCGCCTCCATCATCTTGCGATGCACAACGTCCGCCACTGGCTCGGTGACCACGATTTGGCCTTGACGCGGCAGCACGGGCACATTCACTCCAGCCATCTCGCCGATCTGCTTGCTCCAGGCCCCCGCCGCGTTCACAACCGCAGAAGTGTGGATGCGGCCAGCGCTCGTCTCCACGGCCTCGACATGGCCATCAGAGATGGTGATGCTTTTGACCTCTGTATAAGGCTGGATCATGGCTCCGTTGTCTGCGGCTGCCTGTCCGAGGGCCAGCACAGCCAGCATGGGCTGTACCTGAGCGTCCTCCGGGAAAACGGCACCCCCGCCCAGGTCTTCGGCCAGGTTCGGCTCCAACTGGCGCAACGCTTGCAAGCTCAAGAGTTGGCAGGGCACTCCTGCCTCTTGCATAGACCGGACGAATGCTTCGGCTGCAGCCATGTCCTCCGGCTGCTCGACTACCAGAATGCTGCCTTTTTCCTGGTACTCTATGCTGAACGGCAGACGTGGCACAACCTCACGGTAGAGTCCAGCCCCGATCTTGGAGAGTTCAAGCAGAATCCCGGGTGGCTTGTCCCACAGCAGGATGTTGCCCTCACAGGCTCCCGAAGCGCCACTGGCGAGCGACCCGCTGTCCAACAGGTGAACCTTGACGCCGGCTTGCGCCAGGTAGTAGGCGCAAGAGACACCGACGATGCCGCCCCCGATGACCACGACGTCGGGTGACACTCTAAGCCTCACCCATGGACGCAATTGCGCTCGTGCGCGGATTCACGTTCTTCGCCAGGCTTCATGGGCCCTTTTGTAAGGCATTGGCCTTGCCAGCACCGGGCAGTGTGAGCCCTGCAGGATTGAGATTGGATGGATTGACCACGCTGGAAGCGGGAATCAATTCGACTTCGATCATGAACCTCTCGACGCTCTCGAGGTGTCTCCTCATACGGGTCGCTGCTGCGTCTGCGTCTTGCCTCTCAATGGCTTCACAGATCTCGCGGTGCATTACCCCGTACTGTCGTAGCCGGTCCGGTGCGGAGGCCGTCGCGTCCCTCAACAACAGCCACAGTCTCTGCCCCATCAATTCGTACACGGTGGACATCATGCTTACCAGCACCGGGTTCTCGGTGGCCTCCGCCACCGCCAAATGGAAGCGGCGATCCCCCTCGCTCGACAGATATGTGCCGTCTGGATCGCCGTCGGCCAGCCCCTGGATCTCGGACAGGCGCCGCAAGGATTCCTCGGATCTCTGTGTGGCAGCGAGGGCGGCGATGCCGGGTTCCACTGCCAGACGGGCTTGGAGGATGGCAAAGGGGCTTTCCAGGTCGCGGTAGAGCAGGGAGGCATCTAGTCGCAGGATCTTGGAGGGAGCATCGGCGCAGACAAACGTACCTTGTCCGGATCTGGTTTCCACCAGACCCAGCAACTGCAGAGCGCTGAGCGCCTCTCGCAGGGACGCACGACTGATTCGCAATTGCTCCGCAAGATCGCGCTCAGAGGGCAACTGGGACTCTGCGGCGAACTCGCCCTTTCTCACCAAATCGATGATCTGGTCCACGACATACATGTAGACCCTTTTGGTCCGCACCGGGGCGAAACTCGTCATGTGCGCATTCCTTGCGAATTCTCGCCTTCGTGGATCGCTGCCGTGAGAGACGTGGACTGAGCGCATACGGAGCTTGGCGCATTGCACTTGCTCGCTGCGATGCTCCGGTTCAATGGCCTGCTGGTCAGTCCACGCACAGTATACCCCAATAGGCCGGGAATGTCAACCATCAGGTACTGCAAAAGCGAGTGAACCAGAATCAATGCGGGAACGTAAGCTAGTATGATGCCATGGGATGCTCCAGCGTTTGGCCCAAACGCCAGAGCTCTGACTGGTAAGCGCGAAGCGCATGGCGCCAACGGGCCGGGTCTCGGATGCACGATGGCCATGCGCGCTTGGTTTCCGAGATTGGGTGTACTATAATGCGGGCGCAAAGGAAGGGAGCAGAATGTCCAGAACCAAAGTCACGCTTGGCGTTCTTTGTCTGGCATTGTTGCTTGCTGGCTGTCAAGCTGCCACACCGAAGACTCGAAAAGTGCTATCAGAATGGAGCCGCGGCCAACAGCTGGGCATCAGCGGAATCAACCAAAGCGTGGAGATGCTGTCAACCCAGGACGCACTGCATCTCGTTTGGGTGGCTGCCGAGGGCAGGACTCTGCATTACACGCGCCTTGACCGGGCAGGCCAAGTTCAAGTCAGCACGGATTTGGTGCTAGGTAGCGCGCATCCTACTTCACCAAACCTGTCGATGAGCACAGACGGTGTGCTGCGCCTCCTGTGGACTGACAACCCACGCATTCCTCGTGGGTTGTTCTTTGCCAGACTCACCCCCGAAGGTCAACTACTGGGTGAGCCTCAACTCGTGAGCGAAGATGAGGTGAGGGTTTCAGAGTACGATGTGGCCTGCAACTCAGACGGCACCCTCGACATTTTCTGGGCGACGGAGGTTCCTAGCGAGGGTGGCATCTACCATCTGCGCATCCTGGCAGATGATCAGGTTGGCGAGGCCAACCGTCTATTGGTGGGCGGTGCAGGCAAGCCCAGCTTGCAGGTCGACCGCAACGGCACAATCCACCTGGTTTGGGTGGAGGGTGCGACCCCCCAGGAGAACACAATCTACTATGCGAGGTATGATCCATCGACGGGACAGCTCGAAGACAAGACGCGCGTGGGCTTCTACCGTTCGGGAACCGGAATGGTTGCCCATCCACCCGTTCTGGGATTAGACAGAGCAACAGCCTACGTATTCTGGTCTTCAGAAGGACGTGGAGGAGCCCAGGCAGGCGAAGCACAGACCTTCATGACCTCCTTCCCTCCTGGAAGGCCCGCGTTGAACGAGGCAGAACCCGTGGAGATCCCGGCCACGGTCAAGCCAGAATATGAGAGGGTGACTGGAAACTTGCCTTACCAGCAACTTGCCTCCGTGGCGACGGGATGGCCGACGGGCTACCTGTACGCGCCAGCCGTTCTTGAGGGCCAGAATGACGAACTGGGCCTTTTCCTGGTGGGCCAATTCTCTTCGCGTAACCGGACCACTACCGAGGTAGCCTGGGCGATCCTGACCGATGGTGCGGTGAAGGGCTATCAACTGCCAACAAGCTTGGACGGCAGTGCGCGTCCCATGGGAGTGCTGGATGGGGGTGGCGATGCGCACCTTGTCTGGTTGAGCGCGGCTGGATTCGGTCGCTACGATGTCTACTATGCCAGCACATCTGAGTCGGTCAGGGCGAACCTGGATCGGGTCACCGTACAAGATGTAGCTTCGGACGTTCTGGGGACGTTGTGGAACCTGGCACCTGCGCTTGGGTTCTTCCCACCTGTGTTCCTGCTATGGACCATACTCTCTTTCATCTGGGTGGTTGGCTTCTACATCGTCAAGGTCGAGGGTGATTTGGAGCGACGGGCGTCCCAGGTTGCGCTGGTGATTGCTGTCCTGCTCTACCTGGGATCCAAGCTGTTTCTGATGCCCCCGAGCATGCTGTTGTACGCTCCCTTTGTGGATCGTTTCCCTGGAAGTCTACAGTTCATACCGGTAGTTGGCACCCTGCTGTTCACGACACTGATTGCTCTGGGAGCGGTAGCGGTATACTTTAGGAAGAGGCAGTACAGATCCCTGTTGGCAGTATACCTGATTTTCGTGGTCACAGATGCCCTGATCGCCTTGATTCTCTACATCCCAGGCGTCATTGGGCCATAGGCCAGGATAGGCAGAAGGATCGCATGACCAGAACCGGACGCAATGACCTCTGCCCCTGTGGGAGCGGCAAGAAATACAAGAACTGCTGTTTGAACAAGGACCGCATTGCGCACCTGCGGGATACCTCCTGGATACGGGACGAACAGGCCACCGTACAGAAGCTGCTTGCATTTGCGCAGCGGCCAGCCTTTCACTCGCAGATGGTGGTGGCCTCCAATTTGTTCTGGAACGGCAACTATGGCGCTGCAGGCCTTGAAGCCATTGAGCGGGATGAAGCCCTACGCTTTGCGGATTGGTACGTGTTTGACTATCGGATGGAAGGGCTGGGCAAGCGTGCTGTTGATTTGTTTGCTGAAGAGATGGGGCCAACGCTCCTGCCGGAGGAAAGGGAGCGGGTGCGTATCTGGCAGGACTCGTACTTGAGCCTGTACATGATCGCTGGTTCCTCCGATTCAGGTCTCTTGCCGGTGCTTGATCTCCTGCAGGAACGTGGGAGTTCCGTCTCTGGTGGCGAGCTGGGGCGGCTGGGGCTGCGTGGGGATGTGGTGTTGGGCCGCATTCTGCGTTCGCCCAACCCGGAGCATTTCTCGTGGGGCGCGGTCTTGCTGCCCGGCACGCTCAAAGCAGGGCTGATGGACGTGGCCAGGCGGGCTTTCACGGAGTATGGACAGACCCATGCTGAGGGGCAGTGGGCGAAGTTTCTTTCTGCTTATGGCTATATCTTCAATCACGCTCTGCTAAAGATGGCCACAGAGGCAGGTGGACCGCGCCGCGCCTCGCCGGCCTACTATGACGGCTTCCGCACCATGGAAAGGCTCAGGGAAGTGGAAAGGCGCCTGCGTGAGCAGGCTGCCAAGGAATGGCAGAAACAACGCCTGGCACAGGAGAGACAGACAGAAAAGCAGGAAGAGCCAGTGCACCAAACGCGAGGGGGAATCCTACTACCGAAACATGTGCAGTACAGAGGCAGCCGCAAGGTCAAAGCATAGGACGCAATCACAAGGAGTTATAGAACCTCGCTGGCGGGTTGCTCTCCCTCTCCACAATAGGGGCAGATGTCCCAGTTCAGACTTAGCACACGGCCACAGGAAGGGCACTTTTTGCGTAGTTCTCTGTGACAGTGTGGGCATAGCATAAAGTCGCCTTCCACCTTGCGTTTGCAGCCAGGGCAGATGTAACGCTCCTCGATGTCCTGTAAAAGTGCCTCTTGGCTCAATGCGTGTTCGTATGCATCGGCCAATGTCTCGCGCGGGCGCAAGACAAAGTACAGTATCAGCCCGGGAACATTGAACACGAGCACCAACAAGATAGCCAGTATCTGTACAAACACGTCTCGCGTGCGCGAGCGGATGTCTCGGAAAGTCCAGATCGTGATGGCGACGAGAAAGAGAACGGCATAGGCTCCCAGCAGGGCTAGGATGAACCCAACGATTGCCGTGATGTTGGTCGGCAGCTGCATTTGCTCTGCTCCTCCGCACGATGTCAGGTAAGTATAGCGCAACTCGCCGTTTTACACAATCGGGCACCCCCATGTATAATCGCATTCAGGATGCGTACGGCGTCTGTATCCACCCCTGTGTCTGCTTCCAAGCGCCAACGGGTCTTGGGGAGGTTCCACCATGATTGCCACGACCGTTCACAGTATCCGAGTTAGTCTACTGTCTCACCATCGCGTTGTCCTGCTCAAGGACGTGCAGGCCGATCGCTACCTGCCAATCTGGGTGGGGCCTTTCGAGGCCGACTCGATTGCCATGTTCCTGCAGCATGTGGAGACACCCCGGCCTATGACCCACGACTTGCTCCGCAACGTGATTGGCGAATTGGGTGGGAGCGTCTCGCATGTTCTGATCAATGCGCTCTCAGACAACACCTTTCACGCCCGCATCGTGCTGGATGTAGCGGGTCGACACGTGGAGGTGGATTCGCGTCCCAGCGATGCCATGGCGTTGGCCGTGCGTTGCGCGGTGCCGATCTACGTTTCTGAGGATGTGATGGATCAGGCGAGCATCGTGGTCAGTCCAGAATTGGAGCACGTCTCGGCCGAGGAAGAACAGCACCTGGCCGCCTTCCGTGACTTTGTCAACACCCTGAATCTGGAAGAACCGAAGGACAACTAGCGCATGAGCCTGGAAAGACTGCCGCCGCAAAACGTCGAAGCCGAGCAATCGGTTCTGGGGAGTCTGCTGATTGACCGTGACGCTATTGTCCGCATCGCGCCCTTTTTGAAAGCCGAGGATTTCTATCGCGAAGCGCACGGTCAGATCTATGCTGCCGTCCTGAATCTGCACGAGCGGCGCGAGCCGGCGGATTTCGTCACGCTCAGCGATGAGCTGGAACGGCAGGGCATCTTGGAGTCTATCGGCGGAGCCGCGTACCTGACCTCGCTGATCAATACTGTGCCCACCTCTATCCACGTTGAGCACTATGCGCACATCGTGGAACGCACGGCTACTCTCCGCCGCCTGATTGAGGCCGCTGGCAAGATTGCCGGTCTGGCCTACGAGGAGGCAGAAGATGTAGATGTCGTCGTGGATCGGGCTGAACAGATCCTGTTCGAGGTCTCGCAGCGCCGTGCTACCCGCGGCCTGACTCCGATACGGCGCCTTCTGACCGAATACTACGATCGCATCGAATACCTTCACCAGCATCAAGGGGAGATGGTGGGCCTGCCCACGGGGTTTGTGGACCTGGATAGACTGCTGGGAGGTTTGCAGCGCTCCGATCTCATCATTGTGGCTGGACGGCCCGGGATGGGCAAGAGTAGCCTGGGCATGACCATGGCCCACAAAGCCGCACTCAAACACCAGGCAGTGGTAGCCTTTTTCAGCCTTGAGATGTCCGCCGAGCAGGTCGTGCAGCGCTTGATCGCTGGTGAGACAGGCATCAGTTCGCAGCGCCTGCGCGTTGGCGATATCCGTGACATCGAATGGGACAAATTCGCCAAGGCCAGTGGTGCTTTGGCGGAGACTGAGATCTTTATTGACGATACGCCCTCGGCCTCGCCCATGGAAATCCGCACCAAGTGCCGCCGTCTGGCCGCCGAGTGCGGCCTGAATCTGGTCATCGTCGATTACTTGCAGCTTATGCAGGGCGGGACGCGCTCCGAAAACCGTGTGCAAGAAATCTCGTACATTTCACGCGCACTGAAAGGCCTCGCGCGCGAGTTGAACGTCCCGGTGGTGGCCATGTCGCAACTCTCTCGGGCGGTCGAGTCACGGCAAGACAAGCGTCCCATCTTGTCCGATCTGCGCGAATCCGGCAGTATTGAGCAGGACGCGGATGTGGTCATGTTCATCTATCGCGACGATATGTACAATGAGAGTAGCGACCGCAAGAACGTCGCAGACATCATCGTTGCCAAACACCGCAATGGGCCCACTGGCCAGGTGATGCTGCGTTTCGTGGCCGAAGAGACCAAGTTCGTTGATCTCGACACGTACCACGAAGACATCGGCTTTGCCGAGTCGGAGGCAAGGTGAGCAAGTTTGCCGGGTTTCCAGGGGGCCAACTCAAGTACACGCCACTCCCGGACCTGTTCTTCAGCGAGCTACTGCCGCAGATAGACAGCCTGGCCGAATTGAAGGTTACGCTGCACGTGTTGTGGCTGCTCTACCGCAAGCAGGGCACCCCGCGTTATGTGACGTTTGCCGAACTGCAGCGAGACAGCACGCTGTTGCGCGGCTTGGCGGGTCTTTCAGAATCGCCCGTGCAGGCCCTCAGAGAAGGCCTGCAGCAAGCCGTCGTGCGTGGCACGTTGTTGCGCCTGGCCAGCTCCGGTGCGGACGGTGAGCAGTTCTACTTTGCGAATAGCGCCCAGGGCCGGAAGGGCGTTGAGAAGGTGCGATCGGGCGAGTTGCAGTTGACACCATCTGCTGCATTGGATGAAGCCACGGGAGTGAAGGAGCCTCCCAATATCTTTGTTCTGTACGAGCAGAACATTGGTTTGCTGCAGCCTTTGATTGCAGATGAGCTGAAAGAGGCAGAGGCAGAGTTCCCCGCGGAATGGATTGAGGATGCTTTTCGCATTGCCGTGGAACAGAACGTGCGCAACTGGAAGTATATTCGACGCATCCTGGAGCGATGGCGAACAGAAGGCAAGGGCAATGGCAAAGGCGAAACGCGCGACAGAACCTGGTACACAGACGAAGAGTCCCGCAGATTTATCCGACGCTAGGCTGAGTCCTGTAGAGCCGTGCCAAATCTGCCACGGCGCGGGCTACCTGCGACGCGACGTGCCGCCAGGCCATCCAGATTTTGGCCGTCCCGTGCCGTGTCAGTGCAAGCTGCTGGAGCGTCAACTGCGACGTCAGCAGGACCTGCGCCAAACCAGCAACTTGGGACAGCTTGAGCGCATGACGTTCGATACCTTCTTGGCCGCCGGACATGGTTTGAATCCCGAGTTGCAGGCCAACCTGAAAAAGGCCTTTGACAAAGCGCGAGAGTATGCGCAACAGCCAAGTGGCTGGCTGGTGCTAAAAGGCGGATATGGCTGCGGCAAGACTCACCTGGCAGCTGCCATCGCCAACCATCAGGTGGAGCGGAGCAAGCCGGTGCTTTTTGTGGTGGTGCCGGACCTGTTAGACTACCTGCGCACCACCTATGCCCCCAACAGTCCAGTCAGCTTTGATCAACGCTTCGACGCGGTGCGCACCGCCCCTTTGCTGATCCTGGATGATCTGGGTTCACAGAGCAGCACTCCTTGGGCCCAGGAGAAGCTGTATCAGATCTTGAATTACCGCTACAATGCACAGTTGCCAACGGTGATCACCACCAATTCCGAAATCGAGGACCTGGACCCCAGAATTCACTCCCGCATGGTCGAGCTGGACTGGTCCGCGATGGTGCACATCCTGGCCCCCGACTATCGCGAGGGCGCCGATGCAAGGCAATCAGAGCTGAGCAGTCTGGGCTTGCACTCTGATCAGACGTTTGAGAGCTTTGATCTGCGCGACGATGAAACCGACCTCGCGCCACCCCAGCGGGCGAACCTCAGGCGCTCACTCAACATGGCCAAGGCATTTGCTGAAGATCCTCAAGGCTGGCTGGTGATCACTGGCGACTATGGATGCGGAAAGACCCACCTGGCAGCGGCCATTGCCAACTGCCGCTTCTACCAGAACTACCCTGTGCTGTTTGTGGTCGTCCCCGACTTACTGGACCACCTGCGGGCAACCTTCAGCCCGCAGAGCACAGTTGGCTTTGATCGCCGTTTTGAAGAGATCCGCAACAGCCCGCTGCTGGTTCTGGATGATCTGGGGACACACAGCGCAACGCCTTGGGCCCAAGAGAAGCTGTTCCAGATCTTTGACCATCGCTACAACGCGCGCCTGCCCACCGTCATTACCATGACGCGAGATGTCGAAATCGACCCGCGATTGAAGACGCGCATTCTGGATACCCGTTTGTGCCAGGTCTGGGAGATCACGGCGCCAAGCTATCGAGGTCGGTTGGACGTCCGTGAGTCAGGGCGGACACAAAGAGGCCATGGCTCGCGTCCCTTGGCGTCGGGCTCAGAGCCACGTAGAAGGGGCATAGGTGCCCCTGGTTGATGATGGGACTCTCCACAGGTCGGTCTTGCCCATGACTCGTGCTCGCGGCCCCCAATCCACACGCCATCGCGCTACTGCGGCCCTGTCTCTGGCATTGATGGCCATTCTAGTGCTTGTGCTGACCGCTCTGCTGGCACGAGCTCCGATCATGGCGTATCTCAATAGCGTGACTGGTGAGGAAGATGCGTGGGAGCAGGTCAAGGGCTTTGGACGGCTGCTCGTCCTACGCCTGACCGGTCCTGCGCTGCAGTTGGCCGCCGAGACACCGATGCAGCACGCGGGTGTGAACCCCTTCGGAGTCAACACCTTCCTCGAGCAGGAAGTGGAGCCCCAGAAGGTTGAGCTTGCGCTGCAAATGATTCGCGATGCCGGCTTTCGCTGGATTCGCCAGGAGTTCCCCTGGGAGGACATCGAACACAGCGGACGTGGCGACTTCTGGGACCACAAGTGGGACAAGAGCGCCTGGGAGAAATACGACCGTATCGTCGAGATCGCTAACCGATACGGCGTGCAAGTGATTGCCCGCCTGGATCATCCCCCTGCCTGGACGCGTGCAGACGGCGATGCCCGTGGCACACGCTGCCCTCCCGACGACTTCCATGACTTTGGCAACTTTGTTTTCGCCGTAGTCAGTCGCTACAGGGGCCAGGTGCGCTATTACCAGATCTGGAACGAGCCCAACATCTACCCCGAATGGGGCGAGCAAGCGGTGGATGCCGCCGGCTACGTGCGCTTGCTGCAGATTGCCTACCGTCGGACCAAGGAGGCGGACCCCGAGTGCGTCATCCTCTGCGCAGGCCTGGCTCAAACGGTGGAGACGGGGCCCAAGAACCTCAGCGACTTGATCTACCTGCAGCAAATGTACGACGCCGGGGTCAGGGGCTACTTCGATATCATGGGCGTGATGGCCTATGGCTTGTGGACTGGGCCTACCGATCGCCGCGCCAGCCCAGAACTTGCCAATTTCAGCCGACCGCAGCTAATCCGTAACATCATGGTGCGCAATGGCGACGCGGACAAACCACTGTGGGCCACGGAGGTAGGCTGGAATGCAGTGCCGCTCGACTTCGAGGGGCCTGCGGTTTACGGCCGGGTTACCCTGGAGCGACAGGCGCGCTATGCCGTGCAGGCCTACCAGCGCGCACAGCAGGAATGGCCCTGGATGGGCGTGATGAACTACTGGTTCTTCAAGCGCGCCACGGACACGGAAATGGACCAGGCCTTCTACTATTTCCGCATGGTCGAGCCTGACTTCACTCCATTGCCAGTCTATGAAGTCATGAGAGAGTATGCCAACCAAGGGCCGTGCGTCTACCCGGGCTACCATCAGGAAGACCACTGGGCCCTGCAATGGCATGGCGACTGGCAAGCCGTCAGAGACGAGCAGGCTGTCTTGGGTAGACTCCGCCGCAGCGTGCGTCCAGGCGATGCTCTGCACTTCACCTTCGTCGGCACGGAGCTGAGGCTGGTGGTCTACAAGGGCCCCAATGCAGGTTCTCTACAATGCGTCATAGATGGCGGAAAGCCGATCGCCCTTGCCCTCACGGACAGCGTGCCGCAATACGGCGTGGAACCTGTGCTGGCGAGGGGTCTTGGCCGCACCGGGCACAAGGTGGAGATCGTCATCCAGGGCGAGCTGGGGACGCAGGTGCTCATCGATGGTTTGGTAGTCCGGTGAAAGCGAGCTGCGCCCCTGCTCTACGAACCCCCAAGACCTCATCGGCAGCGGCGACAGGATAGACCAGGAGGCGACATGTCAGAGAGCAGGACCCGCACCTCGCTGCTGCTCGCCTTTTTTCATCTCCTCAGACTGAATCGCAGCATGGTGGTCGCCATGCTCACCGGGGCGGCAGCCTTCTCTGCTGGTGCTGGCACAGTACGGAGCCTGTGGATGACCCTGGCGGGATGGTGTCTGGCCGTGGGTGGCTTCTCCCTGGATTTCTACGCCGATCAGGACCTTGATATGGAAGGCCCGCGTTCTGTGTTGCGTCACAATCCGATCGCCGATGGCTCGATTTTGCCACGAGTGAGCCTTGCCTTTTCAGTGACCTTTGTCGCGGCGAGCCTTGCACTGGTGCTTTGGCTTGCCATGCGGGCATTGGTTCCTTGGTTTGCCATCCTGGCCGTCATTATAGGCCTGGCTCTACACTGGTTTGAGACCCCCATCGCTCGCGCGCTGACACTGGGGCTGCTGCAAGGGCTGTATGTGCTCATGGGTAGCTTGGCTGGCCGTCTCAGCCCTGCGCTGATGCTACTGGCTGCGATGTTCTTCTTTGCTATGTTCGGCGGGCGGGGCATGATCGACATCCGCGACTATCCCCAGGATGTGCCAACGCGCGTGCAAACGCTGCCCAAGCGCTACGGTCTCCATCGTACGGCCCAGTTCACGTTCGTCTGTCTACTGATTGCTTATGCCCTGAGTTTCCTGGCCTATCTGACCGGCGAGTTCAACACGCTCTACTTGTACCTTGATCTGGCATTCATCGGGGTGGGCATCGTCGGTGCTTGCTGGTTTGTGGCGCGACCCACCCCGCGCCTCGCCCACGTCCTGACCTTGGTGTTCATGGTTGGCGCAGGCTTTATCATGTGCTTGGCCATGATCGTTGGGAAGCTATGAGGCCATCATGCTGCAGCGCAGAGAACGCATCACGGGAAGAATAACGGCGGGGACAGCATGTTGAAACGATTGCTCGCTGCGTTCATGTTGCTGCCTATCGTCAGCGCCGCAGCTTGCGGAGAGGACGGAAGATCGCACACGTGTCATGCTTGAGCTGGCGCATGCGCAGTCCGAGTCCTGGCGGCCAGGCATGAGGAAGCCGCTGGTCCTGCATCCATTCCTGTATGCCGCCGAGCCTGTCCTGGCGCTCTTCGCCCAGAACGCCGGCATTGTCGCGGTTCATGAGCTTGGCGTATGCCTGGCGGTCACCTGCGCATTGGCGGCTGCAGCCTGGTTCGTGGCATCGCGACTGGTCAGAGACAGCCTCACTGGAGCAGCCGTCGCATCGTGGATGGTGTTGCTGCTCTTCTCCTTTGGCCGACTGCTGGCAATGGTGGGCGTGCAGAGCGCAAGGTTCTCCCGTGCGACCTGGTTCAGCCTGTGGCTGATCCTGCTTCTGCTAGGGCTTGCGCTCGTTGCCAGGCTCCGGTCGCGCTCCCGACAGGTGAACGTCTGGCTGAACGTGCTCGCGATTGGATGGAGCCTCTTGCCCTTGCTGCAGGTAACACTTGATCTGGCCACGCGCCTGGCCGTGAGCCGTACGTTCCAGCCTGTGTCGGCTCCGAGCTCAGCCTCTGTCTGGCAAGGACCAGTGCCGGACATCTACTACATCATCCTTGACGGCTATGCTAGGAATGACGTCCTGAAAGCCATATACGACTATGACAATCAGGCGTTCCTGGATCGCCTGACCCAGAAAGGGTTTTTCGTCGCCACTTCCAGTCGGACCAACTACTCGCAGACCATCCCGTCCCTGGCTTCGTCGCTCAACATGACCTACTTGGATGATGTGGCTCGACAGATGAGCGCAGCGCCTCACAACCGCTGGCCCGCGGTGCAGATGATCCATGACAGCGCCGTTGTGCGCTTTCTGAAACAGCGTGGCTACCAGTTCGTCGCGGTCGCTTCTGCCTATTCCGGCACGGAGTTCCAGAGCGCAGATGTCTGCGCGCAGCCTCCGGCCAGCTTGACCTACTTCCAGAACATGCTTCTGGGTGCGACCCCGCTGGTCACGCTATTCCCCAACCTGCAGTACGACATTCACCGTGATCGGATTCTGTTTTCGTTTCGCTTTCTGCAGGAGTTTCAGCCCGGGGAAGCACCTGTGTTCCTCTTGGCCCACATTGTGAGTCCCCACCCGCCGTTTGTGTTCGAAGAAGATGGCAGCTCGCTCTACCCATTGCGGCCCTTCTCGTTAATTGATGGGAGCCATTACTTGCGCTCGAGTGCTCGAGAGGAGTACAGGCAAGGGTACATCAGGCAACTTCTCCACGTGAGCCAACTGATCGAGGAAACTGTTGACATCATCTTGGCAAGTTCGCAAGAGCCGCCGGTGATCATCCTGCAGGCCGATCACGGACCGGGCTCCATGCTGGATTGGGAAAACGTCGACAACACCAACTTGCAGGAGCGGCTGAGCATTCTCAACGCGTACTACCTTCCGCAAGGCAAACAGACTCTCTACGACACAATCAGCCCTGTGAACACGTTTCGCGTGGTCCTCAATGCTTGCCTCGGGACGCACCTGGTCCTGCTACCGGACACCAGTCACTTCTCGACAGCCAGCCATCCATACGAGTTTGTGGCGTGTCCGTGAGGGCGGTGCATGCTGACGTTCAGCGGCAGTCCGGAAACTTGGGATCTGCCGCTGGCCCTATACCGAGAAGGAATCACGATGAGACTCAACCGATGGAACATGGTTATGCTAGCTGCCCTGACTTTGACCGCATTGGCCTTGGCAGCATGGCTGGGATGGAGTACGTACAACTATCGTCCTGCTTATCACCAGCCACAGGAGATGGGTCCAGCCCTCCCCGTCCTGAGCGGTAGGGTGGCGCTAGTTCTGATAGATGGCTTGCCGTACCACCTCGCGACACAGATGCCGTGTCTGCAGCCGCTGATCGGGCGTGCGGCAACTGCCAAATCGCTCAGTGTGCTACCCACGATGTCACAAGCGACGTGGACTGCGCTCCTGTCGGGAGCGCGGCCGGAAATCAGCGGGGCGGCATTGTTCAACGCCGAGTATGACGCTCTGCAGCCCATCCAGGTGGATCATCTGTTCGCACTCGCCAAAGACGCCGGCATGAGCACTGCCATCGCAGGCCACAAGTGGTGGAAGAAGATGATCCCGGCCCAGTTCGTCGACCGGTCACACTATGTGGCGGCATTTGATGCGGCGGGTGACCTGGAGGCGACTCAGGCAGCCATCGGCTTCTTGCATGACCCGACAATCGATCTGCTGCTCGTTTATCTCGGTGAATACGACGAAATGAGTGACATTCACGGTCCGAGCAGCCAGATCGGTAGCGAAGCGCTACGCAATACCAACGAACGCGTGTGCGAGCTCCTGGCAGAGATTGACCTGGGTAGTACCGTGCTCGCCATCACCGCGGACCATGGCCAACTCCCGCAGGGTGGACATGGCGGTGACGACAAGCCGGTCCGGGAAACGTTGTTTCTGCTAGCTGGTCCGCACGTACGACCCGGGGAATACCAGAGCATCGAGCAACCGGACATCGCCCTGACGCTAGCGGCCTTGCTGGGCCTGCCTTTACCGCGTTCGGGTCAGGGCCGCATTCTGCATGGGCTTCTGGAAGCAACGCCTGCCGTGAAGATGCGCTGGCAAGCGGCGCTGGCTATTCAGAGCATGGCCCAGGCAGATGCATACCTGGAGTCAATCAAGGCAGCCAAGTTGCCAACGGCTCTGCATGACCAGGTGACCAAGCTGGAGGAGGCGTTGCAGGTCGAGAGTCTCGAAGAGGCGGAACGGTTGTCGAGCACATTGCTGGACCAGACAGCACTGTTCCTGACGCGTGAGCGGGCCGCCAAGATCAGCCGCAGTCGCCTGACGCGTGTGCCCATAGCCCTTGGTGGGCTGGCCTTGATTGTGCTGCTGTTTCTGGACAACTGGCGTCGTGGTCACAGGGCAGCGATGTTGCTGGCATTGTTGAGCGCAGTAGCCTATCAGGCATTGTGGATGGCACGCGGTCACGTATTCTCGTTGAGTACACTGAGCAGTCCGGGTAGTCCGGTGAGTCTGCTCGTGACGCTTGTCGGTGGGGCAATGGCCGTTCTCGTGCTGGGCTGGTTTCTACTGTGGCTGCCGTCCTTTCTGCGCCGAGACGGTACGAAGCCTCCGCTCTCATCCGCGCGGGCTTTCAGCACTGGGGTGGTGGGCATCCTGTTCCTGCTGGGACTGGCTGCATTCACCGTCAATGGCAGCCTCGGATCCTGGCAGCTGGTCGTGCCCAGCCTGGCCTTTGTGGTGCTGCTCGCCTGGGTGCAGGCTGCGTTGGTTGGGAGCTTGTCCCTGCTGGGGTTTGGCCTTGTGAAACTGGTACAGCGCATATTCAGAAGGAGGTAGTCATGAGCTCTGCACTCAATTCGCATTCGATCCAGGACGTAACAGGCTTGCCCGTCTATGCCAACTCAGTGACGCCATTTGACGGAGGGACACTGTTTCTTGCGCGCACGCCAAGTGGTCGGCGTCTGGGCATCCTGGCCCCACGCGAGAGCGCTTGCCATTCGCGCTTTGCAGGGGACGTGACAGAGAGGGGAGAGCAACTTCTTGGCGTGTGCCCATTGACTCACGCCAACGCCCTGGCTCTGCGTGAAGCCTTGTCCTGGTTGCAGCCAAGACTGCTGGGAATGCAGACTTCCGCTGGCTGTGGAGACCGGCTGGGGTTGGCCACTCCAGGCCATGTGCGCGCTGCGCGTCAAGTTCAGGAGCATTTCAGGGAACCTGTGCTTGGCATGATCTTTGCGCAACAGTCCATTCGCGAAATGGGGCGCACAGCGCGTACGCCAGACGAGGTGCTTGACGATGCAACCTGGGGCACCTTCCAGGAGGGGTGGCGCGCGGGTGTAGGTGCGGATGCCGATCATCTGAAGACGCTTGCCGACCTTGAGCGCTGTGCTGCGGTGGGCTACAGCTTCTTCACTATCGATCCAGGCGACCATGTAGACAGCCTTGCGGACGATGCGGAGGGGCAGGCATTGCTGGCTGGCTTCGACGCCCTGCCGTGGGCTGAGCTCGAGATCACGCCCACGGACCTGCGTCTCAGGTATGCGAACCTGCGTCTCGACCTGGATGACCGGGTGCTGTCTGTGGACTCACTGGAGCTGGCTCGGGCGGCGGTCAAGTATGGGCGGGCGCTGGCGCACACGGTGCGTATGTATCGGCGGCTTTTGAACATCAAGGGGGCTGGGGCATTTGAACTGGAGGCGTCAGTGGACGAGACGGACACTCCTACATCGCCCGCTGAGCATGTCTTCATCGCCAGTGAGCTCAAGCGCTTGGGCGTGCGTTGGGTCAGTCTGGCCCCACGCTATGTGGGGCGCTTTGAGAAAGCCGTGGACTATATTGGCGATCTGCAGGCACTCGACCGCGACTTGGCCGCGCACGCGGCGATAGCCAGGGCATTGGGCCCCTACAAGCTGAGCCTGCACAGCGGCTCCGACAAGTTCACTGTCTACCCCATTCTTGCACGGCACGCTCGTGGGCTGTTGCACCTCAAGACGGCCGGCACATCCTATCTCGAAGCCCTGCGGGTCCTGGCCAGTTTTGACCCCGATCTGTTCCGAGAGATCCTGGCTCTTGCCATCGAACGTTTTGAAGCGGACCGCGCCAGCTACCACTTCTCGGCGCGCTTGGAGAAGGTGCCCCCTCCGGATGCCCTTGCCGACGCGGAATTGCCCAATCTCCTGGAACAGTTCGATGCGCGTCAGGTGCTGCATATGACGTACGGATCGGTCTTGACTTCAGAGCGCGGCTTCAGAACGCGCCTGCTGGAGGGGCTGGCGGCGCACGAAGAGGACTACTATGCTGCTCTGCAGCGGCATTTCGTGCGACATCTGCAGCCTCTGATAGAGGTGTGAGGGAGCATCGCCGTAGCAGGGCCAGGCCAACGACAGCCCCAGTACATGGAAGGCGAGGTATAATGGTCCTGTACAATGCTGCAAGGAGACTTGGTGACGTCCTCGCTTTCATTCCTCATAAGGCCCGCGCGGGCGGCGGACAAGGAAGCCGTGCTTGCCTTCTGCGTCCATACCTTCGAGTGGGGCGACTATCTGCATGAGGTCTGGAATGAGTGGTTCGCGGACCCGCAAGGCAAGTTGCTGGTGGCGACTCTGGATGATGTACCTGTGGGTGTGGCCAAAGTGACTCTACTCACACCGACCGAAGCCTGGCTGGAAGGCCTGCGCGTGGATGAACGCCATCGTCGCAAGGGCTTGGGGTGGCAGTTCCAGACCCGCTGTCTTCAGACGGCGCGCGAACTGGGGGTGGACGTGGCGCGTCTGGCCACGCAGTCCAAGAACTCGCCAGTGCATGGCATGGCCGAGCGCTCTGGAATGCGCCATGTGGCTTCTGCCCTATGCCTGGTCGCGCCGTCCCTGCCTTCGGATGAGGACGTGCCGCCGCTCGTGGCGCTGGGCGTCCAGGATTGGCCGTGGGTGGCAAGACGCGTTCTGCATAGCCTCACGCTAGATCAAATGCACGGGCTGTACGGAGCCGGTTGGACCTGGGAGGCGCTCACCGAGACCAAGCTGCGAAGGCATCTGGGGCGCGGGCAGGTGCTGGCTCTGCAGAGGGGTGACGAAGAGATGGCCTCGGTTGCGATTGTGATGGACCCAGAGCCGCACTGGAAGTCCTTGCCGGTGGCCTTGGTGGACGCATCTGGTCCTGGTGCCCACGAGCTGGCGAGGGCATTGCGCCGCCACTCCGCAGTCCTGGGCATGGATAAGGTGGAGGTTATGATCCCCGTGTCTCAGGACCTGGGCGACGCATTCCGTGGAGCCGGATATGAAAACGACCTGGAAGCTGACACGACCATTCTCGTCTACGAGATGGAATGGAAAGGAGCTGCTCTTTGAACTGGCTGGATCTATCCCCGATGGGCGCCGTACGGCGCAATCACGCGCTGGAACATGCCACGCTGAATGTGTTGGCGGAAAAGCAGCGCGGGCTGCGCTTGGTGGGGCGCAGCGATTGGGGCGGTTTCACTCTGTATGGCACGGTGAGCGTTCAAGACGTCGCTGACGCCGTCGTGGTTGCGCTACAGCGCCTGCGCGCGGGCGAGAGCGCACTGGCCATCCATCCGCGCTGCGGGACCAACCTGGCCACAGGAGTGGTCTTGACAGGTTTGGTCACCAGCGGTGCCTTGGGGGGCAGGCGCAAACCGTGGTGGCGGAAGGCGCTCCAACTCACCGCAGGCATGGCGGCAGTAGCGGCGGTGGTGCCTTCGCTGGGGGCGAAAGTGCAGGCACATCTGACTACGTCGGCGGAAGTGGGGGACCTGCAAGTGCTGGAAGTGCTGCGTCGAGAAGTCGGTGCCGTCGTGATGCACCGCATCAATACCCGGCAGGGGTAGCATGCTCTACGTCTACCACGGTGAAGATGAACTCACTCGCTCCGAAGAGCTTGCCAAGCTGCGGCAGAAGCTGGGCGACCCAACCATGGCTAGCTTGAACACCACGACGCTCGACGGCCCTGCGCTCAATCTCTCGGAGCTGATTCAGGCCTGCAACACGCTGCCATTCATGGCCGATCGCAGGCTGGTGATCGTTCAGGATTTCTGGTCCCAGTTCGAACCGCCGAAGGATCGCAAGTCGAAGGAACGCAAGGAGCAACCGGACGAGTCGCAGCCCGAGGAGCCACAGGCTGGAGAACAACAGCCAAGGATATCCACCGCAGACGCAGCCTTTATCAGAGGGTTGCTGGAGTACCTGCCTCATATGCCGGAAACGACGCGCCTGCTTTTCTTGGAGAGCCGGGATCTGAGACCCAAGGGCGATCGACCTCGCAACCCCGTCTTCGGGCATCTGCCACCCGGTCAGAAGGGCACCTACTACAAAGCATTTCCTGCGCCGAAACCAGGGGAGGTGCAACGCTGGATTCAGCGCCGCATGGCAGCCAAGGGCGGCAGCATCCATCCCCCCGCAGCCAAGGAGCTGGCTGAGCTAGTTGGAAGTGATTTGCGTCTGGTAGACCAGGAACTGGACAAGCTGTTGGCGTATGTGAACTGGGAGCGAGCGGTGACCGCAACTGACGTCCAGAAGTTGGTGGCGGACGCGCACAGCATCAATGTGTTTGCCCTGGTCGACGCCATGGGCATGCGTCAAACCCAGATGGCGCTGGAGAATCTGCATGATCTTCTGGACGGAGGTGCGCGCCCTCTGTACCTGCTTAGCATGATTGAACGCCAATTTCGCATCCTGCTTCAGATCAAAGAGCTGCGCGAACAGGGAGCGAGCATCGGGGAGATTCAGAAGGCCCTTGGCATACGGCACGAATTCATTATCGAGAAGGTCCTGCGACAGGCGCAGCATTTCTCCATGACGCGCCTGGAGGGTATCTACAGCCACCTGGCCGAGGTAGAACAAAGCATCAAGACAGGCGAGATCTCGGATGTACTGGCTCTCGACTTGCTTGTGGTGGAGCTATGCCTCTAGGCAGCAGAGGACACCGATCAGCAGGTACGGCCACAAGCAGGAGCATGCCTTGAACGCGGGTGCTGCCTTGCAGGCTAGCTGTCTGGGGCACCGCCAGCCGGTTTTGCACGCACGACCTTGGCGAAGCCGCGCTTGCCCTTTTGAATGATCATGCCCTCTCTGGGCTCCACGATCAGGTGAACGTCCTCGACGACCTTGCCGTCAATGCGCACACCGCCCTGCGTAATGAGATCGCGAGCCGCGCTGGCGCTGGTTGCCAGGCCGGTTTCTTTCAGCAGATCGGTAATGCGCTTGGCAGACCAATCCAGCCACGCATAGGTGGGCATGTCGCTAGGAAGCTCGCGCTGCTGGAAGATGCGTACAAACTCGCTCTCGGCCTGATCCGCCGCGGCTTGGCTGTGGAACTGGCGCACCAGGTCACGGGCCAGACGCATCTTGACGTCGCGTGGGTTGACTATGCCGGCAGCCAGTGCGTGCCGGATATCTGCAAGTTCGGCATCGGTGATCTCACTGGCCAGGGTGAGATACGTATCGAGCATGTCATCGCTGATCGACATAGCCTTGCCGTACATCTGATCGGGCGGATCGGTTAGATCGATCGTATTGCCGAAGCTCTTGCTCATCTTGCGCCCGTCTGTGCCAGGCAGGAGCGGAACCAGGAAAACGTCCTGGCCAGGCTGGCCCAAGCTGATCTGCAGGTCGCGCCCCACCAGGTTGTTGAACTTTTGGTCTGTGCCACCCAGTTCGACATCGGCCTGTATCGCTACCGAGTCGTAGGCCTGCAGCAGAGGGTACATCAGTTCCATCAACGTCAGAGGCCGGCCTTGTTCCCAACGCAGCCTGAAGGTCTCGTGAGCCATGATCTGCGCCATGGTGTAACGGCTGGTCAAGTTGAATACGTCCACCAGACTGAACTTGCCGAACCACTCACTCTGCCAGCGTACTTCGGTACGAGCACGGTCGACGACCATGAAGAATTGCTGCATGTAGGTCTCGGCGTTGCGGCGCACCTCCTCCACGCTGAGCATGCTGCGGCTTTCATCTCGGCCGCTCGGATCGCCTACACGAGCCGTCCAGTCGCCTACAATGAGCACCACCTGGTGACCCAACTCTTGGAACTGCCTCAGTTTGCGCAGCCCCACGGCCGAACCGACATGCAGGTTTGGTTTGCTCGGGTCGAAGCCTTGCTTGATGCGCAGCGATCGGCCAGAGCGCAGTTTGGCGATAAGCTCTTCTTTGACGATTACCTCGGCCACTGTGCGATCGAAGATCCGGGCGATGGCGTCCATGGTCTGTCCTCGCTGGTGATAGATGCTCCATTATATCGCAGTCTTGAGCGATGCAAAAGCGTTTGGAGGAATCTGCCCGTCTGAAGCATAATCCTGCCTTGGGGTCTGCTCCCAAGTTGC
>CAYZKS010000002.1:0-28612 GCA_964478725.1 uncultured Anaerolineales bacterium
GGTGGTGGTGGACTTGCCCATGGACGTGCAATGCGATAGCGTCGAGGTTGAACTGCTAAGTCCTGCGGCCTACCGCCCGCAAGCGACGGTGCTGCCAGCGCCTGAGCTTTGCGCGCAGGCCGGCGCGCTGCTGGACCGGGCGGAGCGCCCGGTGATCGTGGCTGGAGGCGGCGTGATCGCGGCCAAGGCATGGGAGGAGTTGCGCGCGCTGGCCGAGTTTCTGGGTGCGCCGGTGGTGACCACCATGATGGGCAAAGGTGCGCTGCCGGAAGACCACCCACTGGCTGCGTTTCACGGCGGGTCCAAGGGCACGACCTGTGGCAACGCCCTGACGGTCTCGGCCGATGTGCTCTTGGCCGTGGGCATGCGCTTCGCTGACGAGAGCACTTCATCCTACCGCCCGGGTGCCACCTTCAACATCCCGCCGACGCAGCTCATTCATCTGGACATCGACCCCGGCGAGATCGGCAAGAACTACCCTGTGACGGTGGGAATGGTGTGCGACGCCAAGGCTGGCCTGCAAGCGCTGCTGGCGTGGCTGCAAGCCCGCGGTCATCCGCGAGACTATGCCCACAGTGCCTACTTTGCCCAAGTCCAGCGCCTGCGGCAGGACTGGCTGGACCAAGTGCGCCAGCGCGCCACTTCGAACCACTCGCCAGTCACCATCTCACGCTTGGTTGCCGAAGTGCGGGCCTGCCTGGAGCGCGATGCCATCGTGCTGACTTCATCGGGCAACACGCAGGCGCAGTGGTTCCAGGAGGCGCTGGTCCATACGCCGGGCTGTAACCTGACAACGGGCGGGTTCAGCACTATGGGCTGGACCGTGCCGGCGGCGCTTGGGGCCAAGCTCGCCGCGCCGGGGCGACAGGTGCTCGGCCTGCTGGGCGATGGCGACTTTCTGATGACGGTGCAGGAGCTGGCCACGGCCGTTCAGTACGAACTGCCGGTAGTCTATGTGGTCGCCAACAATGCCGGCTGGATTGCGATTCGCGACCTGCAGGCGGCCGTGCTGGGCGAAGAACGGGCCGCAGGCGCCGAGTTCTGTGCCAAAGGCCAGCCCATCTCGCCCAATCTGGCAGAGGTGGCGCGCGGCTTTGGGTGCTACGCCGAGCGCATCTCCGCTCCCGATGAGGTGCGCCCTGCGCTGCAACGCGCACTGTCCGCGGGCACGCCAGCGGTGCTTGAGGTGCTGGTCGAGCGCAACTATCCACTCTCGGGCAGCCCGGCGCTGGGCTGGTGGGACGTGCCCGTGCCGGCCTATCTGGCCGAACGGCGTGCCAAGTACGAACGAGAGCGCAACGAGGAGCGTTAGCAGCGGACCGTTTGAGTAACGGAGACAACTCATGAAGGAAAGCATCCGAGTTGCGATCGTGGGTTGTGGGCGCATATCTGATCTACACGCTCTGGGATACGACCAGCGTGAAGACGCACGCATTGTGGCCGTGTGCGACAGCAATGCGGGGCGCGCCCGCGCTCAGGCGCATGCCTGGGGTGTCGAACGGATCTATGCGGACTATGACAGACTGCTCGAAGACCGCGAGGTTGATCTCGTGGAGTTGCTGGTTCCGCACCATCTGCATGCGCCAATGACTGTGAAGGCCTGCCAGGCTGGCAAGCACGTCTCGGTGCAGAAGCCCATGGCGCTGTGCGTTAGCGAGGCTAACGCCATGATCGAGGCGGCCCGCGATGCTGGCGTGGTGTTGCGAATCTTCGAGAACTTTGTCTTCTATCCGCCCCACGTGCGCGCCAAACAGATGATCGAAGCGGGGGAAATCGGTGAACCGCAGATGATCCGCACGCACGTCAGTACCGGCACGCGCAACACATCCTGGAAGGTTCCCCTGAGCGCTTGGGCCTGGCGCTTCGACCCCAGGCGCTGCGGCGGTGGGCCGCTCGTTTTCGACCATGGCTATCACATCTTCTCGCTAGCGCGCCACCTGATGGGCGACGCCGAGTGTGTGTGCGCCTGGATCGACCATAGCCCTGTCGCGCCCGGCCTCTCTCTGGATGCGCCTGCCACGATCATGGTGCAGTTCAAGGCGCAAAGACGCTACGGCGTGATCGATTTCGAGCACACCCCCAATGTGCGCATCTACTCCGACTACTATGCCGACGACGATCGCGTCGAAATCATTGGCGACAAGGGCATTCTGATCGTGAACCGCTGCACGGCGCGCACGCTGGATCTGCCCGAATTGATGCTGTTCCGCGATGGCAAGACCACCCCCATCCCGGTCGAGCGCGTGGAGTGGCAGGATTCCTTCGTGGATTGCACGCGTCACCTGTTGGACGTGCTACACAAAGGCGGCCAGGCAGTGCTGGACGGTCCGGCGGGGAAAGCAGTGCTGCAGTTCGCGCTGGCGGTGCAACAGTCCGCGCGCAAGGGCCATGCAGTGCGGCCGGACGAAGTGGAGTAGCAACAAGCGGTGGCTCTCTGACAGCAGCCGCGAACAAAGCGTCAGCACCGCTCTGCGAACCTTGGGTATCGCGGCCGCGCTGCAGATGGCAGCACTGCGCACTGCAATCAGTGTCCACCCTAGCCGGGGCTGCCTGGTGGCGCATCGCCTGATGGGGCGCGAGGGCGGCGGCGGGGCCTACTGGAGGCTACAGGACCCTGAGCCTGCGTCAGACACGGATCAGGGCTGCAGTGCGGTGGCGCTGCCGGGGCCAAGCAGCAGTTGACAGGCGCGCGCGCCGCACTACAATTTCCAAGAACCGGCGAGCGAGCAGTGGCGCAGCGGTAGCGCGAACTGGTGGAAGACGAGCGCGAGGAGAGGGCGTGAATGGCGCGGCTGCATGAGTACCAGGCAAAACAGCTCTTGCGCGAGGCCAAGATCCCGGTGCCAAGGGGGGCGGTGGCCTCCAGCCCGGAAGAAGCAAGCAGAATAGCGGCGGACATTGGCGGCCCAGTCGTTGTCAAGGCCCAAGTATGGGCAACAGCGCGCTCCAAGGCGGGAGGCATACGCTTTGCCATTAATGCCGAGGAGGCAGGGCAGATTGCCGCCGCGCTCCTGGGAGCGCACATCAAGGGTTTGCTGGTAGAGCAAGTGCTGGTGGAGGAGAAGCTCGACATCGCGAAAGAGTTCTACGCCGGCGTGATTGTGGATGACTCGCACCTGGTCAAGGCGCCAGTGCTTATTCTGAGCACGGCGGGTGGAGTTGACATCGAACAGGTCGCGCGCGAGTCGCCGGAGCACATCGCACGCATGAGCGTGGACGTGAGACGTGGCGTGCGGCCCTACCATGCAGGTGAGCTGGCGTTGGCGATCGGGCTGTCGGGTGAGGCGCTCGCCTCGGCCTGCCAGGTTTTGGTAAGCCTGTACGGCGTCTTCCGACGCAACGACGCGCGCTCGGTGGAGATCAATCCCCTGGTGCTCACGACGGCGGGCAAGTGGTACGCTGCTGATTGCCGGGTGAGCATCGATGACGCGTCGGTGAGCCGCCATCCCGAGTTGGGCATTGCTTTCGCGCGTGAAAGCGATCGCCCGCCCACGGAGTTGGAGAAGATCGCGTGGAGGATCGAGCAGGATGATTACCGCGGCGTGAGCTTCTTTGCGCAGTTGACGCCCGAAGTCCGGGAAAGCGGCTACATTGGCTATCACGCCATCGGCGGCGGAGGAGCGTTGCTGGCTGCTGACGCGCTCGGCCGGCATGGGCTGAAACTGGCAGACTACGCAGAGACGAGTGGCAATCCTCCCGCGTCCAAAGTGTACCGCATTGCCAAGATCATCCTGTCCCAGCCGGGGATTCAAGGCTATTGCCTGATGGGCGCGGTGATGAGCAGTCAGGACCTTTGGCACCATGCGCATGGGCTGGTCAAGGCTTTCCGTGAAGAGCTGGCCGGCCGACCAGGCTTCCCGGTGGTGATTTTGCTGTGCGGCAACAAAGAAGAGGAGTCTCTGCGCATACTGCATGAGGGTCTGCACCACCTGCCCATCTGCTTGGAGTTGTACGGTCGAGAGCATATCCATCGTTTGGACGCAGTAGCCGCCAGAATGAGAGCATTGGTGGACGGGTACCAAACCGCCGGAAAGGCCGGGGGCCGTGTATAGCTTCAACACTCGCACGGGATGCGTGCAGATTGACCACCATAGCTGCCAGGAATGCACGCTCAAGGGCTGCGTGAAAGCCTGCGACAAGTATGGGGCCGGGATACTGACGCTGGAAGATGGCAAGGCAGTGCTGAACGTTCAGCGCGAAGACGCCAAGCGCCGCGACCCAGAATGCCTGGCCTGCGAGGTCGAGTGCTGGCTACATGGGAAGCAGGCCATTGCGATTTCGCTACCCATGACTGGTCTTGAGCAATTCAGGAGCAGGACGAATGGCCATACTGCTAGGTGAGCATACCTCCCTGCTGATACAGGGCATCACCGGACGCGAGGGGCTGGCGCGCACGCGGTTCATGTTGGACTATGGCGCGCGTGTCTTGGCTGGCGTCACGCCGGGACGGGGCGGGGCCAGCGTGGAAGGCGTGCCCGTGTACGATACGGTGCGGGAGGCATGGCGGCACCGTGGCCCAATCGATGCCACGGTTGTATTTGTGCCCGGCAACGCGCTCAAGGACGCGGTGCTGGAGGCGATAGACGCTGGCATCTTGCGCCTGTTCGTGCCGGCAGAGCGAGTGCCTTTGCACGATACTCTGGAGATGGTTGCCGCCTGTCGCGAGAGTGGCGCGCGCATGGTGGGGCCGGGTTCGTTCGGCGTGATCAGCCCTGGCAAATCAGTGGCCGGTTGGATCGGGGGTTCGGAGGATTTCGCCAGAGAGGTGTTTCGACCAGGGCATGTGGGCGTGATATCGCGCAGTGGTGGCCAGACCACCACTTTCTGCTGGGCGATTGCGCAGGTAGGTCTGGGTGTCAGCACGGCGGTGCACGTGGGCTCCGAACCCATTGTTGGCACGACGCCTGCCGAACTTCTGCCGCTGTTCGAACAAGACGCAGAGACCCACGCCGTGGCAATGTTCGGAGAAATCGGCACATCGGCCGAAGAAGAGGCGGCCCAGGTGATGCATGAGGGAGGCTTCACCAAGCCGCTGGTGGCGTACATTGCCGGTGTGGGCGCGAAGACCGGCATGCGCTTCTCGCACGCCAGCGCCATCATCGAACGCGGCCGCGGTTCCGCAGAGAGTAAGATCGAGGCCTTGCGTGGCGCTGGCGCGCAGGTGGTGGAGCGGCCAGAGGACTTGGCGCCCACCCTGGCTCGCGTTTTGGCTGGCAGGGGAGGCGCCAATTGATTCGGCTGCTACGATCCATGCTCTATACCCCAGGGAACAACGCGCGCATGCTCGCCAAGGCCGCCGGTCTGCGTGCGGATGCACTCGTTTTGGACCTGGAGGATGCCGTGCCGGTGGTTGAGAAGCAGGCAGCGCGAGCATGTGTGCGTGACGCGCTGCCGGCTCTCGAGGCTGCGGGCGCAACGGTCTTTGTGCGCGTCAATTCATATGCGACGGGGCTGACGTCTGAGGACCTGAACTGGGCGGTCCAGTCCGGGGTGGCGGGCATAATGCTTCCCAAGACGGAATCGATCCAGCAGGTGCACGAGTGTGCGCGCACGGTGAGTGCATTGGAGCTGGAGCGTGGTCTGCCGCGAGAGAGCCTGGTGCTGATTCTCCAGTTGGAGAGCGCCAAAGGCGTGCTTGAGGCGCAGGCAATCTCCGTTGCCAGTTCGCGCATCATTGCGTTGGCCTTTGGGGCCTGGGACTTTGCCCGCGACATGGGCACCATGCCATCGTTGGAGGGGAGCGAGACTCTGTACGCGCGGGCTCACCTGGCCGTGGTTGCCCGGGCCGCGGAACTGCTCGCCATCGATAGCCCCTGGGTCGATTTCGGGGATTCCGAGGGCCTGGTCCACGACGCGCGCATGGCCAAGCGCCTGGGCTTTCGGGGCAAACTGCTGATCCACCCATCGCAAATCGAACCAGTGAATGCTGTTTTCTCGCCTTCTGCGGACGAGGTAGCATATGCCCGGCGAGTGCTGGCGGCCTTTTGCGAGGCCGAGTCCCAAGGGATGGGCGCAACCTCGCTGGACGGGCGCATGATCGATGCCGCCAACGTGCGCCAGGCGCAGGATGTGCTGGCATGGGCCGAGGCGCTTAACCGTGGGAAGCGCGCTGCCTAGTCTGCTTTTCGAGGACCAGGGTAGACCATCCTGTAGTAGGCCAGCACGGCAGCCAGCAAAGAGGCCGCGGCCGTGACGGCGAAGGGAATTGCCGGACCAAAGCGCAACCAGATCTGGGCGCCCAACCATGGCGCGGGTAGCGCCAAGAACCCAATACTGGTGTGGAACAGCCCGTAGGCAACGCCGCGCAGCCTTTCGGGTATGACCTTCGAGATCAGGGCATCGTAGGATGGCATCAATAAGCCCGTGCCCGCGCCGTAGAGCAGAGCTGCGGCCGCAAAGCCTTGGATACTACGGGAGCGGATGAGCTGGAGCAGCGCCAGGGACTGTAGGGCCAGACCCGCCGAGATGGCGACGCGTTCTCCCTTCTTGTCGGAAAGCCAGCCTGCCGGATAGGTCAGCAGCATGGTCATGATTCCGCCGATTGACTTCAACCAGCCGACTTGTTGCATGCTGGCACCGCCCAACTGGGTCAAGTAGAGCGGCTGCAGCTCCATGGAGAGGCGATCGGAGACGTCCTTGACGCTGTCTGTCAGGAAGATCCAGGTCACCACCCCGCCTGCCAGCACCATCCTGGCGGTTGCTCCGAGCTTACTGCGCAGGGAGACGAGCGTGAGGCGTTCCGGTGGAGATGCGCTGGCGAAGCGAGCATCCCTGGCCATCCACACGCGCATGCCGGATGCAGCGACGTAGAGCACGGCAGCCACCAGGAAGGTGACCCGCAGTCCGAAGCGCCCGGCGAGCGTGCCGCCCATCAGCGGGCCGACCACGCCAACGACCAGGAAGATGCCCTTGGAGAGCCCGAAGACGCGGCCGCGGCTGTCCTCAGTGGACTGCTCTGCGATGTACGATGCGAAGCTGGGGCCGACCAGTGCGCCCGAGACGTACTCCAGACACAGCGCTAGTGTGGCCCAGCGCCAGTCGGGCGCCCACACCATGGCGACGTAGCCCAGCGAGGCGGTCAGGCTGCCGATGGCAATGGTGCGCAGGCGCCCGATGGAGTCGGACAACCAGCCGCCCAGAAGCTGCAGTGCGAGGGCCACCACGGCCGCCACGGAGAACACCAGGCCGATCTGGGCAACGCTGGCGCCCAGGGTGGAGAGGTAGACAGGCAGCAGCAAGAAGGCTACCTCGCCGGCTACGTTCGCCAGAACCATGGCGGCCAGGAACCAGCGTAGATTGGCGTTGAGCAGTGGCAGTTTCGGTGGCTGCAAAGCCGGCCCTCACCCCCACCCCCTTTCCCAGTCGTTTGATGGGAGAGGGGAGACCTACCTTCGCCCCCAACCCCTCTCGCTCGTCCCCGTCAGGCGAACGTTCATGAGCAAAGCGGGAGAGGGAGGAACAGCTCTCATGGATCTGGCTTGGAGAGGATGGCCTTGGTGTAGGCCAGGCGGAAGCCCAGACGCTCGGCGTTGCGCTGCGAGGCGCTGCCGGCCGTGGTGGTGGCCATGGCCAGATCACAGCCCATCTCGCGGGCGGCGGCCAGGCGCGCGAGGATCAGGGCAGTCTCCACTCCACGCCGCCGAAAGGCCGGACGCGTGCTGTCGCCGCCAAGCTCCATGGCCCCCTCGTGGACATACATGCCCCCACCACCAGCGGGCTCACCCTGCCACCAGGCCAGGAATGGCGCGCCGTTGACAGCATGGAAGTTGGCCGCCATGATGTCCAGTGCGTCCTGAGCCGGACTATCCCCTGCGCTGAATCCCTGCGCCGTGGTCCGAATCCAGACTTCCGCCAGTTCCGGCCCGGCCGGCCGGACTTGCACATCCTCAGGAACAAGCAGATTCTCGTCCGGTGGCGCAAGGTTGCGCCAAAGCATGCTCTGGAACTCCAAGAGAACATAGCCGTGCTGTGCGAGCAACTGCACAAACGATGGCTCAGCCAGCGGGCACACGTCGATGTGAGGGGTCAGCCTTGCCTCGCGAAACAGGCGCTCAATCGTTTCCAGATCGGCCTCGTTCAGGGGCCCGTGCAGGCCCAGCCCGCGGGCATTGTGCACCGGCGAGCCTGGCCCGGACAGGATCACCCAGCCACCTCTTATCTCTCTGGCCACGGCTGGCGCCTGCTGAGGGTGGAGTCTGGCCCAGGCGTCGGCGTAGTGAATACAGCGCCAGGCGTGGGTTGCCTCCAGGCGGCGAGCGAAGGCGAGGTCAATAGAAGTCATGTCACTGATCCTCATCCGCGCACACGATGTCCTGGGTGCAGTCCTCAGGATAGTAGTTGTGCTCGCTGGGATCATGGTTGGGATACCACACCTGAGCGAAGAACGGGTTGCGCCGGGCCTGTTCATCGTAATCCCAGGGTGGGGGCACGCAGTCCGGACACCAGTGCCCCGCCTTGAGGATGGTGTAAGGCTTGCCTGAGAACTCGTGACCGAAGGCGCACTTCCAGGCCAGAGTGGCATACCAATTCCCGTCCCACGCCGGTGAGAGGCATTCGCCGCCGCGAAAACGAGCCGCAGCACGCAGGTCGTCGAGGTCGAGGCGCGCTTTGGACTCGTCATAGCCGTGATCGAGCCGATGCCAGCTCGTGTCGGGATCGAGTGGCGGCATGTCTACGCCCCAGTCGGGGATGGCCTCGTAGGTGGCATAGTCCTTGAAGAAAGCGCTGATGCGCATGTCGTTGCGATGTGCGTACCAGTAGGCGCTGCCGTTGCGGTGGTCTTCGGCCATGTGCTTCATGATGCTGTAGGTCTTGCGCTCTGCCTGCTTGCGAATGAGCGCGACGTGACGGCACAACTGGGATAGGAGCTGCATGCCGAATGGCATGCTGGCGGCCACCGCCCTCCAGTAATCCTCCAGCGAGTCTCGCCAGTAGTGCAGGTACGCATTGAGCACGCTGCTGTCTTCGTAGTACTGCATGTGGAAGTTGCGCAGTGCGTACCAGCGGCGTTCGCTGCAAGCCTCGACGCCCGACAATCCGTTCAGTCGGTAAGTGCGGTTCATGAACTCGTAAGCGGTGCAGCGCATGCTCGGCCCGCCACCCATGTTGTAGACGCGTCGCCAGAAGTCGGATTGGTCTGGCACGTCCAGGCAGTTGACCAATCCGTAGCCCGCATCGCGGTCGGAGACGTTCTCCATGCACGCGTTGATTGGCATGTGAAAAGCAATCGGGTCCTGCAGGCTGACAGACTCCTGGTAGGAGACGGGCATGATGAAGGTCATCCGCAGGGAGGCCCAGTGCCGGATGTTCGATTCAAGCACCGCCCGTTCGCCCGCGACCTTGGTGACCGCATAGTAGTCAAAGATGGAGGGCTTGAGGGGGTCGCCCACACGGCCCCAGTGGATGGGCGGGAGGCGGTCGCCCGTCTCCGCGACAGTGCCGGTGTAGATCAGACGCACACGCTCAGCACCACCCGGTTGGGATTCAATGGCGCGCACGATGTGACGGATGGCGTCGGTGTTGACGGCCTTGGCCATCTCCGGGTGGTAGTCAGCCTGCGGCGAGATGCAGGCCATGGCGTCCAGCACCCAATCGGCTCCCCGCACGGCCTCCTCGACATCTGGGTAGTTGGTGGCATCGCCCCATAGGATTGTGAGACCGTTGCCGTGGAATGCGCCTTTGACATCCGCGATTGGAATGCCTGCCTGCTGCGCGTAGGGGCCAAACAAGGCGCGATTCTTGGGTGACGGGCGCAGCAGGATAACGACGTCATAGCGCTCCCGCCTGTGCCAGAGTTCCTTGAAAGCCTGGTGCCCCATGGTGCCGGATGCGCCGAACAGAACGACTCGGGCTTTGTTCAAGCACCGCTCCTTGTGTCAGGATGAGTAGCTGTGTCAATCGTACGCTGTCAGGATGCTTTCTCCTGACGGAGGGAATGGTCTATCCGCGCTTCCAAGGTAGGCTACTTCGGACAGCGACCTTCTGGGGCGTGCACCTGCGTTCGCTGGGTCTGTCTCGTCATAGTAGCCAAAAGGAATGATGGACACGATACGCCAATGGAGGGGAATATTCAACTCCCTGCGAATGTCGTGCATGCCGCAGGACAGTACCCAAACCGCTCCCAGGCCGAGGTCGTGGATTGCCAGCAGCATGTTCTGGACCGCTGCCGCCACGTCCAGGAGCCAGCAGTCGTCCCGCTCGTCGTACTTTTCCCAGGTATCGTGCGGGTTGGCACAGGCGACGATGACCGCCGGTGCCTGCTCGACCCAGGTTTGATGCTCGTGTCGGTCGAACTGACTGATCTTGGACCGATCGGTTACCACTACAAAGCGCCAGGGTTGCCTGTTCCCGCCCGAAGGCGCGCGGATCCCGGCTTGTAGCACCTGCCGAATGACCTCGGGCGGTATCTCACGGTCCAAGAACTTGCGGATGCTCTTGCGCGTGTGGATGGCCTTCAGGGTTTCCATACGTCCTTACTCCTTGGCACACTCGCTCCTTGATCGCGACTGGGTGCAGAGGGGGAGGCGCGACGCAGATCTCTTCGACAAGTCTAGGTGATGGGCTTGAGGCGCACAGCTGACCAGGTCTCATCCACCGAAATCTGGGCCACGGGCCGCAACCCTGCGGGGGCAACGGCCTGCCAGAGCACGTCGCGGCTGAGGTCGCTCTGAGTGCTGGAGCTGAGCTTGGGGTAGGAGATCCAGAGGATGCCACCCGGTTTCAGGGCGCGCTTCAGAGTGAGTGCTTCGTCTCTAAGGAGGGCGCGGTCGGTGAAGAAAGCCTGGATGAGGTCGAACTCGCCCTTTAGGGTATCCAGTACGATTACCTGTGCGGGCAACTGGCCCAGCAGCTGTCTGTACCCTTCAGGCGCGTTCAGTATGGCAATGCGTTGCCCAGGCTTGATCTGCAGCCTCTGCGGGAGTGGTGTTTCTGACATGCCGCACCTCCTTTGCCGATGCATTATGCCACGGCGACAGGGAATTTCCAAGAGAGAGCCCAATCCACAGAACGCGGCTACCACGGCGGAATCTGAGAAGAGGAACCCGCGACGCTGGCGACGGCGGGGGACCTGGACAGAGCACTCAGCGAGAGGTTAAGAGGAAACTGCCCAAACAAGCGCGGCCGATAGGCTTTAGCATGGTGGACGGAGCATAGCGGCAAGCAGCTCCTTGAGCAGCTTGGCGGCGAGCATGGCAGTGATGCCGGTCGGGTCCCGCTGTGGGTTGTATTCGACGATGTCGGCGCCGACGATGGGTGTGGGAAGGTTCTGGATCATGCTCAGCAGCTCACGCGTGCTCAAGCCGCCGGGCTCGGGGTGTGAGACGCCCGGCGCAAAGGCGGGGTCGAGAACGTCAAGATCGAGCGAGACGTAGAGTGGCGCGCCCGTTGGCAACGGCAGGCCGGGGAGTCCGAAGCGAGCCTCAACTGCTTTCACGCCGAAGCGGGCAGCCTGGCTGCGCTGGTGCGGATTGGCCGTGCGCACGCCCACTTGCAGCAGACTCGAGACCAAGCCCTCCTCCATGATCCGGGCGAAGGGGCAGGCATGCGAAAAGCGCTGGCCCTCGTATTCGTCGTAGAGGTCGGGATGAGCATCGAACTGGAGCAGATTCAGCTTCGAAAAAGCGTGCGCATAGGCACGCACAATGGGGTAGGTGACGGAGTGATCCCCGCCCAGCGCCAAGACGCGTTTGCCCTGCGCCAGAAGCTTGGCGACCGTCTGCTCGATCTGGGCACGGCCTGCCGCTCCAGAATTCGGCGCCACATCGCCAAAGTCACTCCAGCGCCCGTCGGCGCTGAGGTCCAGCCCGTTCTCTGCGCACAGGTTGCTTGAGCCGCAATGCAGCGCCTCACGAATACGTGCCGGGGCTCCGGATGCGCCGCGCAGAAACGAGGATCCTTCGTCCCAGGGCATGCCCACCACCGAGACTAGAGCGGCTCTCGTAGCGCTCTTAATCATGCACGTAGCTCCGCCAGGAGCGAGCGGCAGCGGCCATCGTGCGAGAGGACGTCGGTGCTGTCCACAAACTGGTCTACTTTGCCCACGCCGTACGGCAGAGCACGCACCTTCGGGTCGCGGATGGCATCCCACAGCCTCTGCGCGATCTCCTCCCCGCCGATGACCAGAAAGGGGCGTTCGTGGAAACAACGCGACTGCGTCGCAACCGGGTCGGTGATATGAAGCGAGTTGTGCATCCGGGCCAGAAGCTCGTAGGCGCTGGCCAGATGTCGTTGACGCTCTTGCCAAACCTCGGCTCTGAGTGCTTGCGCAAACAGCGGAGCCAGCGCGGTTGCGCAGTTCAGGCGCCCGAACGCGAAGCCAAACCACTTGGAGTAGGGCGCGTACTGGCGCTCCATCAGCATGGCCAGGCGCATGGCGTCGCGCACCAGGCGTGCGGCGATCACGGCCGAACCGACTTCGTCGCCGACGCTGCCGGCGCGGCCTACGAAGGGCTCCTCCTGTCCGATGCGCTGCCACGCGGCCGAAAGCAAATAGAGCCACACGTCGTGCGGGTAGTACGCCAGACTCCGACGCAGCGGTTCAAGCGCTCCCAGGCCGTCGTGGTACACCGCACCTGCGGTCAGGGTGCGCAGCTTCTGCTCTGGGACGGCCAGCCAGTCCATGAGCGTTGGCTCGCTTCCGGCTTGCAGCCCGGCGTACTCGCTCAGGAACCCCCGCAGCGTGAGCACCTGCACGCGGTGCTGCAGTGGGCGGATGCGTGTGTGTTTGGGGACCAAGCTGGTTGGGTCGTTCGGAGCCTTCTCAAAGTGCGTTGGGTGGCCAAGAAACTCGAAGGGCAGCCTCTGCCCCAGGACTGCGCGCACATCCTCCGCCCAGCGCGCGTGATCCGGTTCCGAGAGGAAGAGATCCAGGCGCGGCCCCCAGTTATGGTCGCGTGACATAACTGTGTCGAAGCCGAGTACTTCTGATCCTGTGCCGATCAGCGCGGCCGAATGCGGCAGGTCGGGAAAGGCGGCGTCAAGAATGGGGCGCAGCGCTTGCAGGTAGAATCGTCGCGCTAGCTCCAGGCCGGAGAGTGTGCTGTCCATACGCTATCCTATCTACGTATCCTGAGCAATCTCGCCGCTGCCTTGGCGCCGGCCAGGGCAATGCGGATGTGCTTCGAGGTACTGCTCGATGAGCAGCGCCTTCTCCAGAATGCCGCGTCGCAAGTAGGCTTGCTGTTCCCAGGTGAGCGACAACACGGGAAGTTGCAGGCCGAATGCCTGCACCCATAGCGTCTCGATCTGCATGTCAGGAGGCTCCTGCCAGGCCCCTCCCGCGGCGCGTGTCTGCACCTCGCCCATGATTTCGACAGAAATCCCAAGCACCGAGAGGGCGCCAAAGTACGAGCGCACACGGGCGGCCTCGGAGAAGCGTACCGGGCGCGTTACGAACTCGGACAGGCAGCGCTCGATAGCATAGGCCCCGGGAGCATCGGCTTGCAGGTCGATATCGTGTACTTCCACGTCCACGCCCTGCAAGGCCAAGCCCACACTGCCGGTAATGGCCCAGCGGATGTCCTGAAGCCGGCGATGGATCTCAATCAGCGCGCGCTGGTGCGCCAGGGGAATCTGGGAGCCTGTCACGTTCTGCTCATCAGTTGGCAATCCCTGCCGCCCGTTTGGCGAGCTGCTTGCGACTGTCCAGGTCGTAGCTACGAAAGACGGCCAGACGCTCAGCTTCGGGAGAGCCGCCGCCGTGCACGCCTGCCACCATCAGAAGGCCGGCGAACTTGCCAGCGCTCATGTCCTCGATCAGGCGGAAACAGCGCACGCGGTCATCGACGGATAGGGCGGCGGGCCCGGCAAGGTACTTTTTCAGCAACGGGCCGACCTCCGGGCTCAGGTAGTCCTCCTCAGAGGGCATGGTGACCACCAGACCGCCCGCCAGATCCTGCAGCAGCTCCATTTCGTGATGCAGGTGCGTGCCGGCGTGATACTTGCCGACGTTGGAGTAGACCAGGTCCGGCAGGTAGGTGCCTGAGCTCATACGCTGGGCCTTCAGGCTGGCTGCCAGCCCGCATGCGTGTACGAGCTCGGCAGTGACCATGAACTCGGTGAGCTTGGCGCGCACGTGGCTGGCGTTGGCGATGCCGTTGTAGTCAGCCACAAGCGCCGCCGCCCCCAACAGCAAGTCAGAGATGGCTGGCTTGCAGCCGCAGTATGAGTGGCGGTGGTAGGTGGCAAAGGTCTCCGCCAGATAGCCCGCCAACTGCCACTCTCCGCACAGGAAGACCCGCTCCCACGGAACGAAGACGTCTTCGAAGATGGTCAGCGATTCAACGCTGGCGTAGCGTGAGCTGAGGGGCGCACCCATTTCGAGCTGCCTTGAGGGCGCGGCGCCGCGACAGACCATGCGCACACCAGGCGCGTCGGCCTGGATGGCAAACGCCAGCGCATAGTCGGCATCCTGCTCGCGCATGTCGCGCGTGGGCAGCACGATCAGTTCGTGCGAATAGGGCGCAGCGGTGTTGTGAGCCTTGGCACCGCGCACGATGATGCCGTCCTGTTGCTTTTCCACTACGTGCAGATACAGGTCCGGGTCGGCCTGCTGGTGCGGACGCAAAGAGCGGTCGCCCTTGACGTCGGTCATGGCCGCGTTGCCCACCCAGTCATTCGTCTGAAAGAGCCTGAGGTAGTCCAGTAGACGCGCATGGTATTGGGTGCCGAACATGCTGTCGGCATGGTGGGTGATGACGGAGAGGGCGTTGAGCGCATCGATGCCCATGCAGCGTTGGATGCAGCCAACCTCACGGCAGTACAGGCGCGTCATCTCTACCTTCTTGCGCAGGTCCTCGCAGCTCTGATGGATGTGCGTGAAGCGGTTGATGGTCTGGCCGTCAAGGTGCGAGGTAGCGGTCAGCAGCTCCTTCGTTTCGGGGTTCTGCGGCCAGGCATAGGTCAGTTCGACGATGCGCAGGCCGGGGGCAATCTGGGGGTGCTCCCAAGGCCGCTCGACCTTCCTGCCGTTCATCCAGACGTTGTGTCGCATGGCTGCAAGGCTGGCCACGTATTCGTGTGCCGTTTTCATCTGCTTGCCTCCGGAATGAAGCTAAGGACGGTGACCAAGTAGGCCGGCTCTTGGCCGAATGCCTTGGTATGGTAGAAAGCCAGCCAGCGCGGCGGCCAACGTCTGGGCACCTTGTCCACAGGAATCCTGTACCAGCAATGCTCCATGAGTATCGTCAGGTCCGAGGGCTCCTTCAGGATGGCGACCAGCAGCTCGCCGCGTTGGGTTTGAATAGCATCCCGGTCAGGCAATCTGCCAACCTCTCTCGTTGGGTGAGTCATGCGGCAGTTTTGAGCTATTGTACCGCAGTTGCGCCTCTGTCGGAAATACCATGGAAGCTGGCCTCAGCGCCAGCCGCCTCTCCCAAGGGAAGACCGGGAGAGGGGGCCTCACGCCTGCCCTCTGCCGTGGCACGCTGGGGAGAAGTGGGATGGCGGGCGGCTGTTGACAGCAGAACTGAGCCTGAGTATAGTGGCCACCAGGTAGCCAACGAAAGCGAACTTAGGAAACGTGAGATGTCTGTGGTGATAGACGAAGCCTGTGTGGCACGCGTGGCCGCCCGCCTGCGCGGATTGGATTTGCGGACTGCGTCATATGCTACGGTCGAAGGTGCGTTGCCGCCGCTGGATGCCCCGCAACTGCGCGAGTACTACTTCTTTCTGTGCACCCTGCTGTTTGACTTCAAGGGCATGGCCGGCGTGTTGGGGGGCAAGCAATACCTGGGATCCGATCTGTTCTTCGCGCTAGCTCTGCGCGCGGTACTGAAAGACCCGCAGGCTTTCGCTGTGCAACGCATGGCCAAGATTGACACCGCACAGTTCGACGCGATCTTATCCCTGGACGGCAATCCAAGCCACCCGGCTACGCCTCGCGGCGCCGAGCGTGCCCGTCTCTTGCGCGAGACGGCCCAGGCGCTGCTGCAACGCTACGGTGGCTCTCTCGAGCGGCTGGTGCACGACAGCAAGGGCTTGCTGCGCCGGGACGACGGACGCGGGTTGCTTGATGTTCTTGGAGACATGCCAGGTTACAGTGATCCGCACCTGAAGAAGGCGTTTGTGCTGCTGAAGATCTGGCAGCGCTTGGGCCTGTGGGAAGCCCGCGATAGGCACAATCTCTTTATCCCGGTGGACTATCACCTGTTGCGTGTGGCCTTGCGCAGCGGCATGGTGCAGGTGGAGGATGCGGAGTGGAGGCAGCGGCTGCGCGACAAGGCCGAGGCCACAGTCTCTGAAGAGGAACACATACGCGCGGCAGCGAAGCAGGCCTACAAGCGCGTGGAACAACTATCGGGCATCGACGTTTTCACGCTGGACGAAATCATCTGGACGCTGGGCAGGAGCTGCTGCCACCATGATCGGCAGCCGCGCTGCGACGCCTGCGACCGCACATGCTGCAGCGTCATGCAGTCGTTCGTGTATGCGTGCCCCGGCCGCTGCCCACTGACTGGCGCTTGCAGAGGATCGGGCGACACTGCATACCGCGCGCTGTTCGAGCCTGCCCTGGAAACAACATACTACTGACGGGCCCGCGACTAGCCCTTGGTTACAATCGCTGCGGCCATGACTCCAGGACCGGCGTGACACGACAGCACCGGCCCGGCTTCGCCTATCATCACCTGCTCCAGAGGGAAGTTGAGCCGCGCGCTCAGTTCACGCGCTACCTTGGGCGCCTCGTCCCAGAGGCGGGTGTGCAACACGAACAAGGCCTCTGCCGGGGCATGTTTGGCGATCTCGTCAAGTATGCGGCGCACGCTGCGCTCGTGGGAGCGATCCACTCCAAGGAACTTGAGCTGGCCTTCGGCCAAGGTTAGGGTGGGCTTGATGTTAAGTACACGCACGGCGCGCTCCAGGATGGGCATGATCGCGTCGGCCCGCCCGCCTGCCTTGAGGAACTCGACGGTATCCAAGCCGATGTACAGGTGGGTGCGATCGCGTACGCTCTTCACGCGCTGCAGGACCTGAGGCAGTTCCAGGCCCTCTGCCGCTGCCTTGGCTGCTGCGATAAGTTGGTAGGTCTGAGCCAGTGAGAGCGACTCGGTGTCGTACACCGTGACGTGTCCGGGGAAGCTCAGTGACGCGGTATGGGCAGAATTGAACGTCCCGCTGTGCTTGCTGGTGATGGTCATGCACAGCACATCATAGCCCTGCTGAATCCAGCCGGCGAAAGCCTGCTCAAACCGACCAACAGCCGGCTGCGAAGTGCCTGGTCGGCCGCCGGCCTGCACTTTGGCCCAGAAGTCCTCCAGGGTGAGCTCACCCTCCAGGTAGGCCTGGGTTCCGAAGCGAACCTCGAGCGGAACCGTCTGAATGCCATATTGCCGTCGCAGTGGCTCGGGGATGTCGCAGCCGGTATCGGTCACAATAGCGATCTTGGCCATGTTTCTTCCTTTCGCGGGCGGATGGTCTCGTATGAGTAAACACCGCACACGCAGCATGGTTGCACACCAAGCGATGCACGGCGAGTGTCGAGCAATGGGGTCCCGGGGGTACACAATGGCCCATGCGCCTATCCACATCACGGGAGTTCTCTCCGTAGACCATGTGCAGCAGGGTAAGGTGGAGCTATGCTGCCTGGGGAGCTCCGGTCTGTACGTGAGTGTCGCGCTTGCGCGCCTGGGGCACGCGGTGCAGTTCTGCAGTCGCATCGGCGAGGACTTTGACCAAGCCCTGCTGGGCGAATTGAAGGCAGATGGCATTGACTGGCAACTGAAGGCTGTGGCAGGCCCAAGCGCCAAGCTGCATCTGGCGTACGACAGTTCTGGACACATCGTACGCTTCCAGTATGAGCCGGGCGTGGGTCGCGGTCTTGAGGTGGAGGACCTGCCGGATGGCTTTTGGGCGGCGCCATGCGTGTGGCTGGGCGCGGCTGAGCAAGGGTATCACCTGGAGGTGGCTCGCCGGGCGTCTACTGGGGGACGGAGGGTATTCCTTTCCCCACAGGGGGACTATGGAAGCGACTGGCAAGGACTCTCACGACTGCTGCCGCACCTGGCAGGCCTTTTTCTCAACAGCCGCGAGGTCCAGCAGGTGACCGGGGAGCCGCTGCCGGAAGCAGTATTGCGTCTGACCGAGGCACGGCCGCAACTTCTGTGTTCGATCACCCTGGGTGAGCGTGGAACGTTCTTGGTCTGGCGCGGGACTCTCTTCCGTGTGGTTGTGCAGCGCCAGCCAGTGGTGAATGCCACTGGGGCTGGAGACACCTATGCGGCAGCTTTGGTACACTGCTTGCTGGCCGGCGATTCACCCGAGGCTAGCTTGCGGTTTGCGACCACAGCAGCCGCGCTATCGTTGCGCGGTTTTGCCTTCCGGGCTATACCGAGTCAGGCGCAGGTGCTAGCCGAGCTGGCGCGGCGAGACAGTGGCAGTGCTGTGGCCAGTGCACCGCTGTCCTCTAGAGAAGCCATGCGCTGGTTGGACGAAGAAGAACACGGCCCTGGCCAGGACACGATGGGACAGTTGGGTTGCTAGGTGCATCGGCCTCATCCCCGTGCCCTCTCCCAGTTTTCTCATGGGAGAGGGCGAGTGCGGGCCTACAGGGTCAGCGAATAGGCCTCTGCAAGACCAAGGGCAGGTACACAGACCAGCGCGCTCCAGGCGCGGTGGGTGTTGCGGTAGGCGTTGTCGTAGGGGAAGGCGGCGCCGGCATGGTTGGGGTGCCCGTCGGCGTCTGGGTAGGTGATGGGAACCCGGTCTGTGTCGGAGTTGGCGATGGGGTGGGCGTATCAGTCGCCTGCGTGATAGGCACGATGTCTAGGTGGTATGGGTTCAGTCGATCATAGGCCCCGGATGCCCCTGTGACGCGGATGTAGACCGCAGGCTCGAATACCGTAATGCTCTCCGCCACCAACCCTGGCCGGGCCGATGCGCCGATGGGCATGCGTACTGCGTTGTATAGATAGAGGTCATAGTCCGCGGGCAGGTTGCCAAGCGTGATGCGGAAGCCCTGGTACGGCTGCGCGGTGATGTCTGCCCAATAGTCGTCCACGTCGCTGGCAGTGCAGATGTAGGACTCGACGTGACCGCCCCATCCCAGTGGCCAGGCTTGCTCAAAGCCATCGTTGGGCTCGTAGCGGTCGGGGCAGGTAGGCACGGGCGTAAGCGTGGTGGTTGCCGTGCTCGTCGCCGTCGGAGAGGGTGAGGCTGTCGGCGTGGTGGGCAGGGTTGACGTAGAAGTCGTTGTGGGCGTGCGCGAGGGCGTGCCTGTGCGCGTGGGCGTGTGCGACGGTGTGGCAGTGCGCGTGGGCGTTCGCGTCACGGTTGGCGAAAGGGTGCGCGTAGCAGTCTGTGTGCTGGTGGGCGTCTGGGTGGACGTAGCAGTAGGCGTTGGACCTGTGAGGTACACAACTATCAGTTCGGGTCGCAGTGTGATCTCCGAGTACTCGCCTGAAGCGAACAGCAGCACCTGGCTGTTGACGTCCAGGCTGCGAAGCAGCAGGCCGTTGTTGGGCAGAGAAGCGTCGACCCAGCCGCGCACCGCCTGCGTGACGTCGATTGCGTAGGAACGGTGAATTCCCGCAGTCGTGAATGTCGACTCGGGGTTCGGACGCCGGTCGGCTGCTGTGCTGTTGCAGCCCGCCAGCGCCCAGGCCTCTCCCAGGCGCGACTGAGCCCAAGTGGCTTGGCACACGTCTACTGTGCGGGAGACAACGAATGCTCCCACCGAAATATCTCGATCTGGCTCCCAGTGGCCCACGGCGCTCAAGCGCAGCGAAGCACTGAGCACATTGGTACTGCCGGGAAGCGCGGTCAGGTCAAAACGTAGCAGCCCCGCGTACTGCTGTTGGTAACCCACGTTGATCAGGCCTTGGTCGCAATACCTGCGTGTCGGATCGCCCTGGTAGATGTAGGTGTCGGCGGCTCCAGCATAGCCGGAAAGGCCCTGTTGGAAGGTGCGCGTAAACGGGCCCTGTGGCGCGAATGTGGGAGTTGGGGTGGGCGTGAGCGCCGGGCTGATGACGGTGGTGGCGAACATGTACATGGGGGCCAGATTGTCACCCTGCAAACGTACCGTGTTGGTGATCACCTGCGGCGCACAATAGCTATGGGTATACAGGGTGATTATGCCAGAGTCGCTCTCGCCGGGTCCGAGGTCTCCCAGCCAGACGGTGATGGGTGCCTGGCAGTCCGGATCACACGTGGGATTGTAAGCGCACTCGTCGCGCGACTCCCAGGTATCGTAGAAACGCATGTTGGCGAACGTATGGGTGGTGTGGTTGGTGACACGGATGTCGTAACGCACGGCCATTTGTGGCAGTACGGCTACAGGCCGGCTGGCGACGGTGAAGCTGAGACGGTCGGCCTTGCCATTCCACAGGCCGGCGCCCTCAAAGGCGTTCTCAGTGCCAGCCCATAGCGAATCAGCAACGCTCGTCAGCGCCGAGATGCCCTGGTTGTGGTGGTTCAGAAAGCCTGTCTTGGTGGAAGGCCACCAGCCTTCACCCTCGGTCAACCAGACCTGCGCTCCGAATAGCGTCCCACGATTCAGCGTCCCGGCATACAGAGCATTCCCGTGGACGGCAAGCGACAGCACTGCCTCATTGTTGCTGTCTCCAAAGCCCGGCTGCGCCGAACGCCAGTAGGTGTCTCCGTCGTAGCACCAGATCTCGCCCAATCGGGCCGCGTCATCCGACGTTGCGATGTAGAGACGATCCTGAAAGACAGCCAGGGCGCTGATGTGCGGTGCGTGCGGCGGGAAGACAAGCGCTCGGCTCCAGTCGGCGTCCCCGTCTCTGTACCACAGCTGAGCTCCGCTTACGTTACCCATTGCCACGTACAGTCGCTCTCCCACGACTGCCATAGCATCCAGACTGACGTTGCCAGCGTAGCCCAGGCCGCCGCTGAGGACGCGTGTCCAGTTCGCGCCGTCGTAAGAATACAGTTGCGCGCCTGAGGCGTTGCGCGTTCCGGCGTAGAGCAGCCCACGATGGATTGCCATGCAGGGGATAGCCGTGTTCGCCGGTGTGTCCAGGATGCCGCGGTCGGCCACGTGGCCCCAGCCACCACCTGTCGAAGACCATACCTGGGCGCCTGAAACGGCATTCTCAGTCGCAGCATAGAGCAGATCGCCATAAACAGCCATGGCGCGCACGGCCGTATTGGTGCCGCCAAAGCCAGGTGCGGAGGAGGGCTGCCAGCCCCCGGCTTCATCGTAGCTCCAGACCAGCACCAAGCTCGCGCTTCCGCCGACGGCGCCAGCGTAGACCCGCTCCCCGTAGCTGGCCAGCGAGCCAATGGACAAGGAATCCTGACCAAGGCCGTCAGTACGGGAGGGTAGCCAGGCGAGCGCAGGAGACTGGGGCGGATCGCCCCTCATGGCATTGGATCTCTGCGGGTAGTAGCTAGAGGGCTGTGTCTGCCGACCCGCCAGAGCCTGCGGAGGGCCACCGCTGACGACAAAGGGCGACGACGCGGCCGACACCTGTGCATTCGATGCCGCGATCACTATACATAAGGCCATGGCCGTGCCGAGCAGGGTTGGCAGTAACCATCTGGAACTGGGGGACCTGTGCAAGGTGAACCTCCTTCGACATTTCCATACAGTAGACGCATGCGCCAATGTGGACATACGGTCCCCTGGCGTGTCCCAAGGGATGTCAGGGCTTTGTCGGTGAAAGGGCAATCAGAGGCGGGTAGTCTGTCATGCAGGCCGTGCAGGCTGAATGCTGACCTGAAGGCCCTTGGCTACAGCTCGCTGCGAACGGAGTACTCGTCTTCGCTGCGGTAGCCAAAGTTGCGCACCATCTCTCCGAGCAGGCCCATCGAGATGAACTGCACGCCCACGATAATAGCCAGCAGGTCGAGGAACAGCGCCGGACGCCAACCGATTCCTTCTCCGAAAAGGCGCAGGTAGGTCAGGTACAAGCCGAGGACCAGTCCGAAGAACAGGCTGACTGCCCCCGCAGTTCCAAACAACTGCAGCGGTCGCCGCAGATAGCGTGTCAGGAAGAGCACTACTAGGAAGTCGAAGAAGCCACGGATGAGTCGGCGCCAACCGTACTTGGATTCTCCGAACAGCCGCGGCCGATGAGTCACAGGCACCTCGGCCACGCTGAAGCCTTGCCAGTGGGCCAGGACCGGGATGTAGCGGTGAAGATCACCGTAGAGCTTCAGCTCACGCACTACCTCAGCACGGTAGGCCTTGAAGCCGCAGTTGACATCGTGCAAGCGAATGCCGCTCAGAGCCGAGACTGCGCTATTGGCCAGTAGCGACGGCAGCCTTTTTGCGATAGAGTCCTGGCGGTGTTCGCGCCAGGCGCTGGCCAGATCGTAGCCCTCGTCCAGCTTGGCCAGCAGCTTGGGCAGCTCGTGTGGGTCGTCCTGGAGGTCGGCGTCCATGGTGACCACCACCTCCCCGCGCACGCGCTTGAAGGCCAGAGATAGTGCGGCTGTCTTGCCGAAATTACGCCGGAAACGAACGGCGCGTACGTGCTCAGGGTCGGCCGCGTGAAGGCGTTCGAGCACCGCGAAGGAACCATCGGTCGACCCGTCGTCTACGAAGAACAACTCGTAGGGGCGGCGTAGCGTCTGTAGCACTCGCGTTGCCTCGTCATAGAGAGGCTGCAGACTGGGTTCTTCATTGAAGAGCGGGATGATGACAGAGATCGGTCGCAGTTCAGCCATGGCAGCAGTATAGCACAGGCGGCTCGTGGCGGCAAGCGGAGTCGGCGCTGGAGGATGTCTCCTCTGCTGCCGTTCCGTGGTCAGGTTGCCACGTTGTGTCTACCCGCCTAGGATGTCGGTGTCGCGGACGGAGTGGGGGTAGCATCGGGTGTGGTGGTAGGGACAGGCGTGATGGTGGGCGGCAGCGTGGACACAGGTGCCGGCCCGATGCGCGTGGTAGTGCTTGCCTGGGCGGTGCCTTGGTCGCAGGTCATGGACGCAGCGACGCTGACCGTGCAGCCCTGGGCTGTAGAATAGGTTTCCAGCGTGAACTCGACGGCCCAGTAGCTGTGAGGGTTGACTGTGCCGATACTCCACGATATGGAGCCGGGGTTGCTTGGCGGGTAGTAGGCACAGCCCTGGGAATATGCTGCTGTGACTTTGACCCCGGTTAGCGCGACCTCCCCCACGTTTCTCAACAGCAGGTTGTAGTGGATGCGGCTACCGGCAGGCACCGGGTCCGGGGTGTCCAGCAGGCTGAACTCATACGCTGGAACGGGCGGCTGTGTGGGCACAGGCGTCTCAGTTGCCGTGGCAGTTGCTGTGGCTGTATTGCTCGGTTCGCGAGTGCGGGTTGGTGTGTCTGTGGGCGCGGCGGTCCAGGTGCTGGACGCCGTGGGGACGCGCGTCTGACTCGCGCTGCCGGTTGCCGTGCGGGAAGGAGTGCTGCTCGCCTTGGCAGTGCCACCAGCGGGGCTCGGCGACAACGTGACGGTCGGGGTCGCCGTGGGTGTGAGCGTCACTGGCGTAGGCGTTAGAGGCGTGCGGGAAGGAGGCGCGGGCTCGGTTGAACTGATCGGCTGGGTTGTCTTGGCCGGAGCAGATGGCGTCGATGTAGCCGTGGCTTCAGGTTCCGGCGTCAGCGTGTCGGTCACGGTACTGCTGGGCGCCTTGCTGGGCGTGGGCGATGGCGTACCTGATGGTGTGGCCGAAGGCAGCGGCACAGGGAGTTCCTGCAGCAGCTCGCGCGCCTGCGAAGCGGCTCTTTCGGCGACGTCGGCGGCGCGGGTCAACATGGCCTGAGATTGCACAGGCGCTGTGGCGTTGGCCTCGCGTAGGCGCTCCTGTTCGCTCTCGGCACGGACAAGGATGCGCTGTAGCCAGAAGTACTGTGTGGCTCCGCGCGTGGCTTGGGCTGATCCCAAAGCGGTCTGCAGATGCTGTTCCATGCGCGCCACCACCGCATCGTTTGCCGGGCGCATTTCAGTATTCAGCCGCAGGATTTCTGTCGTGCGAAGTTCGGCAAGGTTGAGGCAGAGGTCGGCGCGGGCCGAAGGGTCCAGCGTGAAAGCAAGGCGGACGTCTTCCACGGTGGTCTTGAGGACATAGAGCCGCGAGTCTGGCAGGCTACTTGCCGCAGCTGGAGCCACGGCCGCCATGGTCACGAGCACAGCCACGACGGCCACTGCAATCAGTCCGCGTAGTGCTTGCAGCGGGGCACGCGCCCAGCCACGTACTGTGCGGCTACCTCGCTCTTCGCGCCATTGCGTCGCCTGGGATAGGAAGCGGGCACGGTTGGATATCTGGGCGCGTGGCGCAGGAAACACGGCAGTCTGCAGGGGGAGCAGTTCGCCAGCCACTTGCAGCAGGCTGTAGAGTTGCTCGCGCTGACCTTGACGCAGGCGCGCTGCTTCAGGCGTGCGCATGAAGCCCTCGATGCTCTCGCCGTGCTGCAGGGCGGCAATGCCGCGGCTCAGCAGGCGATCGAAAGCACGCGTCATCGCGCCACCTCAGATGCATCCAAGGAGTAGCTGGATGGTACGGGGTGCCGGGGGGACACGAGAACAAGCAGGGCTTGCAGGACTTCTGTCAGCCAGATTGCGAAAGTGTGCAGCTGCTGTGTCGTTCCCGTGTCGTCTATCACGTCGTCAGTGCTACCCTTTGGCCGATGCTGAGGGCTGGAAGGCCGAGGCCCTGAATCGCTTCGCAGCAACTTGCGCAGTGCCAGCAAAGCCCGATGCTGCAGTGCATCCACAGCGCCTTCCGACTTGCCTAAGATCGCCGCCGCCTCACGGCTATCCATGCCCTCCAGGAACTTGAGCACGATTACTTGCTGCTGGATCTCGGTAAGGTGTTTCAGAGCCTTGCGCACTCGCTCGAGCTGTAGCTTCTGCTCTACTGTGTGCGTCAGGTCCGGCTCACCACTGTCCAGCCATTCGCCCAGCTCCAGGTCCTCCGTTGGTTTCCGACGGAAGCTGTCCACCACCAAGTTGTGTGCCACCCGGTACAGCCAAGCGCTCAAGTTGCTGCGCGGGCTGTTCCCATTGCGAATGGCACCCAGCAGGCGAGTGAAGACATTGGCAGTGAGGTCCTCTGCGGCATCTACCCGGCCGAGGTAGCAGTAGATATAGCGATAAATGCGCTGGTAATACTCGTCGTACACTTCGGCTAGGGCGACACTATCCCATTGTCGGATGCGTTGCAGCAGTGCGGTGTCTGTCCCAGAAGGCGGCGCTTCCGTGCCGCTTTGCAGGCCCTGGGATCGACGCCGCGGGCCTTCCCCTGACAAGAGGCCTCCTCATCCTGCTACTGATATGACGAATGTCTGACGTTGGGCATACGGCTGCATCACAGAACTTGGTGAATGGTAATGGAGGACGGATTGTTTGTCAAGTAGACCGTAACTATGGTGTAATGATGAAGAAACCCTGGAAGCCCAGAGACCCGGTTTCCTATCCAGTCGAACGGGCAGTCTGGCAAGCTGTGACCCTGGGTCCCGATCTCAGAGACCAGCTTTCTTTCGAGCGGCTAGCACCAAGTTTGGGCTGCGCTCAGCATCGAAGGGGCCACCCAGCAGATCGCCAAAAGCCGCGATGCGCTCTGCGCCGCTGGTCTCGAGAGCGGTGAACAACTGCGCGCGTTGCCACGGACGTAGCCGGGTGGACGAGACGTGCTGCTCCCAGGCAATCTCGTGGCTGCGCTTGAGCGTCCAAATGTTGAAACCAAGCGTGCCGTCGGCTTCAAAGTCGTAGAACCGCAGGAAAAGCCACTCGGCTTCGTCCTCCTTGTGAGACTGCGGTTCCATCCAGCGCTCGTGCCGCGCCATTACCGCGTCAAAGTTGCGGTTTTGGATGAGGATCAAACCACCGGGCCGCAGGCATGCTACAAAGTCGGCCAGTGCCGCGTGCAGGTCAGCGTCCGTGAGGGCGTGAGGCAAGGAGTTGCCCAGGCACAGCAGTGCATCAGCGTGCGTGTCGGTGTATTGTGCAAGCTGACCGAACCCCGCCACCTCAAAGCGAGCCGATGCGCGGGCCGCCTTGGCGTTGGCGCGGGCACGTTCGATCATGGGCGCGCTCGGGTCTGCACCCAGTGTTTCATAGCCTTGCCGCGCCAAGGCGATGGCATGCATGCCGGTGCCGCAGGCGGCGTCGAGCACGCGCCGCGTCCCGATTGCCCGGAGCTGTGTTTCGATGAAGGGCAGCTCGAAGCGCAGGCGGGCGTCCCAATCCACGAAGCGATCATAGTCCTGGCTGAGTTCGTCATACATCGGCACTTGCGTCATCATCAGCGCTCCTGTGCGCATAGGCGAGGATGGCAAAGGAGGCATCCATGACCCTAGTCCTGAGAATGGATAGCGGTCACTGCCAACTGGCCACGTTCTAGCCGTGAATCAAAGCGGGCAAGCAGCGCGTACATACCCACAGGCTCTGGCCGCTCGTGCGGCAAGGCAGAAGAACGGCTTGGTCCTCACCTGCGCCGCAGCGATGGCACTTCTGAGCAATGTACTGTGGACCATGCTGCTCCTGCCTTTCCTCGGCAGCATGGGCGTCGAAAGCTGGCGCCTCGCGCGTCTCAATAGACAGGGCGCCGGTCGGACAGACACGCAGGCAGAAACCAGCGCCGTCGCACAGTGTGTCGTCGATCACGTGGGCTTTGCCGTCCGGTCCGAGCACGATGGCACCCTCAGCGCACGGCGTTACGCAGGCGCCGCAGCCGTTGCACAGCTCTTGGTCGATATGCACGATCTGACGTTTGGGCATGACTCAAGTCCTCCTCCAGTTCTGGCAATGCATTATAGCACAGTCAGGCCTGCCTGTAAGTGACAATTGTCGCGCGTGCGAACGCAGTGCGCCGCCCAGGCTGCGAGGGATCGCGCAGGCTAGCGCATCCTCCCCGAGCGGAGGCTGGACTGACTGGCGGCGTGGCGGCAAACGAATACCAGTTGGTGCTCTTGGAGAAAAGCGGGCGCCGGGCTATGATTTGGCAGCAGACTACAGTACAAGGCCAACGACGGGTGACTGAAGGAGGACCACCATGGCTGAAACATCTCGCTACTGTGAACGGTGTGGTGCGGCGCTGAACCCGGGTGCACGATTCTGCGGGCAGTGCGGCCAGATCGTTCAGCAACCACCGGTGCAGAGCACACCGCCAGCGTCCCCGGTACAGCCCGCAATACCAACGGCCGCAGTCCAGGCCCAAGAAGTTCCTGGCGCTGCAGCGGCACCCGAGGGGCTCGGCAATCAGGAGCGCGTGGTCGGTGTGATCGCATGCATTCAGCGGCGCAAAGGCTTGTTCGGATACCAGACATTCAATTTGATTGTGACACCTGCGCGTCTGGCCTTCGCGCTGATGCCTCAAGAAATGATGAACGATGCGGTGCGGCAGACGCAGGAGCAGGCCAAGCGCGAGGGCAAGGGCTTCCTGGCGCGCGTGGCGGCGCAGATGGGTTGGCTGGATATCATTGTGCAGCGCTACGCAGCCATGCCGGTGGAGCAGGCTCTGGCCGAGCACTCTGAGAACTTTTTCCTGCGCAACGACCAGATCCGAACTGTGAAGATTGAGCATCGCAGAGATTCCAAGACGCACGTGAGCAGCAACCACCTCATCATCGAGGCCCTGCCAGGCAAGTACCAGTTTGAATTGAAGGCTGGGGGTCGCGAGGAGACCAGGCAGCTGCTGGAGAGCGTCTTGGGCGCTGCGGTGCGATGACGGGCAGCCCGCCCAACCCTGAGAGGGGCGGGGTGTGGACGGGCATCGGCGTTGCCTTGCTGGGCGCATTGCTGATGGCGTTGCCCGGCTTGACAGGCATGCGGATGATGGACGGCGCTTACGCGCTGGCTTTCATCGGGTTCTTTCTCGTCTTGGTGGCTCTTGCCGCGCCGAGACTGAAGTGTCCCCACGTTCTACGCTATGGAGGGGATGCCTGGATCGGGCGCGAGGGAGTGTACGTGCGTGGCCAGCTTCACACCTGGAAGCCACCCCCTCTTACGTGCGGGGCAGCTGCGCCTGACGCCTAGCAGCTTGCAGCCAATGCTCAAGTTCGACGGTGGCCGCGACTCCAGTATCGCCTGCTCTCAGTAAGACACCTGAACGCTAGACCCTCATCCCTTCGTGAAGGTCCCTCACTCCTCACTGATCTCGTGCCAGATACTGGAAAGAAAGCCACGCGCGTCCGGCTGGTCCAGCTGGCGCGTGATCTCTGGTACGCCATTGCTGCAACGCCATTCGTAGACGGTCTCACGCCCGGTGACGACCATAGGAATCACATCGGCATTCGGATTCTGCGCACAGAAGTCTTTCTCCTCCTGCGTTGGCGTGCGGGCCGTGTTGGCCTTGGCTGTACATGGCAGATTCGCGCCGACAAAACATCCATACACCTTGCCGTTCATACAGCGCCAGCAGGAGCCTCTGGTGAGTATGTCGATCGGGGTGTCTGGGGCGTCAAGTGCCGTCTGCAAGCCTTTGGCGATGCTCTCGGGGACTGCGGGACCTGCCCAGCGTGCATCTGGCGCGTCGATGTTCCCTACGGCAGCGCAATAGGCAAACGGGTCAGTATAGGTCGAAGGCGCCGGCGTGACACTCGGTCCGCGCCCACTCGCACAGCCCACCACAGCCAGCGTGAGGAACACCGCGATGCACAACAGTACTCTATTCCAGGATGTCACTTGTTCCCCTTCCTTCGGCCCGGTCTCAGCCGCTCAGGGACCACCGCTTCCCTGAGCCA
>CAYZKS010000002.1:28712-57355 GCA_964478725.1 uncultured Anaerolineales bacterium
CCAATTATGCTTGAGCGCTATGCCCATCGTATATAGTGCATGGAGCAAGCTCCACAGCGCGAGAGCTTACAGCGCAAGACGAACCTTGTCAAGTCCGACGACAGCACATTGTGAAGCTCCACGATCCTGTGGTCTGTGACTGAGCCGCTCTTCGGGTCGGCTCAAGGTCGCGACGCAGCGATGCTTGTCAGAACCGTCAAAGGCAACTTGCCAGGTCGAGTGTTGTCAGTGCTGGCGCCTAGGCAACTTGGCGTTGTTGCTGATAGGCCAGCCACATGGCGCCCACGCCGATCAGCGTGACTATTGCCCCGAACAGCCCACCCACGACGGGTACGGCGCGGATGAGCAGGTAGATCAGCAAGCCCAGCACCAGTATCAGACGCTTGTCATCGGCATTCGCGGGCAGGAGTTGCCTTACCAGAAGCATGCCGATGCAGTAGGCCACCGCCAGCTTGCTGCCATACGTAACGAGCAGCGAGCACAGGCTGAAGCCTAGGCCCAGCGCCGACATGCCGATGCCGAGCACCGGTCCGGCCAGCCCCCCCAGGGTTAGCAGAGCTAACAGCAAGGCCAGAGCCAGGATGGCCAACCCGACCACGATCGCGCCCACACTGGCGACCAAGATCACAACAAGGCCCCAGCCAAGTGCCGGCAATGGCCTGGCACGCACGCTCTTGGCCACGGCCTTGAGCGTACCTGGCAGCTTCCACAGCGCCAGCGCGCCCAGGATGACCAGTGTCAACAACTCGCGCACGCGGCCCACGAACTGGTTCCATAGCCACCTTCCGAAATCCACGCGCACGTCGACTTGCGGCTGAGGTTGCTGTGCGGGCTGCTCCAGATGAAACACCACGCCGCCTTCTGGCCGGATGGCGATGCCGGCCGCCTGCTCTGCGCGGCTTGTGTAGGTGAGCTTGCCCCCCACGTGGGCGTTCGAACTCACGCGCAGACCAGGCTGCAGCGGAGAGGGCAGGTCTTGCATGTACTGAGATGGCGACCAGTAGCGCATGCCCTGGCTGCTGGGATCGCCTACCGCGGCATTGAGGTCGCCGGCGACGGCGCCGTTCAGTTCCAGCGCGGCCGAGGCCACGTTCGCATTGCCCCCCAGCTCGCCGTTCAGGACAACCTGATAAGCGCCCAAGACCAGGTCGCGCTTCACGCGGCTGCCTGCGGCGCTCTCGATGGTATAGGCTCCGTAGTACACGTTGCGGCCGATTGCTGCCTTGGAGCCGAGCGTGAGCGCGGCCGCTCCACCGTAGAGCGAACCGCTCAGCGCTGAGTTGAGTGTGGCAAAGCGGGCGACAAGGAGCACGCTGCCGTTGACTGGGCCATTGACAGTGACGTTGTTGGCGAAGACCAGCAGATCGCCGTTGACAGTGCCGTTAACCACAACATCATTTCCGAACAGGATCAGGTCGTCGTTGATGACCTCGCCTGCCCCAATGATGATGCTGTCGTACGAACGACTGTCAAACGCGGCCACGGGAGCAGCCAGCACCAGCGCCATAACGATCAGGCACACGAAAGCCACGGCGAACCCGCGATTAGTGGACATAACCTGACCTCCTTCAGTACGATCGCCGGAATGGATGTGCTTGTTCCACATACAATACGTAGAGATAGGGCCAGGGTTGCTGTTGGGTTTTCAGGGCCAGCTCTCACCTCAACCCTTTCCCCGTCCGTTCGGAGGAGAGGGCGGAGATCAGACGTTGAAGCGGATGTTGAGGATGTCGCCGTCCTGGACGACATAGTCGCGGCCTTGCAGATGCAGGAGGCCGCGGGCTTGAGCTTGCTCCTCTGAACCAGCGCTGACCAAGTCCTCATAGTGTATGACTTCGGCACGGATGAAGCCGCGCGCCAGATCGGAGTGGATGATGCCGGCCGCATCCACGGCCGTGTCTCCACGGCGCATGGTCCAGGCGCGTACCTCGTCCTGACCCACGGTGAAGAAAGATTGCAGACCCAGCAGCTCGTAGGAGAGACGAATCATGCGCCGCAGGCTGGGCTCGCCGATGCCATACTCGCTGAGGAATAGGTCCGCCGACTGCTCGTCCATCTGCGCTAGTTCGCGCTCCAGACCACCGCGCAGGGCGATGACTGCAGAGCGGCGATGCGTATAGGTCAGAAGCGAGGCGACCTCCCCGGGACCCTCGTCACCGACGTTCAGGACCACCAATACGGGCTTGAGCGTGAGCAGTGCAAAGCTACGCACGCACTGCTCTTCCATTGGTGTGAGGTTCAGATCACGCAAGGGCGTCTCGTTTTCCAGGGCGGTCTTCAGGCGTTGCAGCAGATCGTACTCGAACTTGGCTTCGCCATCGGCCGGGCCAGGACGACGCAGGTCCTTCTGCATGCGGGCCATTCTGCCTTCGACGATGGCCAGGTCTGAGAGGATGAGCTCGGCGTCCAGGTCGCGCACGTCGCGCGCGGGGTCAACGCTGCCGCGCAGGTGCGGCACACGCTCGTCGGCAAAGGCGCGTACGACGTGCAGCAAGGCGTCGTTGGTGGCGATGGCGTTGAGCAAGGCACCGCTGATGCTTCCGCAGCGGTTGGATGCGGGGTCGAGTCCGGCGATGTCGTTGTACTGCACCTGCGCGCGCGTGGTCTTGCGAGGGGCGTACATCTGGATGAGGTGGTCCACGCGCGGGTCCGGCACCTCGACCACGGCCGAGTGGATCTCGAACTTTCCGGACGAGAACGGCTCAGTCTGCACTTGCTCCCGCGTGAGCGCATCGAAAATGGTTGTCTTGGAGCTATTGGGAAGCCCAATGATGCCAATCTGCATGCTGCTCAGTGCCTCCTAGCGCTGGCTTTGCCAGGGATGGAATATGGCCGTGCCGTAGCGCGGGCCAAATGGGTGAGTATAGGCCGATTGTCGCGATGGTCAAGTTCGCGTCGCGGGCTTACTGCAGGTTTCCAGGGCTCTTGCACTCTTTGGGGCCGCGCATTCTCTGTGCTAGAATCTTGGCCCATAGCAGCGTGGAACAGCGATGGCTTGTGAAGGAGGTCTCGAGATGTCACACCGCAGTGACGCACTGGCCGCGATGCGCGGGGAGAGGCCACAGAGGGTTCCCTTCATCGGACGCATGAACCTCTGGTACAACTACCACAGTGCGCGCGGAACTCTACCTGAGCGCTACGCCGGCCTGAGCTACTTTGACGTGGTGCGCGATCTGGGCATCGGGATTCTGGGTTTTGGCGTGTGGACCCAGACCTTCTTCAGAAAGACATATCGCGGGTTGGAGGTGAGCCGCTATGCGCATGATGGCGATGATGTGCTGGAATACACCACTCCTTACGGCACCCTGCGCCAGCGCACGGCTGTGAGCGATGTGCTGCGTGGAACCGTGGACGCGGGCCGTGATGTGGAAGTGCTGTTCAAGGACCAGCGCGACTATGATGCACTACAATACCTGGTCGAGCACACCGGAGTTGAGGAGACCTACGACTCGTATGCCAGGTATGTGGACGAGATCGGCGAGGACGGCGTGGCCTTGCCATACACTGGCTGGGCGCCTATGCATGAGTTGATGTGGAAGTACATGGGTGTGGAGCGCTTCTACTACGAGCTGTGCGATCGCCCGGCCAAGGTGGAGCGTCTGCACCAATCGTTCCGGGAGCTGCACCTGAAGATCGTGCGCCTGGCAGCACACTGCCCCGCCCAGGCCATCCAAGTTGGCGGCAACTATGACGATTCCATCACCCCGCCCAAGTTCTGGGACGCCTACGTGGCGCCGTTCTACCGCGAGGTAGTGGAGGCTCTCAGACCCAGCGGCAAGCTGCTGGTGATTCATGGGGATGGCAAGATGGTGGGGCTGCTGAGCCGTATCCGCGATGCAGGCATCCAGGTGGCGGAGGCGTTGACGCCATGGCCCAGTACGCCCATGAGGGTGGCCGAGATGCGTGCATTGTGGCGCGATAGCGTGTGCATGTGGGGGCTCGTGCCGTTCATTATCTTCACCCCGGTGTACAGCGAGGAGCAGTTTAGAGCGTACGTAGAAGACCTGTATCGTGTCATGGCTCCCGGCGAGCGCTTCATACTGGGCTTTGGCGACAACCTGCCCCCGGAGGCGTTGCTGGCACGTGTGCAGTGGCTGGTACGATTTAACGAGGAGCACGGGAGCTATCCGGTCCGGGTGTGACGCGACAGGATCGAATAGGATGCATGCAGAATTCGCTACAGACGAGGTGAAAGATGAAGGTTCTGGTGACGTACTACTCGCGGAGTGGGACCACCCGCAGGCTGGCGGAGGCGATTGCGGAAGGCCTGGGTTGTGAGATCGAAGCCATCGAGGACCTGAGGAACCGCAGGGGCCTGTTCGGGTTCCTATTGGCGGGCTTTGATGCCACCATGGGGCGGCTGACGAGACTGAAACCGCTGCAGAAGAACCCGGCCGATTATGACCTGGTAGCAGTAGGTTCGCCGGTGTGGGCTGGCACAGTCTCTGCGCCCATCCGGACCTACTTGACAGAAAACGCAGCGCGTTTGCCCAGGGTTGCCTTCTTCCTGACGAGCGGCGATGCGGTGCAAGAAAAGGCCCTGGCTCAGATGGCCGCCAGCGCAGGCAAGCAGGCGCAGGCTACGCTGACCCTGACCTCGGCCCAGATTGACAAGGGTGAGCACGGGGCTGAGGTCAAGCGCTTTGTTGAAGCGCTGACGAGGGCATAGTCGAATCGGTCCCAGCCACAGGCAGGGTGAAGTGGAAGCTGGAACCAGCGCCAGGAATGCTTTCGGCCCAAACGCAGCCGCCGTGGGCCTCTACCAGTTGCTTGACGATGGCCAGGCCCAGACCGGAGCCACCCGTGCTGCGGGCGCGCGATTTGTCAGCGCGATAGAAGCGTTCGAATACATGAGGCAAATCCTCGGCGCTGATGCCGGTGCCCGTATCCTTCACGCATATGTTCAGTTCGCGAGCGACCAGGCGTGCTGAGACTGCGATCGATCCGCCCTCGGGTGTGTAAGCAAGCGCGTTGGCCATCAGGTTACGCAGCACCTGGCCAATGCGCTCGCTGTCTCCCTCCGCTGGCGGCAAATCGTCGGGGACATCGGCGGACAACTTCAGCTGCTTCTCTCTCGCCACAGGCTGCATCACACTCACTGCCTGGTGGATCACGCTGCGCACATCGACCGGCTCATGGTGTAGCTTGAGCTGGCCAGCCTCAGCCAAACTGAGTTCCTGCAGGTCGTCGACCAGCCGGCTGAGCATCAGTGCCTCGTCGTGCAGCGAGGCAATCACCCTGGCATTTGGCTCGATGACACCATCGCGCACAGCCTCCAGGTAGCCGCGGATGTTGCTGAGCGGGGTGCGCAGTTCGTGTGCTACGTCATTCACCAGGTTACGGCGCAGGGTCTCGCCACGCTGCAAGGCGTCGGCCATGGCGTTGAAGGCGTGCCCTAGCTCGCCGACCTCATCATTTGAGACATGCTGCACGCGTTGGGTCAGGTCGCCCTTTTCCATCTCCTGCGCAGCCGCCGTCAAGGCCGCGATGGGCTTGACTACCTGGCGCGAGATCGCCAAGCTCAACGCCACTCCGGCCACGCATGCTACCGCTACGCCGGCGAGAAGCCAACGGTTGACAGCGGTGAGAAAGAAGGCCTCGAAGCTGGGAGCTGGAGGTTCGGGCGGAGGCATGGAGCGCAGAGTACCTACCGGGGCGCCGCGGAAGGTGATGGCGGCCACGACGCTTGGGCTCCTTGATCCCAAGCCGCTTCCCACCAGCTCTCCTCCCGAGTCTGCCACAACCTTACCAGCAGGATCGACCAGTACCAGCCGCTCACCAAATACCTGGGCGAGCCTCTCCACGAAAGGCTGAACGCCTTCCCAGCTCTCGACATCGGCGTAGTAGTCGCCAAAAGTGGCGTCAATGCGAGTCCTGCGCTGCATGCTACCACGTTGGAGGTACTGCTGGAATTCCCGTTCCGTGGCCTTGCTAGCCAGCATCACAATGGTGCCAAGCGCCACGACGATCACAAGAAGCTGGGCCAGCAACAAACGAACGCGCAGGCTACGCATCTGCTTGCTCACTCATTTTGTAGCCTACCCCGTAGGCAGTCAGCACGAAACGAGGGTGGCTCGGCTCTGCTTCGATCTTTCGGCGCAGGTTCATGATGTGCTCGTCGATGCTGCGCTCCAGGCCTTCGTAGCTCGGCCCAAAGACGCGATCCACCAACTGTAGGCGACTGAACACACGCCCAGGCTCGCGGATGAGCGTCTCCAACAGTTTGAACTCGGTTGGCGTGAGGTACACGCTTGCGCCGCGCACACTCACCTCGTGCCGGCGTAGATCCACAATCAGGCTGCCTATCTGCGCCCTGGATGGACCTTCCTCTTCGTCGCTGACACGTCTCAGCACTGCACGGATGCGCGCGAGCAGTTCGCGTGGGCTAAAAGGCTTAGTGACATAATCATCAGCGCCCAAGTCCAGGCCAATCAGCTTGTCTTCCTCACTGGCCATGGCGGTCAGCATGATGATGGGCACCTTGGAACTGGTCCTTAGCGTACGACAGACCTCCAGCCCACTCATTCCGGGCAGCATCAAGTCCAATACGATCAGGTCCGGCGCATGTGCCCGAGCCAGGATCAGCGCTTGCTGGCCGTCAGACGCGATCAGGACTCGGTAGCCGTCCTTCTCCAAGTAGAGTCTGACCAGTTCGACCAGCTTCTTGTCATCATCGACCACCAACACTGTGGCGCTAGCCATGGCCTTGCCTACCTTTGTGGGGGGCCTTTTGCATATCATAACTCCTTATGCGCGGGTCTGAATCAGGCCGCGTGCGGCCTTCCGAGGCTAGTGCATCGATGGACTGTCGAGCCTGGGCTCCAGTCGGTAGTAGATTCCCAGATAGGCGGCACTTGAGTTGCTGGGGTTTGATCCCAGCCTTGCCTGGAGTGTGCGCTCCTGATCCCCACGCCGTACCGTGATCTGCACGCTGTCGCCGGGGCGGTGCTTGCCGATCAGCGTTGAAGGCGTACTGTCTGCCGTGATCGTCTCGCCACCGATGGCGATGATGATGTCGTCCACTTCGATTCCGGCTGCATCGGCCGGGCTGTCCTCAACCACGTCGGTAACCAGGGCGCCGTAGATGATCGGCAGTTGCAGTTCCGGGGCCTCGGGTGTTGCCATGCGCCATCTCGGTTGCCTGGTCGGTGCGGGCGTTGCCTCCAGGAAGGGTAGGGTCCAATCCTGTTGCGCACGACCGGCTGTCTTGCGACCGGCCCAGAAACCGGCGGCACCACCAGCAAGAGCGCCAAGGCAAGCGCTAAGCAGGATGGCCAGCACCACCAGCACAATCCACTTTGTGTTGTTGTTTCGGCTGTTCTGTTCCATTTCTGTTTCTCCTTGCGACGTTCTCCACCACAGACGGGGGTGGAGTACGAGCGTTCAATCTATCTGGTCCGAGAGTCCTCCGCAGCGCCGGCGGTGCCTCAGATCTCCCAGGTGCACCCGAATTCAGATCGTGCCCGCATGGCTTGAACGATGGTTGAACTCCTCAGCAGCTTGGGCGCGACGTTCTGCAGTCACGATCTCATCGCTGATAATGCTGCCGTCGCGCAAGCGTACGATGCGCTCACTTTGCGCGGCCAGGCTAGGCTCGTGCGTGACGAGCACGAGGGTGATGCCCCGCTCCTTGTGCAAGCGATGGAAGATGGACATTACTTCCTGCCCGGATTTGGTGTCGAGGTTTCCGGTGGGTTCATCTGCCAGCAAGATAGAAGGTTCGTTGACCAGCGCGCGGGCAATCGCTACGCGTTGTTGCTCGCCGCCTGAAAGCTGGTTCGGGCGGTGGAAGGCTCGCTGCGCAAGGCCCACGCTTTCCAGAGCGGCAAGAGCCATCTTTTTGCGGTCTTTGGCATGCCCGTAGATCAGCGGCAACTCGACGCTGTCTACCGCCGCCGTGCGAGGGAGCAGATTGAAGGTTTGGAAGACAAAGCCGATGCGTTTGTTGCGGACTCGAGCCAACTCGTCATCGTCCATGCGGCTGACATCCTGGTCCAGCAGACGGTATGACCCGGAGGTGACCGAGTCCAGACAACCGATGATGTGCATGAGAGTCGATTTGCCGGACCCGGACGCACCCACGACCGCGATCATCCGCCCTTCGGGGACCGTAAGCGAGATGCCAGAAAGGGCGCGCACCTCGACTTCGCCGGTTCTGTAGACCTTGGATACGTCTTGCAGTTCAATCACGTTGTGCATTTGCCTCTCCACTTGGGCCAGACCGGATAGGGAGACCATCGTCGAATATGGAGCCCGTCCCCTACCATGCTTACGATGAGGAGTGCGCAGCTAACCACTATCGCCTGCCTGACGCTCCCTGCGTCTAGCCTGAACTCGCCAGGCGGACCAGGGAAACCTGGTCCGCCTGACGCGACCTATCTCACTATCCGGGCATATTCTAGCCCAAACTTGTGAAGATCCTATCCGGAAGCCTTCAGGATGTGGTCAGAGTGCGTCGATGCTGCGCGATGTCACCCAGGTAGTTCGCTGAGGATCTTGCGGTAGCTGTGATAGCGGGCCCCGGCGACCAAGTTCTGGCTGATACCCGCGCGCACGGCGCAGTCAGGTTCGTCGATGTGCTCGCAATCAGTGAAACGGCAATCGACCGCCAGAGCAGCGATCTCCGGGTAGTACTGAACGAGATCGCGTCGGTGCAGGCCCGCTAGGCCAAACTCGCGGATGCCTGGTGTGTCCACCACAAACCCTCCGCCCTGCAGTCTCAGCATGTTTACCTGGCTGGTAGTGTGGCGACCGGCGTGATGGCGCTCGCTGATATGGGAGATGCGCAATTGGAGACCAGGTTGTACAGCCTGCAAGAGAGACGATTTGCCCACACCTGACAGCCCGGCGAGGACAGTCGTTTTGCCCAGCAGGCATTGGCGCAGTTCATCGATGGCATCTCCGCGCGTGGCGCTCGTGAAGAGCACACGATAGCCCAGCTGCAGGTAAGGCGCGGCTGCTTCCCGGCAATCCTCCAGACTGCTTGCCAGGTCCACCTTGTTAATGCAGATCGTGGGCGCGAGAGCGCTGCGTTCGGCGGCAATCAGGTAGCGATCGATCAGCTCCAGCCAGATGGCTGGCTCGCGCCAGGCGGCAACGATCAGCAGCTGGTCGGCGTTGGCCACGATGACCTGCTGAAGGTGAGAGCGGAACACGTCAGGGCGCGCAAGCGCACTGCGACGGGGCTGTACCGCCGTCACAATGCCTTGGGCGTCGCTGGTCTCTTCGACCTGGACCCGATCTCCCACTGCTACTACGTTGGTGAAGCCCGTTTCCGCGGCAGTGAGTGAGCCACGCATGTTGCACAACAGCTCACGTCCGTCCACGTCTACGCGACACAGACTGGTGCTAACCTCCAGGACCACTCCACTGGTTCCCGTGGCGAGAAGGGGCCTCTTGTCTTGCGGCATCGAGGTCTCCTCACTGAACAAGGCAGAAGCTCTGGCCAGGTTCGCTTCTCGGCGCTCGTGTTCACCGACGGGCATCACGCGCTCGGAAGAAGCGAATCCGCACTGCTGTATGGTGTTGTCAAACTCCGAGTCCTCGGAATCGGCAGGCTGCTCGGACAGCCAACCCTTCTTGCGCACGCGGCTGGGCTTGCGCTTGGGCTTGAGCCCTTGGCGCAGCACTCGCTCCTGCTGCCTCTCCGCCCAGTGTTTCCAGCGGCGCGTCTCACGGCTTGGCAAAGTCGAATCCTCCATCTCTCACGTTAAGGTGGCAGGCCCAGATGCGACGTGGCCTGCCCGAGCGAACAAAAAGCGGCCATGGGACCAGCCCATGGCCGAATGTCGCCGCCCAGAACATGGCGATACATGCGCTCGGACTCAACTTATCGCGGTCGAGACATAAGAAAGGCCATGAGCCGGTATGCAGACTCCAGCTCGTGGCCCGCGAGGGATGCTATGCAATTGCGGTGCGGCACGTGACTCAGGCGCCGGGCATTCCCAGGGAGCGGCGAGCAGGAGTGTGCTGTAGGGCAGTAAGTTGAAGTTTCATAGTTGTGTTTGCTCACCTCCCCCTTGGGAATTGGCGCATCGCCTCTATCATGAGGCAACGTGCGCCATTATAGCGAAAAGCGCCGATTTGTCAAACGCGTGGTACAATTGCGGCGTGGAGTACAGCCGTGGGCGCTTTCCGGTAGGTTCAGTACGAAGGAGTTGGCCATGAGGATAGCCAGAGCCGTGACCATGGCGCTTGTCTTTCTTGGGATTCCGATTGCACTGCTGGCGGTTGTGGAGTCTCACCATGCCTTTCTTCCCTTTGCTGCGCAAATGCCCAGCTTCACTCCGACACACACGAGCACGTTCACCCCTACGGCCACCTTCACGCGTCGCCCGCCCCCCTCGCCCACGTCCGCGCCTACTTTCACGCCTTCCGTCACCGCCACGCTAGGCGCGACTGCAACTCGGACTCGCACTGCTGTGCCCAGTGCCACACGGACAGCCAGTCGTACCCGCACGTCGACCCCGGTGGCATCACCGACGCCGACAAGCAGCGGCTGAGTGCCGCCCTGCGATCTGGCTCGGTGAGCCAGAGGGAAAACACACAGGCTCGGTAGCCTTGGCAGCGGACGTCAATCGAAGTAGGAGCGCAGAGCGCCACGACGGCGGATGTCGACGGTTGCGCAGTGTATGCCGCCCGAAATGGTGGTCATGTCCCAGAACGGGCACGGGATGGGTCTGAAGCCCCAGTCCTTCAGAGTGCGAATGAAGCGCTCTTCGCCCTGGGAGACGATCACGCGCTGCTCATCCAGCATGAGCACGTTCATCATGATCCAACGGCTACAGTTGTAGAGTGGGTGCGAGAGGGGCATCTGCGGCTCAGGACAGACCAGCACGTCCCAGCCGGCGCGCTCGAACATAGGCGGCACCCTGTGCACCCTCTCGGGGTTGACGAGCAGCTTGCCCGGGGCCAGAGGGTAGAAGGTGGCATCGATGTGCATGGGGTGCGTGTCATACACCTCAACCTCGTGCACACGGAATTCCGGTGCCAGGTGACGCTCCAGCCAGTCAATGCCGAAGCGGTTGCAGCAGCTGCTTTGGGCCACAAACAGGTCACGTCCGCACTTGATAACGTCGGCGGCATCAAAAAGGGGTTCCCATTCGGTCAACACGGTGCGCATGGGCTCGCCCTCTTGAGGCGCGATGTAGTTGGGCTGGTAGCTCTTGTCACTCAGTTGTGGGCGTGGACCAGAGATCCAGCGCGCGCCGCGCCTGAAGTACTCCTTGCACAAGTCCTTGTACGCATGGGTCTCATGGTAGCGCGAGCGCCAGCCCATGGGCGCTTCGATGATCATGTCGCCGACGACCAGCAGCACGTCGCGTGGCATGAGGGCATAGCAGGAACTGGCAATGGAGAAATCGGGCGTGCAGAACGGCTTGGAGAAGTCATAGGGCGTGGGACGGCGCACGCACACACCTTCGGCTTCCAGGATGTGCACCAACTCGTCCAGATCCTTCTTGGCAGCCTGCAGCATCTCGGGAGGCCAGGGCTTGCCCCCGTTCTGGCGATAGAAATCCCACAGGTCCTTGCGGTGTAGGGTGGCCTCCATCTCGATGTCCCATGGCGGGATTATCGCTCCATCCACGATGCCAACGATGATCTCCTCGAGCGGGTCCCACTCGTTGTAGGTTTGGACGACTTGCTGCTCAACGCATTGCGGCATTTTGAGACCTCATCAAGGATGGAGTGGCCTTTGCCCTGCGGACAGGGCCGGATGGTGCGGCTGGTCCGGACGCTCCCGCGCATGATACATCAATTGTGGGCGTGAGGGGTAGTGCCTTTAGGGCTGGGTCACGACTTCTTGGCCAGTGCCATGCGGCGTGCAACTCTGTGGCCTTGGAGACCAGAGGCAGCATGCTGTAGAATTGGAGGGAGCTTACCCCGGCTACATGCGAAGCGGCCGTGGTGTCAGCATGTGCCGCAGAGGCCAGGTTGTTCGGCAAAGGCGAGTGGCAAGTACAGCCAGTGAGAGCTGGAGGGGGCCCTATGAAAAGGGAACTGCGGGGACTGAAGCAGCGCGACATGCAGCTCGACTTTAGCCTGTACCGGGTCAAAGTGCCTGTGCGTGGCCTGCATGATATGTGGCTCAGTGTAGTAGACATTTGGCCCGAGGGTGCGCAGAAAGTCATCTTGTTCGTGCATGGCTACGCAGGCTGCGCCGAAACGTGGGAGTACCAGATAAACTACTTTGCGCGCGCCTATCGTGTAGTGGCACCCGATCTACGCGGTCATGGACAGAGCGACGCGCCTTTTACGCAGTACACCATGGTCGAGCTCGTGGATGATCTCGACAACGTCGCGGAAATGCTCAGGCTGCCTGAGAGGTTCATTCTAGTGGGGCACTCCTTTGGTGGGGCGATCTGCACCGAGTACGCCAATGCCCACGCGGAGCGTCTGGAGAAGCTGGTTCTGATCTCCACGGCTGGCGAGTATCCACTCCCTCGATCGGCGAATCTGTTGGCGCGCGTTCCAACGGCCGTGATACGTCCTTTCTGGAAGTATCGCCCGCGTTGGAACGCCGAGGCGCACGTGCTCAAGAGCATGTTGCTGAACAACATGCGCAAGTGGCAGGGCTGGTCTCTGCTCCACAACATCCACACGCCCACCCTCATTATCACGGCTGAGCGCGATCGTTATTTCCCGCGCCACGTTTTCGACGATGTGGCGAGGTCGGTGCCAGGGGCAGAAGTAGTGGACGTGGGGATGTCTAAGCACAAAGTACAGCTCGAACGCTACCAGGCGGTCAACCGTGCCATCGAACGATTCATCAGCGAGGAGTCCCAAGGCAAGCGCCTGTCCTGGCGTGAGTCCAGTCTGGCCAGCGCCCTGTCGCAGAGCCGGCCCTGGTTACGTAGCTATGGGAAGAACACACCGCACACCGTGCCCATTCCGCGCCAACCGCTGTACCGCTTTCTGGAAGCAGCTGCCGATAACGTGCCAAAGCGAACGGCAACCGTCTTCTATGGTTCAGACCTATCTTATCAGCAACTCGAGTGGCAGGCCAACCAGTTTGCGCATGCTTTGTTAGGCCTCGGGTTGCGGCCAGGCGATCGCGTCATGATCGTGCTGCCCAATGTGCCTCAGTTGATCGTGGCTTACTATGCCACGCTCAAGATGGGTGGAGTAGTCGTGCTGCCCAATCCTGATGCCGATGCGCCAGCCATTATCGAGCAAGCGCGAGAGACTGATGCCCGTGTGTTGGTGACGCTGCGCGAGTTCGCTGGATTGGCGCGTGCGGTTTTGGAGCATGCACCTCTGAGCCTCGTCTTCGCAGATCTGCGGGAGGCTGTCTCGGCCACCGTCCATAAGCAGTTGCTTGCCCGGTGGGAGGCTGCCGGTCTCGGAGAACGCGACAAGGCGGACCGTAGCTATGGCGGGCATCTGATGAGAAAACTGATGATGGACGCGGCACGCGTGCCTCCGGCCATCGCGGTGTCAAGCACGGATCTGGCAGCTATCTTGTTCACCAGTGGAACTACGGACAGACCCAGGGGGGTGCGCCTGAGTCATGCTAACCTCGTTGCCAACGCGCTTCAGACGCGCCATTGGATCCCCGAGCTGCAGTACGGGCGCGAGGTATTCCTGTCGGTTATCCCACTCACGCATAGTTATGGGATGACCAGCGCGATGAACGTGCCGATTGCACTGGGCGCAACCATCGTGCTGTTGCCAGTATTCGAGCTGCAGCAGGTTCTTCAGCACATACGACAATACAAGCCGACCATCTTCCCTGGGGTGCCTTCTGTCTACACGGCAATCAACCAAGCACCTAATGCTCGCGACTATGGCCTCTCGTCGATCAAGGCGTGTATCAGTGGTGCCGCCCCGCTGCCCGTGGAAGTCCAGGAAGCATTCGAGAAACTGACTCGAGGCCGGCTCGTGGAAGGTTATGGCTTGACAGAAGCGTCGCCGGTTACACACGCCAATCCACTGGATGGCCTCCGAAAGGTAGGGTCAATTGGGGTACCGATCCCCAACACGGATGCCAGGATCGTGGACCTGGTTACGGGCCAGGATGTGCCTGCGGGCTACATCGGCGAACTGGTGGTGAAGGGGCCGCAGGTCATGCAGGGTTACTGGGAGCAGGATTCAGAGTCCGAATCGGTGTTGCGAGATGGATGGCTGTACACCGGAGACGTGGCTGTCATGGACAGCGATGGCTACTTCCAGATCATCAGTCGTAAGCGCGACACCATCCTGGCCGGACAGTTTAGCGTCTACCCACGCGACGTGGAAGAGGTGCTCTACGAGAACAGCAAAGTCATGGAAGTGGCTGTGGTGGGGGTTCCGAGCGGGGAGAGCGGCCAAAGGGTCAAGGCTTTTGTGGTTCCGAGGCCGGGCAGCGAGTTGACCAAGGAAGAGCTACTCGAGCTGTGCCGTCGTCGGCTGGCGCCCTATGCGGTACCCTGGGACATCGAGTTCCGGCAAGAGCTGCCGAAGTCGTTCGTGGGCAAGGTGCTGCGGCGCATGTTGGTGGAGGAATGACACCCGTGAGTATGTTTCAGCACTGAGAACGCCTATGCGGAGGGGTTGCATCATCGCAGCGTCTGTGATTGTGTTGGGTGTGATAGTGCTCAGCCTGTATCTCTTTCGGCCACACTGGCTGGTGGCGCTGCCAGCGAGGCTCTCGCCTCAAGTGGTCTTCCAAGTGCGAACGAGCCAGCCAGTGGTAGCCCTGAGCGTTGATGATGGACCTGATGAGGCCACCACGCCTGAGATACTGGATGTGCTGAGGCGTCACGGGGCGCGCGCAACCTTTTTTCTTTTCACCAGCCGGGTTGCGGGCAATGAAGACCTTGTTGACGACGCTCTGAAGGACAAACATGAGCTGGGCAACCATCTCGCTACTGACAAGGCCAGCATCTTGCTCGATGCTGAGGATTTCGAGCGCCAACTTCTGGCGTCCCACGCCACGCTGTCGCAGTTTGCCAAGGTACGCCTGTTTCGCCCTGGGTCAGCCTGGTACAGCCGGCGCATGCTAGACACCCTCACCCGTCACGGTTACCGCTGCGTGCTCGGCTCTCTCTATCCCTTTGATCCCCAGACTCGCTCTGCTTCTTTCGCGGCATCTTACGTCCTGAGCAATGTGCGACCCGGGGCAATCATCGTGCTGCACGACCGCGGCGCCCGCGGCAGTCGCACGACGGCCGTACTGTCCATGATACTGCCAGAGTTGCAGCGGCGAGGCTACCGTGTGGTCACGGTGTCGGAGCTACTTGAACTGGCGGCAGACTAGTCAAAACACACGCTAACCCTGATAGCGGAGAGTCAGAATAGACGTAGCCAGGATGCTGCCGGCTGGCGTTCCCTCAGATGCCCGTAGCTTAGGCAGAGGGGGTAGAGCAGGAGCAGCCCCAACAGCCAGTAGGGGTACATGCCGGTGACACTGGTGCCTTGCGGGGTCAACAGGCGACCCATGGCCGCGTACAGGAACAAGTGCGTGACGTAGAAAAAGAGCGGCACGCGACCGAAGACGAGCAGGGGCCTCAGCCAGCCTGCGTGCTTGGCGCTGACAGAGGCCAGCATCGCAAGCAGCAATAGGTTGACCCCCAAGGTCAGCAAGAGGAAGGTTGCGCTGGGCGGATACTTGACCACGTTGAGGAATGAGACCAGGTCATTACCCTGACGCGTGCGGATGTTGCCGAAACCGTTGAGGTAGCGCAGGGGCACAAAGACGACCAATAGCGCCATCCCCAGCCACAGAGACCGCCGGAAGGCCCGTGCAGGGTCCGGCAGGAGCCACTGTCCGAACGCCATGCCCAGAGCGATAACCGCAAGCCATGGCAGGATGGGGTAATTGACCCACAGACGTGAATCGCCGCCGGGCAGGTACAGCAGGCGTGGCACAAGCCCCACAGGTCTTAGCCACGAGCTCGGATCGGGCGTCAACCACTCAACCAAGCCCGTCAGCCCTGCGGAAAGAACGATGCACTGCCAGGACTTGAGCCACAGTAGCAGGCTGCCGAGGATCATGCCTGCACCCAGCGAAAACAGGACGCCTACATAGACGTCGAAGCCCCAGCCGCCAGGCGACAGCTCCCAGGCGCGGTTGATCACCAGGAACTTGAGCGCGATCAACACCACTCCGCGTAGAGCAAAGTGCCGTACAATGGCAAAGCGGGTCCAGCCCTGTGTCTCACGCGAGCGGGCGAAGAGCAGCATGCCGGCGCCCATGAGGAACGCAAAACCTGGGGCGCAGGGATGCGTGACGAGGCGGGTCACGAAGGCGAGCGGGTCGCGATACACCGGGAAGCTTCCTCCCCAGATCTCGCCGGAGGAGTGCCGCTGCGCAACGAACTGGCTGGTGTGATCGAGCGCCATGAGCGCCATGAGCAGGCCGCGTAGCGCATCGAGCGGCTGCAAACGCGACGACTGGCTTGGATTGGGCATGGATCGACCTCCCGCTGACGGAGTATGTATCAACCCGACGGTTGGCAGGGCTTATCATTTTGCCGAGCGCGCGCTTTTGTCTATACTCACTCGGTGCACCGGCATCCGAGTGACACTGGGAGCCCTGTACGATGCGCACCATCCTCATGGTTTGGAGACACCATCCTATCACAGCGCGGCAGTTGGCCGAGGTGCATGCCGCCGCGCCTGGGTATGGCGTGGTCGTGGCAAGTGAGGCGGCCGAGATGGACGCTGTCCTGGACGAGGTTGAGATTATTGCAGGTCGTGCGCCGCCCGACGTGCTGGCACGCGCGCCGCGCCTGCGTTGGTATCAACAATGGGATGCAGGCGTTGACTGGCTGCTCAGCCATCCCGTGCTGGCTCAGCGAGACTTCTTGTTGACCAACTCGAGCGGGATTCACGCCATCCCGCTCACGGAGCACATTCTGGCTCTGATGCTGGCGCTGTCGCGTCGCTTGAACGAGGCCTGGCGGGCACAAGGCCAGCGTGATTGGCATACTGTGCCCTTTGGCCGCACGTCCGAGTTGTACGGCAAGACCATCGTCATCGTGGGCATGGGGCCCATTGGGCAGCGCCTGGCTCAGGTGGTTGCCGCGCTGGGAATGCGGGTCGTTGGCGTGCGTAGCCGTGCCGGCATAGCGGTGCCCGGAGTGGAGAGGATGTGGGGACCCGACGGACTGCTTGACGCGTTGGCCGAAGCTGACTGGCTGGTGCTGGCCGCCCCACTGACGACTCGCACGCGCGGACTGGTCGGCCGACGTGAGCTGGCCAGGATCAAGCCGGGGGCGTACCTGATCAACGTGGGACGCGGGCCGGTTCTGGATGAGGCAGCCTTGATCGACGCCTTGCAGGACGGACGCCTCGCTGGGGCCGCCCTGGACGTGTTCGAGACCGAACCGCTGCCGCCTGATTCGCCGTTGTGGGACATGCCGAATGTGCTGATCACGGCGCACTACGCAGGCGACTCGCCGCTCTATCACGAGCGAGCCTTGGCCATCTTCCTGGACAACCTGGAGCGTTACGTGGTGGGCCGGCCGCTGCGCAACTTGGTGGATAAGCAGCGAGGCTACTAGAGTCAAGCCGGTCTATTCCCTCCCGAGCAGCACGCCAAAGTAGCGCCGGGTGGTGAATGCCTCCCCCGAGAGCAGAGTCTGGGTGCGAAACACGCGCACCACCGCGCGCAACACCAACACAGCGGCCAGAAGCATCAGGCCTACCGACAGACCCAGTTGCCAGGCTGGAACGGGCTCGACCGACAGTCGGGTCATCATGCTGACCGGCGCAGTGGGTGGGAAAAGGCTCAACACGACCGATAGCGTTCCCTGGGGCTTCTGGATTAGGACGGGGATGAGCGTGATGGGAATGACCAGCGGCCAGACGATGACAAAGTCGGCGGTGGACGATCCGGCCGCGTTGGGACCGGTCAAAGCGCCCAAGCCCGCCAAAGCGCTGGCGTAGAGCGCGTAACCGAGCAAGAAGTACAGCACGCCCCAGACTATGAGCGACGCCGGGATGCGCAGGATGAGCGCCTGACCGCTCAGGCTCAACAGGGCATAGCCCGTGCCCAGCCATATCGCGGTCTGCAACAACCCCACCAATCCCAGGCCAACGATCTTGCCCACCAGGAGCTGGCGCGGGGACACGGACAGCAGCAACACCTCCTGCAGGCGGTTTGACCTTTCCTTTCCCAGGCTGCTGCGCAACAGGCTGGAGCTGAGGATAACCGAGGCGTACAGCAGGAACCCGCAGATGTACGGAATCCAGTAGCTGGCGCCAATCCCGACCTGGCGCTGCGCGGAGGTGCCCAGCACCTGCACGTTCAGGTCCATAGGCTGCCAGACCAAACGCGCCTGCTTCTGGTCACCACCCAGCAGGTTGACGAGCAATGTCCACTGCATGCGCTGGGGCTGCCCGGAGTCGAGCAGTCCGTGTCCGGGATCAATACGCAGCAGGTCACCGCGTTCTAGGTAGTCGTAAGGCACAACGTAGTAGGCGGAGATCTCTCCGGCCTGCATGGCCCGGCGTGCCTCTGCCTCGCTCGGGAAGGGCTTCAGGATGCCCTGCACGTCCTCGGGGATCGTGGCGATCAGGCTGCTGTGATCCACAAAGCCTTCGATCGAGGCAGTACTGGCGGGGGTTGGAGCGAGAGATGCTGATGGGGCCGTGCTGCCCTTGGGCGCGGACATGACCAGGGTGAGGGCCGCTGCGACCAACGGCACGCCGAAGGTGGCCAGAAGCCATGAGCGGCGCGAAAGGTTGGTGCTGACCTCATGCCGCAGAACGAGCCAGGTCCTGTTCATGCTCACCTCCCGCCAGCTGGTGGCCGGGACGACGATGCGGCTTCTCGTCTCGGGCCGAACAGCTCGCGCCAGGACACGCGCTGGCCGTAGCGCAGCATCCCGAGCCGAAACGCTCGCCCGGCGAGTGCCACGCCGCCAAGCGCCGATAGCGCCAGCAGCGCCCAGCTTGCCACGACCTGCCAGAGCGGCACCGTGGCGAAGGCAACGCGGAGGCACAGCGAGGTCAAGGCGGTCAAGGGGAAGAGCGTCAACAAGATCGCTGCCAGACTGCCCGGTCGCTCGATCAGGAAAAAGGCGAAATAGAAGGGAGCGGCCGATGGCAAGATGAACAGAGCGCTTGCCTGCTGGCTCTCTTGCGCGTCGGCCACCAGAGCTCCCAGGGCCGCAGTCAAGGCGCAGTATAGGACAAAGGCGGGCACGGCCAGGGCCACGATGGTCAGGACGGTGCGCGGGTGCATCCGCATGTACCTGACCCACTCCAGTCCGGGCATGCGAGCAGCGACGAGCATGACAAGCCCTATGATCGCGGCCCAGGCAAGCACTTCGGTAGCTACCATGCCGACGACGCCCAGCACCTTCCCTCCCATGAACTGACGCGTCGAGACGGAAGTGAACATGATTTCGGAGGTGCGACTGTCCTTTTCCTCCACCACGGCCTGCATTAGGGTGCCCGAGGCGGTCATGAAGAGCGTCATGAAGGCCAAGGCGATGAACAGAGGCAGGACCTGGGCTATCTCGGCCCGTTGGCTATACTCGCGCGTTCCATCCAGCGTGCGCACGGTCAGGAATGCGCCTTGCACAATGCGGTTGGCCACCTCGGAGGGGTATGCAGACAGGAGATTGGTGCGAACAAAGCTCTCGAACTGGCGCACTACTTCGCCGCCGGGATAGCGCTGGCACTCCAGCCTGACGGCGCGCGTCTGCGGGTACTCGTCCGGGAAGACATAGAAGGCCTGAATCGTGCCTGCCTGCAGGTCCTGGCGCGCTGAATCTTCCGAAGAGTAGCTCAGTATGGCCACTGGCTGCCTTGACAGTCCAGCGAGAATCGAACGGCTGCGCGGGGCGGCAGGTGGTGGCGCGACGAGCAGCCCGGAATGGTCGACATAGCCAATGGGGCGCCCGTCGTAGCTCATCTTCTGTGACAGCAAGCCCAGGCCGAGCGAGAACGCAATCAGCAATGGCACGCTTAGTATGACCAGGACGAAGCCCTTGCTCAGCACGTGGCGGCGGTACTCGTGGCGTGCGATGAGCCAAAGACGACTTGTCATACCGTACCTCCCACCGCGCGGATAAAGACCTCCTCCAGACTCGGGAGGGCGACCTCAAACTGCTCCAACGGCACGTCAGCGGCCACCAGCGACTTGAGGACGTCCTGCGGCGTTGTACCCGGGGCCAAGGTCCACTGCTGGGCATGGTTGTGTGGTTTCACGGCGACCACGCCAGGCACGGCAGGCAGTGGCTCCGAACTGCGCACGTTCACGGCATGACCCGCGTACTGACGGCGTACATCATCTAGAGTGCCTTCCAGGACGACCCGGCCCTTGTCGATCAGAACGAGGCGATCGCACAGTTCTTCAGCGTGGTGCAGTTGGTGAGTGGAGAGAATGATGCTGGCACCTTGACTACGCACGTCCAGCAGCAAATCCTTGATCAACTGCACATTGACTGGGTCGAGGGCCGCAAAAGGCTCGTCCATGATGATCAGCGCCGGCTCGTGCAGCACGGTGCTGATGATCTGTGCTTTCTGCTGCATGCCCTTGGACAGCTCTTTGACCTTCTTTGTACGGTGCTGCGCCAGGTCGAACTGCTTCAGCCGAGCATTGACGCGCTGGCGAGCGTCTGCTTCTGGGAGGCCTTTGAGCGTGGCCAGATAGATCAGGCAGCGCTCGAGGGCGATGTCCTGGTACAGGCCCCGCTCTTCGGGCATGTAGCCAATCTGCGCCTTCTTTTGCTCGGACATCGCCCCGCCCAGGATTGAGACCTGGCCGTGGTCAGGCTTGAAGATGTCCAGCATGATACGCACGGAGGTGGTCTTGCCTGCGCCGTTGGGGCCCAGCAGGCCAAAGATCTCACCGGGCTCCACAGCAAAGGATACGTCGGCAACCGCCTGGGTGTTGCCGAAGGATTTGGCGATGTGGTTGATCTCGACGGTGTATGACATGAGAACCTCCTGTGTCTGCTCGAGGCAGGCTGCTCCTTTCCCTGCGCGCGGCGGCTGCCACGATGAGGGCCGCTCCGTTTCTGGCCACCCAACTTGCCCCAGTATACAACGCGCAGGCTCGGGGCGCAACAAGAACGGGCTGAACGGCGCTTGGCAACTGCGAATGGAGCACGTGCGGCTCTGGATGGAGCGCAGCCTGGGCGCTGCCCCCGTATTCTCTTACGCGCCGGACGAGAGAGCGGTTCAAGCGCGCTTTGGCGGACCCTCGACTGCGACTAGAATGGAGCTGCACAGATCTCGTGAACAAGAGGAGCAGAATGGCAGAAAGTCGCTTCACTTTGGAACGGCAGGGACACGTGCTGTTGATCGGGATCAACCGGCCTGATAGGGGCAACGCATTTGATCTGGCGATGCTGCAGGAGCTCGCGCTGGCCTGCGGAGAGTTGGACCGCGACAGGGAGCTGCGCTGCGGGGTTCTGTTCGCCCATGGCAAGCACTTCACGCTGGGCCTAGACCTGGCGGAGGTGGCTCCTGTGATGGCCCAAGGGCGCATTCCTCTGCCAGAGGGCGGCATAGACATCACTGGAGTCATGGGAGACCAGCGCTTGAGCAAACCCATGGTGTGTGCGATGCATGGGCTGTGCTTTACCCTGGGCATCGAACTGGCGCTGGCGTGTGACATCCGTGTCGCGGCTCCGGACACACGCTTCGCCCAGATCGAGGTGGGGCGTGGCATCTACGCGGTAGGCGGAGCCACGATACGCTTCGTGCATGAGGCGGGTTGGGGCAACGCCATGCGCTATTTGCTGACGGGCGACTCCTTTCGGGCGGACGAGGCGTTGCGCATGGGCATCATTCAGGAGATCACGGAGCGCGGCAAGCACGTGGAACGCGCGGTTGAATTGGCGCACATCGTGGCAGAACAGGCGCCGCTGGGAGTGCAGGCGACCCTGGCTTCGGCCCGGCGTGCTTTGCGCGAGGGGGAACTGGCTGCGCTGCATAGCCTGCTGCCGGACCTGCTGCCGCTGATGAACAGCAAGGACGCGGCCGAAGGGCTGAGGTCGTTTGTGGAGCGGCGCAAGGGCAAGTTCGTGGGAGAGTAATCACCTCACCCTACCTTCTTCCCCGGGGCTGTTCTGTGGGAAAGGCGGAGAACGGCGAGATGCCGTCGAGGCTGTGCCTTTTCTGAGCTTCAACGGTGGCCGCAGGTTGGACAGCCGTATACCGTAGCTTTCCTCCGCCCCTCCGAAGACCCAGGGAATGCCAAACCTGAGGCAAGTCTGGTTGATGATGTACCGCTCCCAAACCCATTCAGGCCGAGCTTTCCAGATAGCAGCACATTGACCGTAACCATGACTCTTCCTCCCTTTGTTATTCGAGTTCGCTGCAAGTAGTAGTGAACTCTGGTAGGAGCATACAACCCGTGAGTCAGGACGACGAGGGTCTGCAGGACTATTCAGAGTAGTAAAAAGGGCCCATCTACCGATGGGCCCTGGCGGCATGTAGTTGCTTGCCTTCAGTCTTGCTGCGCAGCCTGGTGCACCTTCTTGAGCCATTCCTGGATGGGGATTTGCTGCGGGCACTTTTCCTCGCACTCGCCGCATTCCTGGCAAGCGCTGGCGCGCTGTGCCTCGGGGATATTGCCGTATTGCCAATGTAACTCGTGGGGGTCGCCGTACATCACGCTTTCATTGTACAAATGGAAGTTGCGAGGGATGTCCACGTTGTTTGGGCAGGGCATGCAGTACTGGCAATCGGTGCACGGAATGGGCATCAGGGCACGGTAGGCGTCGCGTACGCGGGCGATGAGTGCCAGCTCGGCTGGAGTCAGCTTGCCGACGCCAGAGCGGTCCGCGGCAGCGACGTTCTCCTGCACTTGGGCCATGGCGCTCATGCCACTGAGCGCCAGCGAGACCTCGGCATGGTTCCAGACCCATTGCAACGCCCACTCGGACGGTGAGCCCTTGTGTTCGGCGGAGTCGAACAGCGCCTGTACCTGCTGGGGTGGGCGGGCCAGGGCGCCGCCGCGAATGGGTTCCATGACCACGACCGCCAGGCCCTTGCTGGCTGCATACTGCAGCCCCTTCGTGCCGGCCTGGTTCTCCTCGTCCATGTAGTTGTATTGGATTTGGCAGAAGGTCCAGGCGTCATAGGCGTCCACGATCTCCTGGAATGCCTCGTAGCGATCGTGGAAGGAGAAACCGAGGTAGTGGAAGCGGCCGCTGGCGCGTGCCTTCTCCGCCCAGTCCAGCACCTTCAGATCGCGCATGCTGTGCCAGGACTCGGCGTCGAGAGAGTGTAGCAAGTAGAAGTCGATGTAGTCGGTCTGGAGGCGTCGTAATTGCTCGTCCAAGTAGCGATCGAAATCATCGGCAGTCTTGACCAGCCAGCAGGGCAGCTTGGTGGCGAGCTTGACACGCTGGCGGTAGCCCTGCTGCAGAGCCCGGCCGACCACTCCCTCGCTGGTGCCTTTGTGGTAGGGATAGGCGGTGTCGACATAGTTCACCCCATGATCGATGGCCCAGCGGATCATGGCAATGGCTTCGGGCTCATCGATCTTGCCGGAATCGTTGTCAATCCGCGGCAGGCGCATGGCACCGAAGCCGAGCGCCGATGGTTTCCAATCGAGCTTGCCAAAGGTGCGGTATTGCATGAGACGTTCTCCTCCTAGGGTTTGAGATAGGCGTCGGCCTGTTTGAGCCAGTCACGAATGGGGATCTGCTGCGGGCACTTTTCCTCGCACTCACCACAGTCAGCGCAGTTGTGTGCGCGGTCGGATTCGCTGGTGAGGGAGTATAGAAAGCGCGCGCGTTCGCGGGCATCCAGCATGATGCCATCGTTGTACATCTGGAGAATGCGTGGGATGTCCACGCCATTGGGGCAGGGCTGGCAGTAGCGACATTCCGTGCAGGGGATGGGGCGCAGATTGCGGTAGGCGTCGCGTACGCGCGCCACCAGCTCCAAATCGGCCGCGGTGAGAGAGCCAACCGCGGAACGCCCGGCGCTTTCGAGATTCTGCACTACCTGCTCAAAAGCGCTCATGCCACTCAGCGCCAGCGAGATCTCAGGCTGATTCCACACCCATTGCAGTGCCCAATCGACCGGCGTGCGTTGGCGTTTGGATGTGGCCCAGAGGGCCTGGATTTGAGGGGGCGGCTTGGCGAGTGCGCCGCCACGTACCGGCTCCATCACCACCACGCCCAGACCCCTGTCCGCCGCCAGACGCACGCCACGCGTGCCGGCTTGGAACTCCTGGTCCACATAGTTGTACTGCACCTGGCAGAAAGCCCAGCCGTCGTATCCGCCCAAGATCTCTTCGAACAGCTCAAGGCGGTCATGGAAAGAGAAGCCCAAGTGCAGGAAGCTTCCCCGAGCCATGGCGCGTTCGGCCCAGTCCAGGAGCTTCAGCTCGCGCACAACCGGCCAGCGGTCCTTGTTCAAGCCGTGGAACAAGTAAAAGTCGAGGTAACGGGTCTGTAAGCGGGCCAATTGCTCTTCCAGGATGCGGTCGCAGTCGTCAATGCTCTTGATGATCCAAACAGGCAACTTGGTGGCCAACTTGACACGCTGGCGGTAACCGTCCAGCAAGGCGCGACCGACAACGGATTCACTGACACCCTGGTGATAGAGGTAGGCGTTGTCGATGTAGTTGACGCCGTGGTCCACGGCATGGCGGATCATGCGTATGGCCTGGGGCTCATCGACCCTGGCTGAATCGCCGCCGATGGTGGGCAAGCGCATGGCGCCGAATCCCAGGGCGGAGGGTTTGAAGTCGAGTTGGCCAAACGAACGGTACTGCATGTGGGTCTCCTGATCCAAGATGGGATGAAGAAGCGAAGCAATGGACACGGGCCGCATTATAGCACGGGAGATCGAGAGCAGGCAACTGCCTTGATAGTCATAATACCTGGCTTCATGCCCATGATATTAGGCCACTTCTGGATTGTGTGGACATAATGCCAAAGATTTCCTACAAGGGCGAAGTCCGAAGACGATGGATGTCATCAGTCGATCGGGATCGGTGGACCCAGCACGGGCACGGGATGGCGGATCCAACGATCCAACCACGCCAGCCACAGGGCAGGGGCTTCGCGCAGCCAGTAGGAGCGCAAGTGAACGTACTCGCGCCGGTCTGCCACGTAGCCCACCGCATCTATTCCAAGGCCTTCACACACATACAGAGCACGCGGTAGGTGATAGCGCTGAGTGACTAGGATAAGCTGCTGTTGCCCGAAGATGGCCTGAGCTCGGTAGCAGGAGTCGTATGTGCGACGGCCCGCGAAGTCGAGCACGATGACGTCGGCCGGACAGCCCAGGCTGAGCGCATACTCCCGCATCTTGCCAGGCTCGTTGTAGTCCAGGAAACGGTTGTCGCCACTGAAGAGCAGTCTCTGGACCTTGCCAGCCTTCCACAACTCCACTGCGGCGGCAACGCGGTCCTTCATCACGTCGCTCGGAGTGCCATCGGCCCAGTAACCAGCCCCGAACACGAGCGCCACCGGGCGCTGGGGGACGGACGGCAACGTGGAGAATATGCCCTTCTCGTAACGGAAGGCAAGGGTCCAGAGCGCGAAACTCACCGCACACACGGCCAGAGCAAGGCCCACGGCCAGCGCCACAGACAGGACAACCATCCGCGCTTTGAGGTTCATGCGCCGCATTATAGTGCCCGATGGTACACCAGGCAAGCAAGAGTCGAAGGCAATAGCACTCTGCCTTCAAGAGGACGTACACTCGGGGTGCTACACCCGCATCCCCGTTTTGTAGTTCCTGCGGCGGGGTTGTTGCGTGCCGGGGTGCGCTTGACCTGAAAAGGAATATGTGGTACTTGGGTAGTAGCGATGCCCAGGCACGCACGGAGCGCCCTGGCGAGGCATGCACAACACCACACCAACGAGGTGATCAGATGGCCAAAGACGATGCGGCAGGACGAAACGCAGGCACTGTGTGCGTCTGGGGCGGCGAGAGGGAGCGCAGCGCCGGAGCTGCAACGGCTGTACCCGTGGTGCATGGAGTGGCGTTCGGATACCGGGATGTGGACGAGTGGCTCGATGTCGCGCTGGGACGGCGCGTGGGCCACATCTATGGGCGCAATACCAACCCAACGGTCAGAGTGTTTGAAGACAAAGTTCGCGAGCTGGAAGGGGCAGAGGCGGCTACCAGCTTCGCCACTGGCATGGCAGCCATTAGTGGCACGGTGTTCGGCCTGCTCTCGCCAGGAGACCGTGTGGTGACTGTCAAGGACGCTTACGGCGGCACGAGCAAGCTCTTCATGGAGTTCTGCCCGCGCTTTGGGATCCAGGTGGCTCTGTGCGACACCACGGATTATGCCGTCATCGAGGGCGAGGTGTCGCGCGGCTGCAATCTGCTCTATCTGGAAAGCCCCACCAACCCTACGCTCAAGGTGATCGATATCGCTCGTCTGGCAGCATCAGGGCACCGGGCGGGCGCTACCGTCGTGGTGGACAACACGTTTGCCACCCCCATCAACCAGAATCCCCTGGCCCTGGGTGCGGATCTGGTGCTGCACAGCGCGACCAAGTTCCTAGGTGGGCACGCTGACGCGCTGGGCGGAGTGCTGTGCGGCCGAGCGGAGCTGGTGGGGCGGGTCTATCACTATCGAGAGATCACAGGCGCAACGCTGGATCCCATGGCAGCCTACCTGCTGCTGCGCGGCATGAAGACCCTGCACCTGCGGGTGCGGCAGCAGAATGAGAGCGCCCTGCGGATTGCGCAGTTCCTGCAAGATCATCCGGCTGTGGAAAGGGTCTTTTACCCTGGTCTGGAGATACACGAGGACCACGCCATCGCTCGAAGGCAGATGCGTGGATATGGCGGAGTACTGAGCTTCATGCTCAAGGGTGGATTCGGTGCGGTGCGCGCCTTCCTGCCGCGTTTGCGCTACGCGCACCTGGCTGCTAACCTCGGGCCTGTGGAAACCGTGGCTGGCCCTCCGGCTACAACCAGCCACGTGGAGTGCACTCCTCAGGAAAGGGAGGCACTGGGCATACCGGAGGGCCTGGTGCGCTACTCAGTTGGCATCGAGGATGCGTCTGACTTGATGGCGGACCTGGAACAGGCGCTTAGATAAGCGTCTTGGCCACACGGGCTGCGCTGGATGCATCGGCAGCGTAGGCATCGGCGCCGATCTGCTTGGCATAGGCGTCGGTGACGGGGGCGCCGCCGATCATGACCTTGACTTGACTGCGCATGCCGGCCTTGGCAAAGGCCTCAATGATATCCTTCATACCAGGCATGGTTGTCGTGAGCAACGCGGAAAGGCCCACTATCTGAGCCCCGCTGGCCTTGGCGGCTTCCACAAACTTCTCCGGTCCCTGGTCCACGCCGATGTCGACGACTGAGAACCCTGCGCCTTCCAGCATCATGGTGACCAGGTTCTTGCCGATGTCATGCAAGTCGCCCTTGACCGTGCCCATGACCACAGTGCCAATGGGCTTCACGCCTGAGGCGACGAGCTTGGGCTTGAGAATCGCCAGACCGCCTTGCATGGCGCGCGCAGCCACCAGCATCTCCGGCACAAAGTACTCCTGCTTCTCAAAAAGCTCGCCCACCTTGTTCATGGGGAAGATGAGACCGTCCTGCAAGATCTCGTCGGCGGAGATATCGGCGTCGATGGCGGACTGCACGCCTTTCTTGGCACTCTCGAGGTCACCGTTGAGCACAGCATCGTAGATGGGTTGCAGTTTCGGGTTCATTCAGTTGCTCCTTCAGAGTTATCAGCGCAGAAGGCCTTTGGGAACGCCCCGCGCAGCGCACAAAATGTAGTATATCGTACAAGCCTTGCCGTGTCAACTCAAGTGACTGCCTCGACTGCCGGTCCAAACACAGCGCGGGTGTCGCTCCCAGAAGATTGCTGGGCGTTTGCGGCATCCTCAGCAGCTGCAGGCTCGCGCAAAGCTGCGCGATCGGTTTCCAGCTGCTTCTGTGCGCGGCGGAAGCGGTCCCTGGAGGACTCAAAGTGCTTCCCGTACCACTTGCGCACGGTCTCGACGTCATGCTGGGCGATTGCCTCCACCAAGCTAACGTGCAACTGATACGTGGTCCTGGGATTGAGCGGGCCAGGGATGGAAGTCCACTCTCCAGCGCGATGCACCATGAGCCAGAACAGATCGATCACCTGGGCCAACATCGTGTTGTCCAGATGCTCGACAAGCACCTGGTGGAATCGTCGGTCGTACTCGTCAGAAGGATGGCCTCGCTGTATGGCGCTCTCCCACTCCCGCAACAAAGCTCGCAGCTTTTCGACCTGGGCTGCTGGGATAGTGGTGGTGATGGCCTCAGCCAAAGCTGTCTCGAGATAGGCGCGCACGTCCAACAGATCTACGAATTGCTTAGAGTTGACGAAAAGACCATAGGCCAAGTTGTCCAGGATAGGCTCAAACGAGAAAGGGCGCACGAAGAGACCAGCACCTGGCCTCGCCTCCAGTACTCCTAAGGATTCCAGCCTCTTGACGCCCTCGCGGACGGCGTTGCGACTAATGCCGAGTTGCCGGCTCAACTCCGTCTCTGGAGGCAATTGGTCTTTGGGCTTGAGACCATTGCGCAGAATGTAGTTCTTGAGCTCTCTCTCGACCTCTTCCGAAAGCGTACGTTTGCGCTTCAACTGTTTCATGTGCGGACGTGTCAAGTCATTCATTTGTGAACTCCTTGTGGCATGGTCTACTGACCTGCCACGACCTGTCTTGCATCCGGCCAGCCGACTATTATGGCGCACTTCACCCCAAAACGCAATCTATCGGCCTGCCTCG
>CAYZKS010000003.1:0-27720 GCA_964478725.1 uncultured Anaerolineales bacterium
CACCTACACCCACTCTCTCCTATCTCCCGCCCACACACTTTAGAACCGAGTCGCAAATCTGAGAACAACGCGTCCACCTGCAGGGAACACAGCAGGGGTCAGTGGCCATGCCCCTTCATCTCCCGCTCCATCAGGCGTTGCGTTTCCTTCTTTGCTATGGCCTCGCGCTTGTCATACAGTTTCTTGCCCCTGGCCAAAGCAATCTCCACCTTCGCGCGATTCTGCTTGAGATACATGCGCAGGGCGACGATTGTCAAACCCTTCTCCTGGATGGCGGCCTCCATGCGTGCAATCTGATGGCGGTGCAGCAGCAGTTTTCGATCGCGCCTCGGATCTGGGTTTGCACGGCTGCCGGCGGAGTAGGGGGCGATATGTGCATTGAGCAGAAAGGCTTGTCCGTTTCGAATAGTGACATAACTATCTCGCAGGTTCACCTGGCTGGCACGGACTGACTTGATCTCTGTTCCGGTTAGAGCAATGCCAGCCTCTAGCGGTTCCTGCAGAAAGTAGTCGTGATACGCCTTGCGATTGGTGGCAACAGTCTTGTTCGTCATGGCCTTGAGCTCAGCTTCGCCAGGTATGCGCTCGCTTGCGGTAGGGCAGGATCGCGCAAAGCTTGCAGGTCTTCCTCGGAATGTGAACGATCTCAAAAGGTGCCTCAGAGCCCCTTCGTCCAATACCGAACACCGTCGCGAATACTGCGCTGGCCATTAGACCAAACAAGAGACCAGCAACGATCCATTTCTGCCAGTTGGACATGCGCCTCCTCGCACAGCGATCGACCCTGGGGGTGTCGCTCAAGGCTGCCGGGGTCATCTCATCTGAAGATGTCTCTGCGGACGAGAGAGGGTAGGTGCCTTGTTCAAGATATTCGACATAACGGTTCACTTCGACCAGTTTCATTCTACCATGGAAAACACTGAGGAGCAAGTATAGGGAGACTTGCACACAGCGGGGCAACCTCGAATGATGTAGGGCCACAGAGGAGAGCTTTGGGGTTGAAGCCAGGTGCGAGGATGGGCTTGATGCAAGACGCCAAGCAGCTCAGCTGTGAGACAACTGAACTTGGTGCCTCTGCTTGAGGCACCTGGACGATCTGAGGTGTAATGATACATAACAAGCATAGTGCGAAGATAGAAACTGGGCCTCTGGAGGACAAATCTGGCCTGTTCCTGCCCCACTGCTTTGATCCGCTCGAAGTTGATGTCAGGGTCTGGCGCCGGCCGCGCATCTTGAGGAGCCGTCTCATGCGGCCGCCCTTTGCACTCGTGTCCCTGCGAGCCAGTCAAGAACCTCGACCATCGGCCGTGCTGCGCGCTGGGAGACGGAAATCGCCGCTAAAGCCTGGAAACCGACTACTGTGTGGCAACGATTATGTCCAGTTATGTATGTGGTTGCAGCACAGGCCATGGGTTACAGGCGGTACCTGAGACTAACGACGCGCCAGTCCCAAGCTGCCCAGGTAGTCGCGGATCTCTTCAGCAGTGCTACGGGCCAAAGCCTTGCTGGCGATTTCGCGGGCCTGTGCCATGGATAGTGAACCGATCAAAGTCTTGGCAGCGGGCATGGACGAAGCGTTCATGCTGAACTCGTCCAGGCCCATCCCGAGGAGGAGCGGAATCGCCTCGAGGTCCCCTGCCATTTCTCCACACATGCCAACCCACCGCCCTGCCCCGTGTGCCCCCGTAATCACTCCCTGAATCAAGCGCAGAACGGCCGGGTGCAGTGGGTCATATAGGTACGCCACTTTCTCGTTCACCCGGTCGCACGCCAGGGTGTACTGTATCAGATCGTTTGTCCCTATGCTGAAAAAGTCCACTTCCGGCGCGATCTTATCCGCCATCACGGCAGCTGAAGGCACCTCGACCATTATGCCAATCTGGACTGCGGGATTGAAGGGTACGCCCTCGCTGGTCAGTTGTCGCTTCACATGCTCTACCACCTGACGAGCGCGGCGGACTTCCTGCACAGTGGCAATCATCGGGAACATGATCAGGACGTTGCGGTCAAGCGCAGCGCGCAGGATGGCGCGCAGTTGTGGTTCAAAGATCTGTGGGCTGTCCAAGCACAAACGTATGGCACGCCACCCCAGAAAGGGGTTCATTTCTTGAGCCATGTGCAGATACGGCAACTGCTTGTCTCCGCCAATGTCCAGGGTGCGGATGATCAACGGGCGATCACCCAACACGTCAGCGACGGCGCGGTAGTCTCGATACTGCTCTTCCTCGCTTGGCACGCTTTGCCGATTCAGGAATAGGTACTCGGTACGAAAGAGACCCACGCCCTCGGCTCCAAAGTCCAGAGCTGTCTGGGCCGATGTGGCATCGGCGATGTTTGCGACAACTTCGACACGATGGCCATCGCTTGTGGAGGCAGGCTCGTGCGCAGCCGCCTTGTCTCGGATCTGCTTCTCTACCAGAAGATCGCGCTGACGAGCATAGTCCTGCAGCGTAGCGCTGTCTGGCTCCAGAATCACACGCCCCTCTTGCCCATTGACGATCAGCGCTGTTTCTGATTGAATCTGCAGCAGTTCGTCTCCGATGCCGACCACTGCGGGTATGCCCAGAATCCGCGCGATAATGGCCGTGTGGGAGGTGAGCCCACCCGTGGCCGTGCACAGACCAAGCACCATGGCTTTGTTCATTTGTGCGGTATCAGAGGGCGTCAGATCGCGCGCCACGACCACCACTGGCGAACTCAAGTTGCTCAGAGCCAGCTGGTCCTTCACCCCACTGAGAACACGCCTGACTCTACGGCTGACATCTCGGAGGTCGAGCGCCCGCTCTCGGTAGTAGTCATCTTCGAGTGCCTCGAGCTGCTTGGCATAGCCTTCGAATGCGTGCTCGACCGCAGCCTCAGCATCGAGATGTTGTTCCTGGATCTGACGCGTGACTTCTGCCACCAGCGCTGGATCAGACAAGAACTCCTGATGTGCAAGGAAGATGGCTGCTGTCTCCTCGCCTACCTCGAGGAGTGACTTCTCATAGACAGCCTTCAGTTGCTGTTCAGCCTCCTTCATCGCATCTTGCACTCGCGCGAGTTGGCAAGTCGCGTCTCTCAAAGTCCCGGCAGGCTCGCCAACCCCCGGCGTTGCCTGCCCTGTCTCAAGATCGTCAGGAGCGTAGACAAAAGCTGGCCCGATGGCAATCCCGGCAGAAGCTGCCAGTCCACGAAGTGTTTTCATCATATCCATCCGTCCCGAGAGTCGGCGCCCGGGTGAGCGCACGCCGCGCCCATTATAGGAGCCAGAGCGATGGGCAGCAAATGCCTTGGCTCAAAGCGCGTACGCGCCTAGCCCCACCCCAGCCATCCGATCCAGGTGCCTGCGAGACCCAGGCCAAAGATCACGACAATGATGCTGACGGGCGATCTCTTCTTGCCAAGCAGCCACCATACCAACATGGTCAGGCTGAAAGGAAGCAGGCCCTTGAGCACCTTGTCCAAGACATCAGTCTGCAATCGGACGATCTGCGGACCGACAGTCAAGGTGAGCTTGGTGGAGAGGCTAACCTGCGTAGCAGCCAGAGCACCAACCACGGTGAGGCCCAACACGGTGGCGCCTTCCATCAGAGGCTTGAGCAGATCTGCCTTGAGCAGGCGCTCCACAGCAGTCTTGCCCCAGCGATATCCCTGCATCCAGGTGAAATACGAGATCCCGATAATCGCCGCCGATTCCATCAGCACATACAGGATCGGTCCAGCAAAGTTGCCCTCTTGGGCCAGACTGATGCCCAGCGCAAGCAAGATCGGCGTAATCAGTCCTTGGGTAATCGAGTCGCCAATGCCAGCCAGAGGGCCCATCAGGCCGGTCTTGACGCTATTGATAGCCTCATCGGTAATCTGGGCTTCGCCACAGGCGCGCTGCTCCTCCATCGCTACCGTGACACCGTGCACCACTGCGCCCACGTTGGGCTCGGTGTTGAAGAAGACCAGATGTCGCTGTAGAGCAGCAGCAGTGTCCTGCTTGGTCTTGTACAGGCGCGAGATGATGGGTGTCATGCTATGGGCAAAGCCGAGGCCCTGCAGGCGCTCGTAGTTGTAGCACGAATGCGAAAAGACCAGCCATCGCCACCATGAGCCCAGCATATCGCCGCGCGTAACCGCCCGGCGATCTGAGGGCATCTGGCCGGAGAGCGCCCCTGCCTCAGATTTGAGTGCTACGGGCGAGGTCAATCCAGCGTACTGCACATGCAGGCTAGCTGCAATCAGGCCAAACAACGCGATGACCAGTACTGGCAAGCCCAAATAGATCGCCATGAGAAAGCCAAGCAGGAAGAATGGCATCAGACGTCGTCGGCCCAGGTAGTTCAGCAGCATGCCAATGCCCACAGCAGGCAGCATGCCACCAACCATGGCAAGGCCTTCCACCACTTTGGGTGGGACGAGAGCCATTACGGATTGTACGGCCCCGGAGCCGAAGTACACGATCACGAATGTGGGCAGGGCATACAGCAGCAGAAGCAATGCCTGCCCGGGCCACACGTTCATGGCAGCTACGCCTCGAGTACTCCCTCGCCTGGCAAAGGCGTCTGCCCAGTGTACCACAAGCGAACCCAGAGTCAGGCGCGAAAACCAGATTGCGCTACCCAACAGCCCTAGAGGAACAACCAGCGATAGTGCCGTTGGAGCGTCGAGGCCCAGTATCATCCCCAGGGCAGTGCCGATGTAACCGGCGAAGATCAAGTCGCTGGGCAGCGACCCACCCGTGGAGATGAAGCCCAGGTAGATGGCGTTGATCGCGGCTCCGAGCTTCATTCCAGTAGCGGGATCCCCGAGTATGAGGCCAACAATGGTACCCCCGATTAGAGGACGGTATACTGTGAAGTATCCCACTCCGAGAAACCAGGTGCTAGAACCCAGATAGGCCGCTAAGGCGATGAGCAGTGCCTGACCAATGCTAATTTGCATGTTATGTAGACCTCCGTGTTCCTACGACTTGCTGGGCTGGCAGACACCTTCCCGCGGCGCAGGCTCTGCCGCCGGAAGCAGTTCGGATATGTCAATCGGCCGTTCTTCAGGTACCATTTGCAGATACACCTTCAGCCCACGCCTCTGGATAGCGGCCAACGCAGCTACCTGCTCGGGCGTGGCGGAGACACTCCTGAACAGCCTGGTGGTTCCCAAAGCCGCAGCCATGCCACCTACGTTGAGCGACAAGAAAGGCACGCCGTGGTCCAGAAGTTCCAGGGCCCGCTCCGGGGTTCTCAAGAGGACCAAGACACGCCCGTGGTCCCCATGTGAGAGACGAAGCTCTCGTGCTGCATCCTCCACCGTCATGACACGCACGCGCACTCCTGGAGGAGCCGCCATATGCAAGACGCTTTGCATGAACTCGTCTCGAACCAGCGCGTCGTCCACGATGAGTATGTCGCTGCAGTTCAAGTGCCTGAGCCACTTGACCACCACCTGCCCGTGGATGAGCCGGTCATCTACTCGCACGAGCGCTATTTGAGTCATCTTTGCACGATCTCCTTCAAATGCCGCCTGAAGTCGGACCAAAAATAAAGCCCCGAGGTTGACACATCCTCGGGGCACCCAGCCAAGCGCAACGCAATCAGAAACGCTGCCACGTCACCGCTACCCTCTTCCATCCGGACTGTACCGTCGGCCCCGGCTTCACACCGGATCAGCTACGGACCGTAGCTCGTGGGCTAACGCCTGCAAAGGCGCAACACCACCGATCGGGAATTGGCGCTCTGCAAACACAAACGCCTCACCCTGCCCCGAAGGTCAAACACGTATGCTGTTGTTGGCTGATGATACTCTAGGCCGCGCGCGTTGTCAAATACCGTCAACCAGCTCTAGATCAGGAATGGCTGGAAGGTCTCCATCAGAGGCCGAGGCAGATCACCTTCGATCAAGGTGGCGGTCTCTTCATACTGCTCCCGAGCCACGATTCCGCGTTGACGGAAGAGAACAACCAGGCTGTCTTGCCCGTATGGTATACGAACGAGAACGCGCACCATCTCTCGCCTCAGCACAGCCTCGATCTTAGTACCGAGTTCCACCAAACCCCAGCCGTACAGCGCGGATACAGCCACCGCGCTGGCATATTCGGAGGCCATGGCCTTGGCGTTTTGGGGGTCTTTGAGCAGATCTATCTTGTTCAGTGCTACCAGAGTGGGCTTCGAGCCCGCGCCGATTTGTGCAAGCGTCTTCTGTACCGTCTCAACCTGTTTGTGCACGTAGCGATGTGTGATGTCCACAACGTGCAGGATCAAGTCAGCATCGCCAATCTCCTCAAGAGTGGCGCGAAAGGCCGCTACCAGCTGCGTAGGAAGCTTCTGGATAAACCCCACGGTATCGGTCAAAAGGACCTCTTTCCCCGAAGGTAACGCCAGTCGCCGCGTGATGGGATCCAGCGTGACGAAGAGCGCGTCTGTGGCCACAACGCCAGCGTGCGTGAGCGCATTGAGCAAAGTCGACTTGCCAGCGTTCGTGTACCCGACCAGGGATACCACAGGCAATCCCTGCTCCCTGCGCCGGCGGCGATAGAGCTCACGATGGCTGCGCACCTGATCCAGTTCCCGCTCGAGTTGCGCAATGTGACTGCGAATGAAACGACGATCGGTTTCCAGTTGGGTCTCACCTGGGCCACGTAGGCCAACACCTGTGGCTCCGCCTCGTGCTGCTGCGCCACCGGTCTGCTGAGCTAGGTCTGTCCAGGCACGAGTCAGCCGCGGCAGACGATACACGTACTGGGCCAATTCGACCTGCAGGGCACCCTCGCGAGTACGCGCGTGTCGTGCAAATATGTCAAGAATCAGAGCAGTGCGATCTATGATCTTGATCTCCAGCTCCTCTTCGAGGTTGCGCTGCTGATTGGGAGAAAGCTCGTCGTCGAAGACAACGACGTCCACATCGCTGCCTCGCGTCAGCAGCTTCAACTCCTCGAGCTTGCCCTTGCCGACGTAGGTAGCTGGATTGATCGCTTCTAGCTTTTGTACAGTCTCGCCCTGAACCTCAAGGCCAGCTGTCCGAGCCAGCTCGCGCAGCTCCACGAGCGAGTTGGCCGAGGTCCAACTCTCGTCTGTGCCCTTGAGTTGAACGCCGACAAGGTAGGCTCGTTCTGCGCCGCCGTGAGTAGAGAGAACGCGCTTTGCCACAAGTAGACTCCACAAGCCGTATCATGGGTGTTCTTCCAGCCATTTTTCCAGCACCCGTCCGACACGTTCCAAACTGGCGGCGCTCACCTTGTCTGGGGTGTCTTGTGACGTGTGCCAGTACGGGTAATCAAAGTCAATGATGTCGACTGCGGCCAGGCCACGCTGGGCGAATGGAAGATGGTCGTCCACGATGCCGTACCGATACTGTGGGACAAAGCTTGCCTCGTACCCGATGTCGGCAGCGATGGCCCACAGCCTGGCCATGAGCGCCATGTCCGAGTTCTGTTCCCAGAAGATCTCTTGCTCCAGATCTCCCACCATGTCCACAACCACCACTGCTTTGGGCTGTACGGACAGGTGCTCAGCCATGTATGAGGCTCCCACTGAGAATGGCCAGCCATTGATGCCGCCCTGGTCTTCAGCATCGAAGAAAGCCAACCACACCTCTATATCAGACGTATCTACGTCCAACACCCTTGCCAGTTCTAGAAGCACTGCAACGCCACTGGCGCCGTCATTAGCACCGGGAACAGGTAGGGTTGGATCGAGTGGATCCCGGTCTGCTAGCGAGCGCGTGTCGTAGTGGGCGCCGACAACGAACAGGGGCCCGTCGCCCTTGGCTGCGACGAGGTTGCGAACCATCACCCCTCGGTAGTCGAATTCCTGGGTTTCGACGGACCACCCTACCCTCTCAAGTTGTTCCGTGATGTAGTTGGCTGTGTGTCGTCCTTCCAGGGAGCCAACCGGGCGCGGGCCAAGAGCGCACTGCTTCACGACATGCTGATACGCGCGCTCACCATCGAACTTCCGATTCTGCGGCACGCACCCGATAAGCAGTGTCGCCAACAAAATGGCGCAGTGACAGACGAGCATCAGATGCAGGACCCTTCGCATAGTCAGTCTCACCTTAATGTAAACTGAGTGGTTAGGGTGTACAGCGCAAGACGCTCATGGCTACACGAAAGTCGCCCGGGGCGTTTTCCAACTCACACCCTCCGGCCCAGCTAGACTATGAGCAGCAGCGACTTCCACCAAGCTTGCTGCGCATCTGGCAGGTACAACCCTCCCTTGCACCGAAACGCGCTGCAGAAGTCACGGCAAGAGGCCTTCGGAAACGATGAAGCTGCACAACTCGGAATGCGAGCGCTCGGCATAGGCCTTGCCCCGCTCACGCTTGCGCAGGCGGCTGCGCTCAAGGCCTGGCATAATTCCAAAGTTGGCTTTCATCGGTTGAAACCTGCCAAACTCTGCACTCGAGATGTATTGACACAATGCTCCCAAGATAGTAGAGCCCGGAAAGACGAGCAGGGGAAGGCCGAGAGCCTGGCGCGCAGCATTCAAGCCGGCCACGTATCCGCTACCGGTCGAGCCAACATATCCTTCCGTACCCGTAATCTGACCCGCGAAAAACAGCCCTGGCCTGATACGGCACTCCAGGGTAGCACCGAGCAAGGCCGGGCTATTGAGAAACGTGTTGCGATGCATCTGACCATAACGCACAAACTCTGCATGTTCTAGTCCGGGAACCAGTGAAAACACGCGCTTCTGTTCTCCCCACTTCAGATTCGTCTGAAATCCTACAAGGTTATACAGCGTCGCTGCCAGGTTATCTTGGCGCAACTGAACCACGGCATGCGGTCGCGTACCGGTGCGTGGATCTATCAGCCCCATCGGTTTCAGTGGCCCGAACGCCAGAGCTTCCCGGCCTCGGCGGGCAATCTCTTCCACCGGCAGGCAAGCTTCGAAGAAGTGCTTGTCCTCGCGTTCAAAATCACGCAGGGGGGCGGTTTCTGCTCTGAGCAACTCATCGACAAAGTGCTCGTATTCTGCCAGGGTTAGCGGGCAATTGATGTAGTCAGCCTCACCGCGCCCATAACGCGACGCCCGAAAAACACGACCAATGTCAAGCGACTCTCGCGTGACAATCGGCGCCATGGCATCATAGAAATAGAGGTGCTGCTGCCCAGCCAGGCGCGTTATTGCCTGTGTCAGGGGAGCGGACGTGAGCGGGCCGGTGGCAATCACTACGACGCCCCGTTCTGGCACGGCTGTGACCTCTTCGCGTCGCAGCGTGATCAGCGGATGGGCCTGAATGCGTTCTGTGACCGCTTCGGCAAAGGCCTCCCGATCTACAGCCAAGGCGCCGCCAGCCGGCACGGCAGTGGCATCGGCGCACGCAATGATCAAAGAGCCAAGTGAGCGCAACTCCTGCTTCAGCAAGCCGGGGGCACGGTCAGGCAGATCTGATCCAAGTGAGTTGCTGCACACCAGCTCAGCCAAGTGCGCCGTACGGTGTGCAGGCGTCATCGTTGCGGGGCGCATCTCGTACAGAAGCACGCGAACGCCCCGTTTCGCAGCCTGCCAGGCAGCCTCAGCGCCTGCAAGGCCTCCACCCACGACGATGATCTCTGAGGTCACCCAGGTCTCCATCTAGAAAGGACATTGGGGACGCGAGGATTGGCGGTTCTGGGCATGGCAACACGCGAGCCCCGCTGCGCACTAGCGCACAAGAGCCGCAGACGGACTCGGCCTTCACGTTGCGCACTGCTATATGTGCAAAGGCCTTCCCCTGGCCGCCAAAGCAGCCTCAGCCAGAGCCTCGCTCAGTGTAGGATGAGGATGAATAACAGCCTCCAACTCATCCAATGTGGCTTCGAGCCCCAGCAACAGAGTGCCTTCTTGAATCAAATCGCTGGCATGCGGCCCAACGATGTGCACGCCCAGGATCTGTCCGTACTTGCCTTCGGCTACTATCTTGACCAGCCCATCATACTCTCCATACGCCAGCGCCTTGCCATTCGCTCGGAACGGGAACTTGCCAACCAGCACATCATACCCCCGGGCCCTGGCTTGCTCCTCGCCAAGCCCGACGGAAGCAACCTCCGGCCACGAAAACACACAGCCAGGGACTGCATCATAGTTCATGCTGCGCTTCTGCCCGAGGGCATTCTGCACAGCGACCAGACCCTCATGCATCGCGACGTGAGCAAGCAGCATACGACCCACGACATCGCCAATGGCATAAATCCCAGAGGCACTGGTGCGCATGTGCTCGTCTACTCTGACGCCCGTTTTGTCCACAAGCACACCGACCGAGTCTAGGGCAAGCGACTCTACATTGGGACGCCTACCAACCGCGGTCAGGATCTTCTCTACTTCTATCGAGGCCTCCTGACCATTGGAGGAGATGGCAACCCTCTGCTTGTGATCGTGCTTTTCCACTCGCACTACTTTGCTGCCCGTCAGGATCTTCACCTTGGCCTTTTTGAGAGAACGTTCAACTTCAGCACCAAGGTCCGCGTCCAGCGCTGGAAGCACTCTGGGCAGTACCTCGACCAGTGTCACGCTTACCCCACAGGCACTGAACAGGGTCGCGAACTCGACTCCGATGGGGCCGGCTCCGATGACCAGCAGGCTTTCAGGCAAGGCCTCGAGCGCCAAAGCCCCATCACTGCTGAGAACCGCCGAACCTTCCAGCCCAGGAACCGGCAAACTCGCTGGCCGAGATCCTGCCGCGATTATGTAACTCGTGGCCTGAATGCGCTCAAGCCCCGCGGCGGTGCTGACCTCCAGAACGCCGGATGACTCAAATCGCGCTGTTCCTGACAGAACTTGCACTTTGGCTCTGTCGAGGAGCATTCTTACACCGCCAGCAAGCCTACGCACCACCGCATCCTTGCGCTTCTGCGCCGCCTTCCAGTCGAATCTGACTCCTTCTAGCATCACGCCGAACTCAGCCGCACCGTGTGCTAGCTTGAGAACCTCAGCACTGCGCAGAAGCGCCTTGGTGGGCACACACCCCCAGTTCAGGCACACCCCGCCGATCTTGTCCCTCTCAATAATCGCCACCTGCGCCCCCAACTGCGCCGCACGCAGCGCGGCCACGTACCCTCCGGGCCCGGCGCCTATCACAGCAATATCACAAGTGATCATAAACGCCTCCGCACTCCCTAGATCACGCCAACAACAAGCCTGGCGTTTCGACAAGGTGCTTGATTCGCTGCAAGAAACGAGCCGCAGGCGCGCCGTCCACCACGCGGTGATCAAACGTCAGGCTCAGAGCCATTACCTGACCCACGCAGACCTGCCCAGCACGCACAACCGGGCACTCCTGAACGCGTCCAACGCCCAGAATGGCACACTCCGGCAGGTTTATGATAGGCGTAAAGGCATCGATATCGAACATCCCCAGGTTGGTTATGGTGAAGGTTCCGCCCGTGAGGTCATCCGGTGTGCTCTTGCCGTTCCGTGCCCGAGCAAAGAGTTCGCGCAGAGTTCTTGCGATATCTGCAATACCCTTGCGATCCGCTTCACGAATCACCGGCACCAGCAGCCCACGGTCCGTGTCCACAGCTACTCCCACATTGATCTGCGGTAGAAGCCGGATGCCATCATCCACGAGTCGCACGTTCATGTAGGGGTGCTCTCGCAGAGCGCGAGACGCGACCGCAACCAAGATATCGTTGTAGGAGGGCACAAAGCCGAGCGCCGACTCAAGATCCAGCCGCAGCAGCGCCCGCAAGCGCACAAGCTCCGCAGCATCCGCTTCTGTGGTCAAGGTAACCCGAGCAGTGGTTTGCGCGCTCACACCCATGCGCTGCGCAATGATGGCGCGCAAGCCTGTCATGGCTTGCACCTCTGGTTCTGCAGCAGGCTGCGTAGGCTCCTGCTTCTGAGGCGGTGCAGACGCCTTGGCCAGGCTGATCTCTACATCCGCTTTCCTGATTCGCCTGCCTTCGGCCGTCGCACCGAGCTGGAGGGCATCAATCCCGGCATCGGCAGCCATCTTGCGCGCCAACGGGGTCATGGCCGGCTGCGTCGCCACGAAAGCAAGCACATCCTTCTCGACTATGCGTCCATTAGGTCCGGAACCAACCACGCGTGATAGATCAATGCCCCGGACGGCTGCTAGCTTACGAGCACGAGGCGAAGCAAACACCTGATCTCTACGCGCCTGTTCCTCGCCGGTCTCCTGCACGCTCAGGGGCGCAGGCGGCTGACGTTCGGGTTCGGTTTCGGCCAATTTGCCTGGCTCCTCCGCTCCAATGTCCTCATCGGGCGACCCGATCAGCCCGACGACGGTCAGCACTTTCACTTTCTCACCCTGGCCGTGGATGATGCGACGCAGAATGCCATCGGCTGGAGCTTCCACATCCAACGCCGCCTTATCAGTCTCTACCTGGTAGAGTGGCTCGCCCTTCTGTACGCGGTCTCCGACCTCTGCAAACCACTTCACAATACTGCCTTCGTCCATGGTCTCGCCCAACACCGGCAGAATCACTTCAACTGGCATACATCTCCCTCCAAGCGCTTCGCTCAGCTTTCAAGCGGCGTCAAAGGATGCTACGTATCGCCTGCACAACGCGCTCGACGTTCGGTATGGCGGCCGCCTCAAGCGGTGTGCTCATGGGAACCGGCACGTCAGCCGCAGCGACGCGCACCATTGGCGCATCCAGATAGTCAAAGGCTGACTCGCCAATGAGAGCAAACAACTCACTCACAAAACTGCCCGTCTTATAGGCCTCTGACACTCCGACCAGGCGCCCGGTCTTCTTGACAGAGTTGATGATGGTCTCCAGGTCAAGAGGCTTCAGAGTGCGTGGGTCAATGACCTCCACGCTGACACCATCCTTGGCCAAAACCTCGGCCGCATCCAGGGCAATGTGGCGCATGCGGGAGTACGCCACGATGGTCACATCCTTGCCCTCGCGGCACACGTCTGCGACCCCCAGAGGCACGAGGTAATCCTCTTCTGGCACGGGGCCGTTGATCTTGTAGAGCATCTTGTGCTCAATGAACATGATCGGGTTATCATCGCGAATGGCAGCCTTCAAGAGCCCCTTGGCATCATACGGAGTTGCTGGCATCACGACATAGATCCCGGGTAGGTGCGTCCAGAGTGCTTCCAGGCTCTGCGAGTGATGGGCCGCAATGGATCGCCCAGTGCCGCCCTGAGTGCGAATAACCATCGGTACCGTCGTTTTGCCACCGAACATGTAGCGGTTCTTTGCGCCCTGGTTGGCGACCTGGTCCATGGCCAGAGGAGTAAAGTCCACGTACATAATCTCCGCCACAGGGCGCATCCCCACCATAGCTGCACCAACCGCTGATCCTCCGATTGCAGCCTCTGAGATGGGAGTATCGCGAATCCTTTCAGGCCCAAATTCCTCGAACAACCCCCGTGTGGCACCGTACGCACCACCATACAACCCAATGTCTTCACCCATTAGGAACACGCTGGCGTCTCGGTGCATTTCCTCGCGTAATGCCTCGTTGATTGCCTGCCAGTAGGGAATCTGGCGTATCTTCGAGTCCGCCCGAACTCGCGCTCGCAGCGCAGCCTCAGCCTGCACGTCAGCTGGTGTTGTCTTGCTTGGAGCGTACACGTCGTCGTACAACTCCGCCAGGGGCGGCCAAGGGGAGGACAGGGCAAATTCCGTTGCGGTTTTGAGGGCCGCAGTAGCGCGCTGTTCAACTTCCTCGATCTCCTGCTCGCTCGCCACGCGCTCTGCCTTTAGCCTGTTCTCCAGCAGCACAATGGGGTCCCGGGCCTTCCACTCCTTCTCTTCTTCTCGCGTCCGGTATACGCACGGATCGCTGCGTGCATGCCCAAACCAGCGATAGGTCTTACACTCGATCAGTGACGGCCCAGCGCCTGCGCGAGCGCGCTCAACTGCCTTGCTCACAGCAACGCGAACGGCGAACACATCCATGCCATCCACTACCTCTCCAGGCATGCCATAGGCACAGGCGCGGACAGCCACATCTGCTAGCCTGCAAGCCTTCTCAAAAGGTACAGACATGCCATAGAGGTTGTTCTCCACGATGTACACGACTGGCAGCGACCATGTGGAGGCCAAGTTCAGCGATTCGTGGAAATTGCCCGTGTTAGACGCGCCATCGCCGAAGAAGCACAGAACCACCCTGCCCTGCCCCTGCATCTTGGCTGCCAGAGCGGCTCCAGTTGCCACTGGTATGTTGCCGCCCACTATGCCGGTGGCTCCAAGGTTGCCGCGCTTCACGTCAGCAATGTGCATTGAGCCCCCACGGCCCTTGCAGTACCCAGTGCTACGCCCACACAACTCAGCTACCATCTGGTTCAGGTGAGCCTGCTTCTCCTCCGGCGTCTTCGCCAGACCATCACCCCTTGCGTGGCAGTGACCGTGGCCTCTATGCGTACTGGTGATCAGATCATCTTCGCGCAGTGTCGAGATAGCGCCAACCGCCACGGCCTCCTCTCCAGCATACAGATGCGATGCTCCTTTGATGATATCCTTGCTCAGAAGTTCAGCTACCGTCTCCTCAAAGCGACGTATCTCCAGCATCTGCCGCAGATAGTCCAACACCTCCACCTTCGTGATGCCCTCCTGCCGCATCAGCCCTTTCAGTGTAGGCTCTGACGACGCCGATTTTTTCGCCATGCTATCATTGCCCTCCCCAGTGACTTTGCGTCCGCCCATCTCAGACTCAATCACAGTATACGTACGTCCACGCCCAGTGCACGTGCCTGCTCAACGAAAGCTGGCTCAGCCTCATCATCAGTGATGAGAACATCCAGATCAGACAGCGGCACCACGGCTGCAAGGCCCTGGCGGCCGATCTTGCTCGAGTCGATGACCGCAACAACTTGATCAGAGGCGGCGGCACAAGCCCTGTCAAGCTCTGCATCCAAGACGGTGGCCGTAGTCACGCCCGCCTCAAGACTCAAGCCGCCGCCGCCGAGGAACATCTTGTCAGCGTGTAGCTGAGAGAGCGCTGCTACGGCCTGCGGGCCAACGACGACCTCCTGCTGCGGCAGGTAGACTCCGCCCAGAAGCATCAGTTGCACACCCTTCCAAGGGCCAAGCTCACGAGCGATCGGGATAGAACTGGTGATCACTGTAAGACTGCCAGACGTGAGAATATGGTGTGAGATGTGTCGAGCGACCTGGACCACGGTGGTCCCGGAATCCATGATGATTACGTCACCATCAGCTATCATAGCCGCTGCCGCCCGTCCGATGCGCACCTTCTGATCGCGGCGCATCAGCATCTTCTCGTTGAAGGACCACTCGAGAATGGTCTGGGGAACGCTCACCGCCCCGCCGCGCACTCGGCGCAACAGGCCACGTCTCTCCAGTTCGTCCAGGTCGTGCCTGATAGACACTTCCGACACGCCAAACTTCTGGCTTAGATCAGAGACAGCCACCTTGCGGGCGCCTGCAAGCTCTTCCAGGATTGCCAACTTGCGTCTCTCAGCGACCTCGAACATCACAAGCCCCCTATCATTCCGAAGCCATGAATGTCTTCACTGGAGATGCGCTTTCGTTTCTCTTTCGCAAGTATTATATTCAACTTTCGAATTCCGTCAAGTCCGCCGCCAGAGTCCGCATTCTTCTCCAGCCTGATTTGACCCGCGCATGAAGATGGCTTATAATCCCTGCAACTCATCAGTCGTCAGAGAGAGCAGCGCGGAGCTAGCATCGCGAGGAGGTAGGGTCGGTTGGCAGAACAGGACAAGAGGCAGCGGTTGGAGGTGACAGGCGTTGTGGTCGAGGCTCTGCCTAACGCGATGTTTCGCGTTGACCTGGACACAGGCCAGCGCATCTTGGCCTATCTCTCGGGTAGGATGAGGCGTTACTACATCAAGGTCCTGCTTGGCGACAGGGTGCGGGTGGAATTGTCTCCCTATGACCTCGAGAAGGGCCGCATAGTTTATCGTTACAAACCGCGCCAGGAATAGCACTCTGGATAGATGACAGCAAGGGTTGCCGTTCGCACCAGCTGATGAGAAGGCACATTCCCTCGCTCGCCCTGATTGGTTGCGCAGCTGCGCTACTTCTCGTAGAAATCCTGTACTCTCCTCACCTTACACCATGGAGTGATCCCGTACTCCTGCGCAACTGGGCACTCCAGTACGGAGCATTTGCGCCGTTTGCGATTACCTTGCTCCAGGCCGCCCAGGTTGTGCTTGCGCCCATCCCAGGCCAAGCAGTCAGCATTGCGGCCGGCTATCTCTTTGGAGTTGCTCCTGCCATGCTGCTGAGCACGGCTGGCACAGGATTGGGCACGTTTGTTGCACTTGCGCTGGCACGGATGCTCGGACGCCCATTGGCACAGCGCTTTGTCCCTGCCGAGTGGCTCTCACGACTGGACGCCGGGGCACAGAAACACGGCTTGTTGTTCTTCCTGTTGATCTTTCTGTTGCCGTTTCTGCCAGACGACATGGCCTGCTTCGCGGCCGGATTGACACCGCTTCCAGTGGCTGCATTGCTGGTAGTAGCTATGCTGGGAAGGCTGCCGGGGCTGTGGGTCTCTTGCTGGTTGGGAGCCAACGCCACGGGCCTGAGCCCGCAGGCATGGGCCCTCGTGGTCATAGGCTCAATCCTGCTGGCGTTGGGTTCGGTTCTCTATGGAGAGCGGCTACAGCGCTGGGCCATAAGGCTGGTCCGATACATCGCCTCTGATCGTTGAGCAGAAGCTTCGCCTCAGTCTGCCCCTTGCCCGCGGCCCGACTTGGCATTCGGATCACCAAAGGCCGATGTCTCGACGCGCCCCTGCGGTGTCAAGTACTGCACAGTTACGTAAGGTGCTACCTGCGACTTGACCTCCTCCTTGCTGATGTTGCCCGATACATGCATCAGCGTATCGCCAAAGTCGTTATCAATGCCCATGGCCGCAAGACAGGGATAATGGTGGTGCAGCATGCCTGCCTGGAACTCCGCCTCTTCCACACTGATACCAGTCAGACCCTCTGCGATGTAGCGCGCACAGCCGCACACCGCGTCGCGCTCCACCTTGGCGCTCACGATGATCTTGCGAGCCGGGTCCACATCCACGCGAAAACGGGGCCGTCCAAAATGCCGAGCGAATTCGGCTATCAGCTCGTCGCTGTAGTCAACGCTGTAACGGCGCACGTTGTATGTAGTCTCGGTGAGAGAGCAAAGAGGCTTGGGAAACACCGCGCTTACTCCCATGCCCTTCAGCCATGTCTCCAGTTGCCTCGCCAGTCCCTTCGGCAGCCACTCTGAGCGGTCCACCGGAGCGATTACGGAGCGTGCAACGGTCAGTTTGGCTACCTCGGGGATCAGTTCCGCCACAGCAGGGTTTTCCCCCAGAGCGAGTATCAGGTCGCACGCTGGCAGGCTCTTGGGCAAGTAGTCCTCTGGATAGTCCATTACCATCGGCAAGTCCGGCGGCGCCTGCCACTCCGAAACATCCCAATTGGCGGGAGCGTGCCGGTGAAGATTCTGCAGCATGCGTTTCCCATACTCACCTTGAGTGATCACCAGAACGCGCATAGGTTCCTCTTGCGTCACAGGATGCTCTGCCTGTCAGGTCAGAGGCTGGCGCATCTAGCCCTGATTCTGTCCAGGGCGACTGGGGGCCGACGGCCTGTATGGAGCCGGGATGAATTCCACGGACGGCCTTCGCTGCATCGCCTGGGGATAGAGATCCATCAGGGCATAGACTTCCTTCAGCATTTCCTCTGAGACTGGCAGCCCCATCTCGCGAGCTTCACCGACCGAAATAGGATAGTCGTGCGTCCACTGTCCGCTGCTCAGTTTCCGGGCCAGTTCATCTGCTTGTGGATCCTGCAAGTTGTTATTGAGCAATAGGTCATGTACAGTTCGGTAGACTTGGCTCAACGCCTTGCGCGCCATGTCGGCCAGAATCAGTGTCTCATCATCGCGATTTGGATTGGGTACTTCGATAGCAGCCAAGATGGATGCGGCTGGATAGCCACCCCCGCCTCCTGGCGACTGCAACTGCGGATCGACAGGGCCAAGCACCGCGTTGGGATCCATAACAATCTCGTCCGCCGCGAGTGATACCAGGGTGCCGCCCGACATGGCATAGTGCGGCACGAAGACGGTCACCTTGGCCTTGTGCCGGCACAAGGCGTAAGCGATTTGCTCTGCAGCCAAGACCAGGCCTCCAGGTGTGTGCAACACGATGTCGATCGGTACGTTCTCGTCCGTGAGTCGGATGGCTCGCAAGACCTGCTCTGAATCCTCAATGTCAATGTAGCGGCTGATTGGAATGCCAAGGAAACTCATTGTCTCCTGACGATGTATGAGGGTGATCAAGCGCGACCCGCGCTTGCGTTCAATGCTGTCCATGAGCATGCGTCGCCTTGCTTCCAGTGTTCGTTTCGTCAACAGTGGAAATAAGGTGGACAGCAGGAAAAAAAGCCAAACCACATTCAGAATGTTTCCGATGTCCATAGCGCCTCCCCGGCCACAGATTTTGCTGTCACGCAAGCAGCGTGCGCACAGCCAATGGGCTAAGCCGATTCCGTTTCGAGATTCATCAACACAAGGGCCACCCCGCCAAGCAGCCCGACCATATCACCCAACTCCGCTGGCACGATGGGTGTCTCACGCTGTTGCAGAGTGATACCACGCTCGCGCACCAGTTCCCGTACGGGAACAAAGAGCAAGTCGCCAAGCTTGCTCACTCCGCCGCCAAGGATAACGACAGCAGGATCGAATAGGTGAATCAGATTCAAAATCCCGATGCCCAGATAGTTGGCTGCACGCTGCACCGCCTGCAAAGCCACCGCATCCTCTTGCTGGGCTGCTCGACCCACCATCTCAGCAGTTAGTTGCTGTCCTGGCAACACGGCAGTCTCCAGAGTCGAATGCTCACCAGCTCGGATCAACTCCGTTGCTCTCCTGGCAATGGCTGGGCCGGCGGCCAGAGCTTCCAGGCAGCCAATGTTGCCGCAGTTACAGCGCGGCCCGTTCGGCTCAACGGTAATGTGCCCGGGTTCCCCCGCGAATCCGTGCGTGCCCAGCAACAACTTGCCTCCACAGATGAAGCCGCCTCCTATGCCCGTGCTAATCGTCAGATAGATCAGATCAGAATAGCCCCGGCCTGCACCAAAGCGATGTTCAGCCAACGCTGCGGCGTTGGCATCGTTGTTGACCCAAACCGGCACATGGAACTCCTGCATCAGAATGTCGCGCAGGGGCACATTCTTCCAGCCCGGCAAATTCGCCGCCTCTACCACCACACCGGTCTGCGGGTCCAGGGGACCGGGAGACCCCATCCCTATGCCCAAGACCTCGTCAGGCGAAACATCATCTGCCACCCGATGCAGGGTCTCTTTGATGCGACCCATCACGGGCTGCAGCCCTTCTTGTGCCATCGTCGCCTGGTGTGACTCTCGTAGAACCCTGCCCTGCGCATCAGCCAGGCAACTCCGGATCTGGGTACCGCCCAGATCGGCGCCGATCACATACTGTCTCTTCATCCGTCCTCCTCGACGCACAAGCCTGGGGGCGCAGCAGGGGATAGCGCGGAGCAATGATCTACTTCGAGCGAGAGCAGGCTACTGCGACTACCTCTATCTCCACCCTGGCACCCAGTGGCAGAGCTCCCACTTGCAGTGCAGAACGTGCGGGCGGATCCAGCGGGAAAAACTCGGCATACACAGCATTCATCGCTGGCCACTCTGCAATGTCCTGCAAGAACACGGTAGTCTTGAGTACGCATCCCAGACAAGATCCTGCTGCCTCCACGATGGCTTTGATGTTCAGCAGAGCCTGCCGAGTCTGAGCAGCGATGTCGGGCCCTGCAAACTCGCGTGTGCCCGGCACGAGACCGATCTGGCCGGCCGTGAAAATCATGTCATCCACGCGCACTGCCTGCGAGTACGGGCCCACCGCGGCTGGAGCTCCGTCAGTGACGATGATCTGCTTGCTCATGCATCCTCCTTGCAGGACCAGATGGGGTTGCTGCTATTATAAACGCAGTGGACGCAGGCGGCAAGTAACATCGCACGCGATGTCCTTCGAGGCCAGAGTGCAAACGCGGAGTGCCAGCACTCAGACCGCCGAGACAGCAGCCCGCTGGTCAGACCTACTCACGAGCAATCCCCAAGGTGGCCCTCCCGTAAAGCCAATGGTATCGTGAAGTAATCGCTCACGGGGCACAAGCGCATAGCGAGGATTACGTCTATTAAGTAGGCAATGGACTTTACCAATCGCCTTTGACATCCCCCTGTTTTCTGTTATAATCGGTTGCAGACGGGCCTGGGGCCCACCAGTCCATTGTGCATGGGTTCAAACCAGCTAGACGAGCCTGCATCACGTGATCACAACCGGCTACCTTGTGACTTGAAGCCGAAAGGAGGCTACGTGACAGAAGGACGGAGCGTAACTTGGAGACTGCTTGTGTCGTTCTTAGTCATCGCCGGCGGGCTATGCGGAGGGCTTCTCGGTACTCAGCCGCACATGCGCGTTCAGGCCCAACCAGGTCTGCAGACAGTCATTCTACAGCAGGGGCTCGACGGCTACCTCGGCTGCCAAGACACCCGCATCTCAGCCGAAAACCCCAACACGAACTTTGGAAATGAAGAGCTGATCCTGGGGATGCGGGGACAGGCTGCAGCACTGGTTCGTTTTGACGTATCGAGCATCCCGGACTATGCGATTATTGAGGAAGCCACCTTTGGCCTGTACGTATCGAACTTTGGCCAACCTGACGACGTACCCATCGTGGCCACCACCTATGCCGTTACCAGGACATGGCAGGAGATGGGGGCAACGTGGTACAAGGCCACCAGCGACACCTATTGGGGCATCCCTGGTTGCGAGGACACCACTTCAGACCGTTCTCCAGTGCCCATGGGCTCTCAGAGCATCTGGAACAAAGACACCTGGTACGAGTGGGATGTCACCCCGGCTGTGCAGATGTGGGTGCAAGACCCTGACAGCAACCACGGCATCGTCGCGAAGCAGACCAACATTGAGGTAGGCGGCGAATACGATATCCGGCACTCGGAGTACCCTGGCGTTCCGTATCGGCCACGTCTCATTATCCGATACTACCTGGTTCCGCCCACGGCTACGCCAACGCCTACCTTCACGCCTACGTCTACTTCGACTGCAACTGCGACCGCAACCCCAACCTCAACCGCAACTCACACTGCGACTGCTACTCCGACAGAGACGAGCACCGCCACAGCCATTCCTACCGCGACTTCCACGGCCACAGAAGCGCCGACGAGCACCGCCACAGCAACCAGCACGGCCACCGAGGCCCCAACGCACACGGCTACGTCCACCAGCATACCGACGGCCACGCCGACTGACACTGCAACGCCCACAGAGGCGGCTACCGCAACTCCGACCGAAACTGGTGCTCCGACGGCTACACCTACAATGCCTCCAGCCACTGCGACGAGCACAGCGACCGCCACGGCTACGAGCACCGCAACCGTCCCGCCGCCCACAAACACCCCAGTGGTGACGCCGGTAGTGCAGTGGTACAAGCTCTACATCCCTGGCCAACCCAAGCTCTATCCTCGCAGGTGCACCAATTGGGGCCAGGTCTTTGAGGAGCCTTTCACCTTGCCTACTCCAGAGTTCCGGGGATGGTCGCTCAGCCTCGGAGGCGGCCAGATGGAGGTGAGAGATGGCTACATGCACATGTGGACAAGCGAGTCTATTGATCGATTCCCCATCATGTGGCGCAATGACCTGTTCCAGAACGCAGGAAACGAGTACACCGTCGAGATGCGCTTCCGCCATTCCGACTTTACTGCCTATGGCACGACCATAGCACTCAACTCGCGGCCATATGACGGTCAGAGGACCCAGCCCGGTCAGGCTCTGCCACAGGGTCTCGAGGACATCCTGAGCATTCACCATGTTGAGGGCACGGAAGCAGGCGGCGTGCACCGCTTCGACGTCACCCTGCTCGGCCACAAAGTAATTTGGCCAACCGATAGGGCGAACGATGACCGCTGGCACACGCTTCGACTCACTCTTGATGAGGGCAGTTGGTACAAGCTCTACTTGGACAACTCACCTTTGCCTGCCATCTGGGTGAACGACAACAGGCGACCGGTCAGCATGTATATCGGCAATCCAACCACCCAGCGATTCTGGGGAGGCTGGACTCAGCTCTACGTGGACTACGTGAGAATCTCCAAGTGCCTGGTTTATGGCCCACACTAGGGCCCCATGAGGTCTGCTCAGCGGGCTTGACCAGCACCCTATCGTTCGTTTCTAGCGCTCAGCCGTACAAGGCCTCACTCCGCTTACTGGAGTGAGGCCTTGTCGAGTTCGTGGCTAGCGCGAATTGCTCTCCAGATCGCTCACGTCGAGAGCCGCTGTCGGAGTATAGGTGAGCGTTGGCGTACTCACTAGTGTGGGGACCACAACAGGCACTCTGGGTGTGCGCGTCGCGCGGGGCGTCCAAGTCGGCCGTGGTTCGCGCGTGGCTGGAGTACGCAGGCTCCAGGGCGTGCTGGTACGTGGTATTGGCACAGTTGCTGTCGGCCTCTGCGGAGTCGTGGGGGGTGGCTGCGGCTTCGTACTCCCTGGCTCCGGCGTGCGCACCGGCCCTTCATCTTCTACCACGATTCGAATGGCCTCTAGTGGCCGCAACAGGTATTGCCAGGCCTGCACCTTGGCCCACTTGCCTGGTATAGGGCGCCCCGTTATCACGGTATCTGGCCTCACCAGCACCTGTCTCCCCCCAATCAGCCACAAGCCCAGACGCGATGGCGGCATCTTTTCAATCAATCCCGCGAATTCGACCTGCTGCGCCAAGGGTGTGCGCCTTGGCTCGGATGTCAACGTGATAGTGGCAGTGCGGCTGACAAGCTCCGTTGGCGCGAGATCAGGAAGAGCCATCCGCGTCGACGTGTTGGATGGGACACTCGTAAGGGTATTCACCGGCGAAGGCGATGTAATGTGAGGGGTACTCTCTGTCCACAGGCTTGGAAACGGCGTCGCCGATGACTCAGCGCTGGCTGGCGGCACCGTATCCGATGGTGAGGCGGTAGACATCCGCGTCGATATCGGAGTAGGTGTGGAAACAGGAGTCAGTGTTGGCAGGTGTATCAGTGGCGCACTAACAGGCACCACAGCCACTTGGCTCTGGGTCAAGACTTGCCTTGTCACTTCGTTGGCTACCTCGACCCGACCGTCAAACACCTCTACCTTGGTTTCCTGACTGCTCTGGACAGTCAGCGAGAAGCGCGTTCCCCGCACCGTCACCACAGCTGCCGGAGAGCGCACCTGAAAACTCGACGTTGGACTGCGCATGGCTGCGACATCATAGGCCACCTCCCCCTCTTCCTGGCTCACCGCAATCCTCACGGCAACTCCGAGCAGACCTGAACGCAGGCTAGATAGGGTCAGGCGAGCGCCAGGCTGCAGTTCCAGTGTGCTGCCCTCAAAGAGGGTGAGGACTACTGTCCCTCTCAACACTCGCAACGAATCACCACTATGCAGATTATCGCCAACCTTCAATTGCTGCCAGGGGCCGCTGGCGCCGCTACGCTCTGCGAGGCCCTGGAGGCTGGTCAGCCCGGCCGCCCCCGCCAAGGCCTCTGGCACAACCGTGAGAGCCACACTGACCACGGCGAGCACCAACGCCAGAGCGGCGCCTGCCATTGCCAGACGGGGAAGCCTCAAAAGAGGCCAGGCTCGTGGTTGGCGTATTTCAGTGCTTTGTCTTGAACGGTACAGAGCCTTGGCACGGGCTACCAGCTCAGGTGGCGGCTCAGTAGCAATCTCAGAACGCAAGCCGTCTGTCATTCGTCGCAGCCAGTGCAAATCGCTTTCGCAGGTGCGGCACCCATGCTCCAGGTGCTCCTCCACGAGCTGTCGAGTCCGTGGATCCAAGCGCCCCTCCAGCCAATCGGCCAAGTTCTCAAACGACACCGGATGACGCATCATGTCGGAGTCATCCCCAAACTCTGCAGGATCAGACGCATCTTCTGCAAGCAACGCGCACGAGTTGGTCCGATGCTGCCCAGAGGAATTTGGAGCTTGCGGCTGACCGTCTCATACGATGGCTGGACCTGGTCCAAATAGAGCAGACGCAACAGCTCTCTGCACCCTGTTCCCAGCTTCTCCAGAGCCTGGTGTACAAGCACTTGATCGGCGAGTGCAACTTCGTCGAGATGGACTTGTTCGCGCCCGGTATCCTGCACCGCGCTCATTTCGTCTGTGTCGACTGAGGCTTGTTCATGCCCTCGCTTGCGTGCCACTCGCCAGCTCTCGCGTTTTGTGGTGGTGATCAGCCAGGCCGCGAGCCCCTGCGGTGCCCGCAGCGTGTGCAGATGTTCCAGCAGCCTCACAAACACTGTCTGAAACACATCCGCTGCATCTTCCTGGCCCAAGCCTGCCCGCAAGGCAATCGAGTACACCAAACGCTTGTAGCGTTCGACAAGCACATCCCAGGCCCACTCTTCTTTGGCGATGCAGGCTGCGATCAGTTGTGGGTCAGTATGCTTCTTTGGCAAGGGGTTCCTCAGCAAGCCTCCCATCGCGCCATCTTGTAAGAGCGTCCAAACGCCGCAAAAGATACACGCCGGCATCCCTCCATACTGCGCGCATCACATTATACTCTCGTGGCAAGCCGAGCATGGTCCCGACCTGCATCCAAGGCCCTCCGGCTTGCAGCATTCGCCAACTGCCGTTAGAATAGCACGACACTGCCTGTGCGCCAGTCGCGACTGTGCTCTGCTGGTCGACGCTCCACGCACGGCCAGTCAGTGACTGTGAAGACCCTACTATGATCAGGATGATTACAGATACTTTCTTGCAGCACTCGGACGCTGGCTTTTCCTCTGCAGTAGACGGCAATTCTGCCATAGCTCGCATTGCCGTCTTCGAGACCCGCAATTGCAGCAGGCACCAGCACAGTGAGACGGCGCACTTCTACTACTTTGACGCAGTAGACTCCTGAGCGGTAACGAGCGCTCTGTGGATATCGACGGCGTCTGGAATCAGGAGCATGAAAAGACTACTCTGCTTCCTCATGCTAAGCATGCTGGCCTTCGCCCTGACAGCATGCCGGCCTGCCACAGTGCCGAGCCCGGTGGCAATCCCAGCCACAGATCTCAGCACCCTGGCCAGCGAGTTCCTGCAAGCCCTGGCGGACGGGCGCCATACAGAGGTGGATTTGCTGCTGGATCCGGCCATGAAGCAAGCCCTTCCCCATTCCAAGCAGCAGGGGCTATGGCAAACCCTACTCGTCCAATCTGGTCAGTTTCAGGGATTTGGCCCAATCCGCACCGCGCGAGAGGCTGGCTACGATATCGTCTACGTAACCTGCGTATTTGAGAATGCCTCTCTGGATGCCAAGGTGGTCTTTGACAACGAGAAACGCGTCAGCGGCCTGTGGTTCTCCCCACACCAGACATCCAGCGAGACGCCCGCGGCATATGTGCAGAGTGACTTGTTCAGCGAGCGTGAGACCAACATTGGCAGCGGCAGCACTGCCCTCCCGGGCACATTGAGCATACCCACTGGTCAAGGGCCATTCCCGGCAGTCGTGCTCGTGCATGGCTCTGGTCCTAACGATCGCGACGAAACCGTAGCAGCCAACAAACCCTTCCGTGACATAGCTTGGGGTCTGGCATCTCAGGGAATCATCGTCCTCCGTTATGACAAGCGTACGCTAACGCATCCCGAAGCCCTTGCTGCTATCAGCTTGACACTGACCGTGAAAGAGGAGGTAGTGGATGACGCAGTCGCAGCGTCCGCTGTGTTGCGAGAGCAGGACTCTGTTGATCCCAGGCGCGTGTTTGTGCTGGGGCATAGCCTGGGTGGGACACTGATTCCCCGCATCGCGCTGGCTGATCCACTGGTTGCGGGTTTCATCATCATGGCAGGCGCCGCCCGACCCCTGGAAGATCTGATGCTAGCGCAATCACAGTATCTGGCCGAGCTTGATGGCAGCATCTCGGTGTACGAGCAGCTCACTCTGGACGACCTCAAGCGCCAAGTGGACCAGATCAAGAAGCCCAATCTGTCATCTGCAGCCCACCCCCAGGGCATTCTGGGAGCCCCGGTCTCCTACTGGCTGGATCTTCGCGACTATCACCCTGCCCAGGCAGCAGCCGGAATCGATCGCCCGATGCTGATCCTTCAAGGAGACCGTGACTACCAAGTAGGCATTGAGGACTTTAATGCATGGGAGCAGGCTTTGGCATCTCGTCCGGATGTTCAGTTCAAGTTGTACACTGGATTGAACCACCTATTCATTGCGGGAGAAGGCCCGAGCACGCCATCGGAGTACCAGACCCCCGGCCACGTCGCCCAGCAAGTGGTCCAGGATATCGCCAACTGGGTAAGGCAGCACTAGGTTGGCAGCAGTGGAGGAGCCCATGACACCGTCCCAGCCGCACGTCCTCGACAACATCCGGTTCCACGCCGACGTTCAGGCCCTGGCCCAGAGGCTGCGCATCCGAGATGGCTCGGCATCCGCGTCCACACTACACTCCCTGCTCGATGAGGCTGAGAAGATCGCCAGGCCCAAGGCGCTCTACAAGGTGGGCTTCATCGAATCGCGCGGCGACGACTGGGTCGTAGTCGAAGGCACGCGACTGTCCAGTCGCGTGCTGCGAGTCAATCTCGAGCCTTCCTACCGAGTCTTTCCTTACGCCGCGACCGGAGGCACAGAGTTGGACGCATGGGCCAACTCATTCCCGGACCTGATTCAGCGCTTCTGGGCCGATGCCATCAATGAAGCAGCCCTACGTGTGGCCTTTCAGGTTCTGAACGAGCACATTGCGCAAGAATACCGTCCCGGGCACCTCTCCCATATGAACCCGGGTTCCCTGCCCGATTGGCCACTAGATCAGCAGCGCCCTCTGTTTGCCATTCTTGGCGAGGTCGAACCCGTGATTGGCGTGCACCTCACAGACAGCCTGCTCATGTCACCGGTCAAGTCGGTCTCCGGCATCTTCTTTCCAACGGAGGCCACCTTTGAGAGCTGCCAACTCTGCCCACGTGAGCAATGCCGAGGGCGCCGGGCACCCTATGACGCAAGCCTGCTCGACACCCGCTACCGCGGGGCAGTGACAGGTGGCTCCTAGTCTTCGTACACTCGCCAGAAGGGCTTCTCCGGCTCCCAGCGAATGCGAAAATCGTCGCCAGGCTTGAGCAGTATCGCCTCCGACTCCGCTGCCAGACTCCCGTCCGGCAGGCGCAATTCGGCCGCGACCTTGGCTCTGGTCGCTGTCCGGCTGACCGTCCATCCGGTCAGGGCCAGGGGCTGACCCGTGGGACTGGCCTTGCGATAGCGCACCTGCAGCTTCAGCGTCACCATCAGCTGATCGTAATCGCCATCCAGCAAGAGAGCACGCCCAGCGGTTTCGTCGAGCAGCGCAGCCACAATTCCTCCATGCACAATGCCCGGGTAGCCATTAAAGTGCTCCGGCACGACGACTACCGCCTTCACCTTGTGCTCTTCGAGGTCGTTATGCCAGGTTACCTTCAATCCAATATCGTTCTGCCGGCCGCATAGGAAGCACGTACGAGAACTGGGTTGCTTGTCCAAGTGTCACGCACCTTCAATCTGAGAATGGCAGCCCGGCGCTGTGCGACTTCGATGAACACCGCGCCCGGCATGGCGCCGGTACAACGTTCACGATTATCTCACACACCGCGGCTCAACGCGACCTGCCTGACGATCCCCATGAAGCTATCTACGTCGCGGCCGCGTCTGGTTCCCCCTGTGCCATCCACATCTGGGACAGCCAGGATCTCTGGCACGGATTCTGGGCTCACACTGCCCCCATACATGATTCGCGCTTCCTCGGCGGCCTCACCAAAACCTCTGCGCAACCATTCGCGCAGGTATCCACAGCCAGCCGCGATGT
>CAYZKS010000003.1:27820-53803 GCA_964478725.1 uncultured Anaerolineales bacterium
ATGGCCCAACACCACCCAGTGACAACCTGCGTCCAGCAGAAGCCCGGCCGAAACCTGGCCCATGCGCGCCGGGTCGTTGCTGTCGGCCATGTTCTGTCCTCCGAGCTGGATTCGCCCGTCTGTCCGTGCCTGCTTCACCGCCCAGATCGCGGTAAACGGCGGGCAAAGCACAATATCCATTACGTCAAGCCATGGTCCCAATGCGGGTTCCAGGCGTCGGACAAAAGCCTGGCTCTCGGAGATGGTCATCGCCATCTTCCAGTTGGCTGCAGCGATAGGTCTGCGCACCGATCCTCCTCCTGGTCCAACATTTCGCAGCCAAAGATGCGTAGCTGCATTGGCCCTTGACCAACTGACAGCTTTCTTGCTAGATGGTCGGGCGTTCATTCTAACACAACAGTCTCCGAAAGGCTGAATGCCTGGCAAAGCGTGTGGCCGCCATTGCACTGCCCGTGTCCCCAGTGTACAATACGCATGCCTTCAGGGATCTGTCAGGCGGGCTTGCGCTAACACACCACCTCCCACCGAATCGAGCACCTCAGGAGGGCGCTACAATGACCCAAGCATATGTTACGCCACAGGCTGTCGTCCGCTGGCTTTTCGAGCCCAATCAGCCCGCCGTGCGCTACCTTACGCTACGGGAACTGCTCAGGCGCCCACCCGATGATCCAGAGGTCTCTGCAACGCGTGCAGCTATCGCGCATTCGCCGCTCGTGGAACGCATCTTCAGGCATCAGGCCGCCGATGGCTATTGGGGCGACCAGGAGAACCCCTTGCTCCGTCTGGGATATCAAGATGATCCACGTGTATGGCGAGCCGTCGACTGGCTGGCCAGCATTCAGATGCCCGACGGCGGTTGGCTATGCCCGTACTGGAAGGCACACCTGCACGACAAGCATTCTTGCTTCTCTGGAACCATCTGCGCACTTGAGTCTTTCTCCGAGGTTCCGGAGTCGCACCGGACTCAGGCGCTCCGAGCGGTGGCTGCCAGAGGTGCAGAGTTCTTGCTGCTTCACCGTCTCTATCGCGCAGACCACCACGACTGGAAGCCCATCAAAGCAGGCTGGTTGACGCTCAGTTTTCCCTTCTTCTGGGGATACAGCACTCTACGGGCATTATGGGTGCTGACCCGCCTGGGCTACCGTGACGAACGCATGTGCGACGCCTTGGACGTTCTGCGCAAGCAGCGCCTTCCAGACGGCCGTTGGCTTCTGGAATCCACTCCCTGGGGTCGCATGCAGGCAAACCTGGAACGCAAGGGCGAAGCGAGCAAGTGGATGACGCTGATGGCGTCGTACGTACTGCAAGCGTTGGACGAGAACAACGTTTGTCACAATAGCGCCTAAACGGTATACTAACTACACCATGTACCTAAAACGGCTCGAATTGCGGGGGTTCAAGACCTTCGCCCTCTACACCGATTTCCTCTTTGACGCTGGCATCACGGCCATCGTCGGCCCCAACGGCAGTGGCAAGTCGAACATCGCCGACGCCATCCGCTGGGTGCTGGGAGAGCAGACCTTCTCCGCCCTGCGTGGCAAGCGCACTGAGGACATGATCTTCGCCGGCACCAGCCGCCGTGCAAAACTGGGCATGGCTGAAGCAGTGCTGACATTTGACAATAGCAGCCAATGGTTGCCCATCGCTTTCAACGAGGTGACCATCTCGCGCCGCGCCTACCGCTCAGGGGAGAACCAGTACTTTCTGAACGGCAGCCGCGTGCGCCTCCGCGAGATGCTCGAATTGCTGGGCACGGCTGGCTTGGGACGCGGTGGATTCATCGTGCTCGGCCAGGGTCTGGTGGACGCAGCTTTGAGCTTAAGGCCTGAAGAGAGACGGACGCTATTTGAGCAAGCGGCTGGAATCCACATCTACCAGGAGAAGCGCAGCGACGCCCTCAACAAACTGGGTGAGACTCAACAGAACCTGGTGCGCTTGAATGACATCTTGAACGAGATTGCACCGCGACTGCGCGATCTCGAGCGCCAAGCCAAGCGCGCTCAGGAGCGAGAGCTGCTACAGCGCGACCTCGAAGAGCTGCTGCGCGTATGGTATGGCTACCACTGGCGACGGCTGCAGGGGAGATTGGCAGAGGCTGACTCTGCCGAGCGCCGGCGCATGGATGAGCTGAACCTGGCGCGCGCACGCATGCAAGAGCTGGACGCCTTGCTGACCGGCACGCAGGGGCGCCAGAATGAGCTGCGCCGCCAGTTGAGCGTTTGGCACCGCACCAGTAGCGACTTGCACGCACAGGCCGAGGCCAAAGGGCGAGAATTGGCTGTGAACCGTGAGCGGCACAGCCAACTGCAGCAACGCACTGTGGAGTTGGAGGCTGAACTGCTGCAGGCCAACGCGCGAGAGCAAGCTGTGCAGTCTGAACTCGCAGCCAGAAACAGCGATTGGCAACGCTTGCAGGAGGAGCAGCAGACACAGACAGACCTGCTAGAGCAGGCGCGCTCCCAGGCAGAACGCAGCCAGACTGCGCGCGCCGATCTGGAGCGCGCCCTTGAGACTGCCCGAAACGAAGCCTTTCGCCTGGCGACTGCCCAGGCCGACGCCAGCAATCGTCTGAAACAGGTGCAGGAGCGGCGCGCACAATTGCAGGCCGAACACCTGACGCATCAGCGTGAGCTAAGGGGCATCCAGGAGCAGCTCTCAGCGCTGCAGGCTGACATGGAACAGGCCAAGGCGATGGGCGCGCAAACTCAGTCGGCCATCGAGGCACATACGGCACAGCGTCAAGAGGTGGAGAACGCGCTCTCAGAAACGCAGCAGCTCCTAGACGAACACCGATCCAGTGAGGGTGAATGCACGCGCACAGTGCAGCGTCTGGAGGATCGGCGCGAGATGCTGGAAGGGCTGCGGCACAGCATGGCCAGCTTTGGCCCGGGAGTGAGATTCACGCTGGAGAACAGAAACAGGCTCCCGGGCATGGCCGGCCCCGTGGCGAGCCTATTGCAGGTGCCAGAAAGGCTGGAACGCGCAATCGAAGTGGCGCTGGGAGCGCACGCTCAGTCCCTCGTCGTCGAAACCTGGGAAGACGCCAGGGCCGTCATCGATCTTCTTCGCATCAGTTCAGCAGGACGGGCCACGTGTCTGCCCCTTGATTCGCTCAGCGTGCCAGCGCCCGGTCGTGAGCCCAGCGGTGAGGGCGTGATCGGGATAGCCTCGAGAATGATCGAATGCGACCAACGCTTCGAGCGCGTCGTGGAACTGCTACTGGGCTCTGTGATCGTCGTAGAAGACCTCACGACAGCGCAACGTCTACGGCCACAATTGGAGATCGGGCAGCGTGTGGTCACTCTGGCCGGGGACTTGGTGTGTTCAAGTGGTGCCCTTGCGGGAGGCTCGGAAGCGAAGGGCCTCGAGCTGCTCGCACAGGAACGCGAGTGGCGTGAGATTCCCACTCACCTCGCCGCCGCACAGGAATCCCAATGCCTTGCTCGTCACGCGCTGGAGCAGAGCGAGAATCGATGCACAGCGCTCCAAGGCCAGCTGACCGAGATATCGGACCGGCTGTCGAGTCTGTCTAGTCAACGCGACGCTCACGAGCAAACCCTGCTTAGCCTTGGGCACAGAGTGGAGCGCCTGCAACAGGAAAGCGGCTGGAGACTGCGCCTGGCACAGCAACAAACACGAGAGCTTGCAGCTCTGGATGAGAAGGCGGCACTGCTTCAGTCCGAGGCTGAGGATGGCGCTCGTTGCCACGATGCGCACAAAGCACAGCTTGAGCAATGGCTTGCCCAGATGGAAGCTGCGCGCAGCGAGGATGAGGCAGTCCGCCAGGCGATGGCACAAGCCGAAGCCACCGTCGCTGCAGCACGCCGTCAAGCAAAGACCCACGAGCAGTTGGTGTCAAGCCATGAGGCCAGTCTCGAGCAATTGCGGGCGGAGGTGGCTGCTAGGTCTCAACGACTTGACGAATCGCGTCAGCAGACGGCTCTCCTGGCAGCAGCCGTCAGCCAACTCCAGAGCGAAAACAGCGCTCTCTCCGCTGAAATCCTCGCGATTTCGGCTCAGCTCGAGCCAGCCGAAGCAGAAGTCGCCTCCTTGGAAGAACAGGTACTTGCGCTTGAGAAAGAGCTGACACTGTCAAGGCAACGCCTGAACGAACTGGAGCTGCTGCACAATCAGCAGGTGCTGGAAAGGGAACGTCAACAGGACGCCCTGCAGGCAATGGAACAACGCATTGAGGAGGACCTCGGAGACATCGAGTATCCCAGCGAGCGGGCTCAGCAATTGCGCATGGAGTTTCTGGGTGGCGTCCATCAGGTGCTTGCCACTACTGACGTGCTTCCCGAGACTATGAGCAGCGAAATCAAGGACATGAAGGCTCGACTGCGCCGCCTAGGCAGCGTCAACCCCGGCGCCCCGCAGGAGTATCAGGAAGTGCTACAGCGCCACGAGTTTCTGCAGAGCCAGGTATCTGACTTGCAGCAGTCCTCTATCTCCTTGCAGAAGGTCATCGCAGAGCTGGACCAAGTCATGGAAACCGAGTTCCTGGCCATCTTCAAGGCCTCGGCAGCTCAGTTCGCCCACTACTTCGAGCATCTGTTCGGGGGCGGACAGGCCAAGCTGGCATTGACGGATCCGGACAACCCCTCAACCACAGGCGTAGAGATCGTGGCCCGGCCTCCAGGCAAGCGGCAGCAATCGCTGGCACTGCTTTCCGGAGGCGAGCGCGCACTGACAGCTGCTGCGCTGCTCTTTGCCTTGCTCAAAGTGAAGCCAATGCCATTCTGCTTTATGGACGAAGTAGACGCCATGCTTGATGAGGCCAATGTGGGTCGTTTCCGCGACCTGCTCGAGGAATTCTCGGCACGCACTCAGTTCATCGTCATCTCTCACAACCGTGCCACAATCGAGGCCGCCAACACCATCTACGGCGTCTCCATGTCCGAGGAGGGTGTCTCCAAAGTCGTCTCGTTGCGCTTGGACGCAAGAGCCGTGGCCCCTTCTTGAAGCACGTCTAGGTCGCTGAATCCATTATGGGAGGATCTCGATGCCGAGAGTCCATATCATCGCCACTGGAGGCACCATCGCCATGGCACAACAGGCGCCAGACACTGGCGCAGTTGTAGCGTTGACTGGAAGCGATCTCGTCGGTAAGCTCGCCGGCCAATCAGAGCCCGCTCTGCCCGCGATGACCTGTGAGGAATATGGACGGCTCCCCAGCAGTCACTTCACCCCGGACTACCTCTGGGGTCTGCGCAATCGCGTGGCCGAAAGCTCCTGTCAGGCCGACCTCGATGGCATAGTGGTGACGCACGGCACCGACACTCTCGAAGAGACTGCCTATCTGCTCGACCTCACGGTGCCTGGCGACAAGCCAATGGTCCTCACGGGAGCCATGCGTCTCGCCTCGGAAGCCGGCTACGAAGGCATCGCCAATCTAGGCGCCGCAGTGCGCGTGGCAGCCTGCCCCGCAGCTCGCGGACTGGGTGCACTGGTGGTGATGAATGACGAGATCCACGCCGCACGCGACGTCACCAAGACCGATAGCCAGAGCCTGGATACCTTCAAATCACCCAGCTGGGGGCCGCTGGGGCGCGTGGAGCCAGGTGGCATCACAATCCCGCGACGAATCCGGCGCCAGCTACTGCATTGTACAGGTCTGGAGCCCAGGGTCTACCTGTTCAAACTGGTCGCAGGCATGGACGCAGAATTGGTCCCGCACGCGGTGAAACTTGGTGCCAGGGGGATCGTGATAGAGGCCTTCGGAAGCGGGCGCGTGCCGCCTTGGTGGCTGCAGGCCGTCGAGCAAGCAATCGCACAAGGCGTGGCCGTGGCAGTTTCCACTCGTTGTCCCTCAGGCAGCGTTTCGGACCGGTATGGCTTCGTGGGCGCCTATCACGATCTGGTGCGGGCAGGCTGCCTCTTTGCAGAGGGCCTCAACGGACCCAAGATGCGCCTGCGTCTGATGGCGGCACTGGGCACGGCACGCAACCTCGAGGGCGCGCGACAACTCTTCAATGCATAGAATCCAGGTGCGCACAGGAGGAGGCATGCCTGAGCCACAGAAGCATTGGACGCGCGAGGACTTGCTGTTTGCACTGGAAAGAGGATGGGGACAGTTCCTCGCATCGCTCGCCAAATGGCCCGATGACAAGCAGACCGTCTTCGCCCTGCAACAAGGCTACCCGCGTGTCCAGGACCTGCTCGCACACGTCTGCGCCTGGTGGGAAGAGACCCTGCGAGTAGTTCCTCTCATCAGCGTAGAACAACTGGCACAGCAGCAGTACGATGTCGACATGTTCAATGCCCGTGCGGTAACGCGCTACCAACCCTGGAGTCGAGTCAGAATCGAAGTGCACTTCGAACAGTTGCGCTTGGCCTTGGCAGACCTCATCCGCACCCTGCCCGCCTCTGCTCTGGAGAACGACAGAATCTGTGCGTGGCTCTTCAGGGCTGTGGTCGAGCACTATCGAGAGCACCGGCCTCCGGGAGGCCCTCGGCTGCCATAGGCCCGCGTCCGATGCACTCAAAGGGGAGATACCGGCATTTGCATTGCTTCTAAGCATGTGATAGACTGCCTGAATGGATCGCGTGATGGAGTTGCACGTGCAGCAAGGTGGCCAGCGCCTCGATAGATACCTGGCGCTGGCAGTTCCCGACCTCTCCCGGTCTCTTATCCAGCGCCTGATCGAGGCTGGCCATGTCACGGTAGGTACGCGAGTGCCCAAGGCCAGCTACCACGTGGAGGCTGGAGATGTAGTCACCGTGCGCGTCCCTCCCCCGGAACCGATCGATGTGCGTCCCGAGAACATCGCTCTAAGCATCGTCTACGAGGACACAGACATCTTGGTGGTCGACAAGCCAGCGGGCATGGTCGTGCACCCGGCTCATGGGCACCATACCGGGACGCTGGTGAATGCTCTCCTGGCGCATTGCCCGGACCTGGCCGGAGTCGGCGGAGCGATCCGTCCTGGAATCGTGCACCGCCTGGACAAGGATACTTCTGGCCTCATGGTCGTGGCCAAGAACGATGCTGCCCAGCACGCCCTGCAAGAGCAATTCAAACAGCGCCACGTGCACAAGAGCTACCTGGCGCTGACAGAAGGAATCCTGCCGACGGCGCATGGCGTGATCGATGCACCCATCGGACGCGATCCGTCGCACCGTCAGCGCATGGCCGTGCAGACTCGCGGGCGCGAGGCCCGCACAGAATACCGCGTGTTGGAGTACTTCCCGGCCCATTCGTTGGTCTCAGCAGAGCCCATCACTGGGCGGACTCATCAGATCCGCATCCATTTGGCCTACATCGGTCATCCCGTTGTTGGCGATCGTGTCTACGGATTCCGCAAGCAGCGCCTGCCGTTGGAGCGGCAGTTCTTGCACGCGGCACGATTGGCCTTCGAGCTGCCAAGCACCGGCAAGCCAGTGGAGTTCAGCTCTGCTCTGCCACCCGACCTGACAGCACTTCTGGAGTACCTGCATCTGTCCACTCAAAGCGCTCAGCACGTAGCGCACAATAGCCACTGATAGGATTGGGCGTGATCCAAACCGAGAAACTGGTCAGAAAGTTCGGCACCACAGTCGCAGTCGACAGCCTCACTCTTCAAGTCGCAGAGGGGGAGGTCTTTGGCTTTCTGGGCCCGAATGGAGCGGGCAAGACCACTACGGTGCGCATGCTAACCTGCCTGATCGCACCGACCAGCGGTAGCGCAGTGGTCAATGGCTACCGTGTCGGCCGTGACGACAGGCAGATCCGTCGCTCAGTCGGAATACTGACTGAGACCCCGGGCCTTTACGATACCCTGAGCGCCGAGAGAAACCTGCAGATCTACGCCAGTCTCTACGAGGTAGAGAGCCCGGCCGCTCAGATAGACAAGTACCTGCACATGCTTGGCCTCTGGGAGCGTCGCCTGGACGCCGCGGCAACGCTCTCCAAGGGCATGAAGCAGAAGCTTGCCATTGCGCGCTCGCTGCTACACGAGCCCCGAGTGCTCTTCTTGGACGAGCCTACCGCCTCCTTGGATCCGGAGGCCGCCCACATCGTGCACGATTTCATTCTCGAGTTGCGCAGGCAGGGTCGTACCATCTTCCTTTGCACGCACAACTTGGATGAAGCCGATCGCCTCTGCGACCGCATCGGTTTGTTCAAGACGCGCCTAGTCGCGGTGGACACACCTGCGCGCCTGCGCACACAGCTCTTCGGGCGCAGGGTAGTAGTGCATCTGTCTCAAGCGGAACAGGGCCTGGCGGACTCGGTTGCGCGCCTGCCCTTCGTGAAGAGCATTCAAGTCGTGGACAACAAGCTGGTGTTGGATGTAGAGGACCCCGAGAGCAACAACCCCGCACTGGTGCGCACGCTCGTAGGCCTTGGAGCGCAAGTTCAGTTCGTGGGTGAGCTGCGCCGCCCGCTGCAAGACGTGTACTTGCAGTTCATCCGCAATGCATAGCGCCCATTTAGGCTGGGCGCGCTTGAGGAACCTAATGGACAAGATCAAAACCATCGTACTCAAAGAGTGGGCCGAGGTATTCAGGAATCAACTCGTGCTTTTCACCGTCGTGTTCATGCCCCTGATGTTTGCGGCCATTCCTATCGGCATCCTTTTCACCACTCGTGGCGCAACCGCTAACGAGCTGATGTCGCAAGTGCCCAAGGGCGTGTCCGAGCTGTGCCCGCCCGGGCTATCCCTGGCCGAGTGCTTCCAGGTCTACATGCTCAGCCAGTTCATGCTGCTATTCATGCTCACACCACTCATGGTCCCTGTCAACATCGCCGCGTATTCGGTAGTCGGCGAGAAGACCTCGCGCAGCCTCGAGCCTCTGCTGGCCACGCCCATTACGACCTATGAACTGCTCATCGGAAAGAACCTGGCGGCGGTCATTCCGGCGGTCCTGGCCACCTGGCTGAGCTTCGGCGTCTATGCCATTGGTGCCAGACTCATGATTAGCAACCCCAGGGTGGTCGCGGCTTTGTTTGCGCCAGTCTGGCTCTTGGCTGTTCTCCTGGTCGGTCCTCTGCTGGCCATCCTATCCGTGAACTTTAGCCTGATGGTTTCGTCTCGTGTCAACGATGCACGCGTGGCTGAACAGTTGTCGGCAGTGGTCATCTTGCCGCTGTTGGTGCTGTTCTTCGGACAGATCGCGGGCATTGTGCTGGTCAACCGCCGCATGATGCTGATACTATCGCTGATTCTGGCGGCGCTGGATGCAGTGATGCTTTGGATCGGCACCCGCCTATTCCAGCGCGAAAGTATCCTCGTTCGCTGGCGCTGAAGCAGTCATTCACCTTCTGCATCCATTCGGAGTAAGGCCATGAGCAATTCGATGATTCGACGTCTTGCGTTGGTACTCGTGGTTGCCTTCGTCCTCTGCAATCCGCCTTCGACTCGCGCGCAGGAGCCCCAGCTCAGCCTCAGCCTGCAACGACTGATGGGCTATGGCGGATTCGCGGGTGACATTGAAGGCACATTTCGACTCAGGGCCAGTGGTCCGTCCGACCTCAGCCGAGTGTTCCTTTTCTTGGACGACGAGCAGATTGCCGATTTGACAGCCCCACCCTTTCAATTGCAGTTCAACACGAGCCAGTACCCGCCGGGCGTACACACCCTGTCTGCCAGGGGCTTGACCGCTGCCGGTCTCGAACTGCGTTCAAACGAGATCCGTGCACGCTTTCTCAGTGCCGACCAAGCGCGACGCGCCACGGCCTCTCTGATCATTCCTTTGCTCGGCGCCATTCTGGGCTTCACGCTCCTGTCCTACCTTGTCAGCGCCACCGTCTCACGGCGCGTCGGGGCTTCGGGTCAACGCGCTCGCTCCTATGGCATCTCCGGTGGCGCCGTCTGCGGCAAGTGCGGCCGGCCCTTTCCGCTGCATTGGTGGAGTCCTCACTTGCTTGCCTCTAAGCTTGAGCGTTGCCCGCACTGCGGTAGATGGGCCTTTGTGCGCGCCGCTTCCCGGGAGCAACTCAGCGCAGCCGAGGCCACCGAAGACGCCGCTCTTGCCGACCGCCTGGCCACCCCGGTGACCGCAAGCGCCGAAGAGAAGTTGCGCAAGGAGCTGGAGGACTCCCGCTTCCGAGAGGCGTGAGGCTCGCAGGCCTCCAAACGCAGTGGATGCGCTGAAGCGGGGTTGGCGCGTCGGCACAAGCCCAGAAGCCCTTCGAGAACTTGACAAAAGGCCGTTTTCGTCCCATACTACCACCACAGGCAATGATGGAGCCGAGTAGGTAGGGGTAGACGCCCAGAGAGCCCGGTGCACGCTGCAAGCCGGGCGCGACGATCCTGCCGAAAATCACTCCGGAGCTGCCAACCGAAAGCGCGTTGGCTTGGGCGCGAGTAGGCCTGGACGGTGTCGCCACCGTTATACGGCGGAGGTATGGACACGTACCTGCAGAGCGGGCCAACTTGGCCAAACTGGGTGGTAACGCGGGAGCCAAGCTCTCGTCCCTGGGTGGGACGAGAGCTTTCTCGTTCAGGGAGAGGGAACTTGCTCACCGTTCGGGTGCGCCGAGCCAAGACCAACGACCTGGAGGCAGTGCTGGATCTGTGGATGGAGATGATGAACCTGCACGCCAGGCTGGACCAGCGCTTCCAGCCCACGTCAAATGCGCGCGAGCAGTTCGCCCCTACGCTCAGGGAATGGCTCTCCGACCCCAACGTCGCCGTATTCGTGGCCAATGCTGGGAAGAGAACCCTGGGCTACCTGATCGTGCGCATAAACGAAAACCCGCCCATGCTCGCTCCACAGCGCTACGGACACATCTCCGACATCTGCGTTGCGCCCGACCAACGACGGGAAGGCATTGGACGGCAGCTTTTCTCCGCGGCGCGTGACTGGCTGCATCGCATGGGCGTGGACATGGTGCAGCTACACGTCGCGGCGTCCAACCCCGCAGCTCAGGCTTTCTGGCGCGCAATGGGCTTTCAGGACTATATGCATCGTTTGTGGTTGAACTTGTAGTCTGGCAGCAGGAGGTACCAACATGTTTCGAGAAGTATCCAGCAAGGTGGACTTCAGGGAGCTAGAGCAGCGCATCCTGCGTTTCTGGGAGGACCAGGACACCTTCCGCAAGAGCATGGCTCTGCGCCAAGGCAGTCCTCGTTTTGTCTTCTACGAAGGCCCTCCCACGGCAAACGGCCTGCCTGGCATTCATCATGTGCTTGGCAGAGTCTACAAAGATACCATCCCTCGCTATCAAACCATGAAGGGCAAGTATGTGTTGCGCAAGGGTGGCTGGGATACGCATGGATTGCCTGTCGAGATTGCCGTCGAGCGAGAGCTGGGCTTCACCGGTCGCGGTAAACAGGCCATCGAAGAGTATGGCGTCGCCGAATTCAACGCCAAATGCAGGGAGAGCGTCTTCCGTTACGTCAAGGAGTGGAAGGCCCTCAGTGACCGCATCGGTTTCTGGATCGACATGGATGACCCATACGTGACGCTATCCACCAACTACATCGAGTCGGTATGGTGGATTCTGAAGCAAATCTGGGATAGGGATCTGCTCTTTCGCGGCTTCAAGGTAGTGCCATACTGCTCGCGCTGCGGCACTCCCCTGTCAGATCACGAGGTCGCGCAGGGCTACGAAGAAGCCGAAGACCCGTCTATTTACGTCAAGTTCGCTTTGCGCGACCAACCGGGAGTCTACTTCCTGGTCTGGACCACCACGCCATGGACCCTGCCGGGCAACGTGGCGCTGGCCGTGCACCCCGACACGGAATATGTCATGGTGCAACAAGGCGAAGACCAACTCATCCTGGCCAAGGCTCTGCTAGACCAAGCGCTGCAGGGCGAGTATCGCGTTCTCAAGAGCGTGAGCGCCCGCGAGCTGGTCGGGAAGCACTACAAGCCCCTATACACCTTCTTGCCAGTAGACCAAGACTTCTGCTATGTCATTTCGGCCGATTTTGTGAACGTCACAGAGGGCACCGGCATCGTGCATATCGCACCTGCGTTTGGTGCGGAGGACATGGAGGTAGGCCAGACACACAACCTGCCCATCCTCCAGACTGTCGGGCTGCGCGGCGAGTTCATCGACGCGATCACTCCCTGGCGCGGGCTTTTTGTCAAGGACGCTGACCCGCTCATCACTCGCGACTTGCAGGAGCGTGGGCTGATGTACCGCGTCGGGCGCTACAAGCACACTTATCCTTTCTGCTGGCGCTGCCACACCCCGCTACTGTACTACGCCAAGCCCACTTGGTTCGTAGGCACGAAGCAGAAACGTGAACGCCTGCTTGCCAACAACGCACAGGTCAATTGGATTCCCGAACACATCCGCGATGGGCGTTTTGGCAACTGGCTGGAGAACAACGTCGACTGGGCCCTTGGGCGTGACCGCTACTGGGGAACGCCCCTGCCCGTGTGGATATGCGAGAGTTGTGGCCAGACCGAGTGCATCGGGAGTGTGGAGGAGCTGCGCCAACGTGCCGTGGCCGGGCGCCCCGTGTCGCTTGGGCGGTCGAGCTTCGATCTGCCAGAACTGGACCTGCACCGGCCTTACATTGACGAGGTCGCCATAGCCTGCACGTGCGGAGGCGTCATGCGCCGCACTCCAGAGGTCATCGACTGCTGGTTTGACTCGGGATCCATGCCTGTGGCCCAATGGCATTACCCGTTTGAGAACAAGCAGCGCTTTGACGAGCAGTTTCCGGCCGATTTCATCTGCGAGGGCATTGACCAGACCCGCGGCTGGTTCTATTCCCTGCATGCGATTTCTACCTTGCTGTTCGACAAACCCTGCTTCAAGAACTGCCTGAGCTTCGGGCATATCCTCGATATCGACGGCCAGAAGATGAGCAAGTCCAAAGGCAACGTCGTGGAGCCGCAGGACGTCATCAATGCCTACGGCGCGGATCCCATGCGCTGGACGCTCTACACCACATCGCCGCCAGACTACCCGCGTCGCATGTCGTTGCAGAGCATGCTCGACCAGGTTGCTGAGAGCCTGCGCAAGTTCTCGCTAACGCTGTGGAACACCTATTCGTTTTTTGTCACCTATGCCAATATTGACGGTTTTGACCCAAGACGTGCGGCCCCCAGTGTCCACGACCGCGCGTCTCTGGACCGCTGGGTGCTGTCCGAATTGAACACTTTGGTACGCGTGGTGGACGAGGGCATGTCGCGTTATGACATGACCAGCACGGCGCGCGCCATCCAGTCTTTTGTCGAAGACCTGAGCAACTGGTATGTGCGCCGTTCCCGGCGCCGCTTCTGGAAGAGCGAAGTGGATCAGGACAAAGCCTCAGCCTATGCCACTCTGTACGACTGCCTGGTGACGCTCTGTAAGCTGATCGCGCCATACCAGCCATTCACGGCCGAAGAACTCTACCAGAATCTGGTGCGCTCATGGGACGCCAACGCACCACAGAGTGTACACTTCTGCGACTTTCCAAGCGCTGACAGCGATCTGATTGACGAGAAGCTGATGGCCGAAACGCGCCTGGTAATGCGATTGGTTGGCCTGGGGCATGCCGCCCGCAACCAGGCCGCGGTGAAAGTGCGGCAACCTCTGGGCGAGGCCATATTGAAGCCACAGACCGAGACCGAAGCTGAGGGCTTACAGCGTCTACTGGAGCAGGTCCGCGACGAGCTCAATGTCAAGCAAGTCCGCATAGTAACCGATGTGGCCGCGCTCGCACGTTACACTGTCAGCGCCATCCCGAGCCAGGTCGGCAAGAAATACAAGGCTCTCTTTCCTGCGGTGAAGCAAGCTTTGACGCAAGTGAACGCAGCCAGCGTTGCCGCCCAATTGCAGAAGGGAGAGCCGCTTCATCTCAGCGTACAAGGTCAGGACGTCGTTCTTCGGCCTGAAGATGTGGAGATCAAGGTCGAACCGCAGCCCGGATATGCCCTAGCCCAGGACGGAGATTACATGGCTGCGGTGTCCACAGAGGTCAGCGAGGAATTGCGACGGGAGGGCCTGGCTCGCGAGATTGTGCGCCGCATCCAAACCATGCGCAAGGATGCTGGATTCCGCATCGAAGATACCATCACCACCTACTACCAGGCCAGCCCTGACCTGGCTGCTGTGTTCGAAAGCTGGGGCAAATACATCCAGCAGGAAACGCTGTCCAGGCAGTTGTTGGCGCATTCACCGCCTCCTGAGGCCCATTCACAGGAGCACGATGTGGATGGACAGGCTTTGACTCTGGGAGTGCAGCGCAACTGAAGGAGCGGCCAATGATGACTTCGCAGCCCAGGCCCCTGGCCTCGGTACTCGAGGCGATTGGCGGCACGCCCCTGATCGAATTGTCCAGGATCCAGAAGGACCTGGATGGCCGCATCTTGGCCAAGCTGGACTATCTCAGTCCAGGTTTCTCCAAAAAGGATCGCATCGCACGTCAGATTATCGAAGACGCGGAGGCGGACGGCTCGCTCAGGCCGGGCCAGACGGTTGTGGAACTCACCAGCGGTAACACGGGCACCGGCCTGGCCATCGTGTGCGGCATCAAGGGCTATCCTTTCGTGGCTGTGATGTCCAAAGGCAACTCTGTCGAGAGGGCTCGCATGATGCGGGCCCTGGGGGCCGAGGTGGTGCTGGTGGAGCAGTTGCCCGACTCCCAACCTGGACAGGTGTCCGGAGGAGACTTGGCCCTGGTCGAGGCAGAGACGCAGAGGATTGTGGTAGAGCGAAAGGCATACCGCGCCGACCAGTTCCAACTAAGAGGCAACTTTCGAGCCCACTACCTGCACACGGGACCGGAATTCCTGCGCCAGTCCGGCGGAGCAATCCAGGCTTTCTGCGACTTTGTGGGTACTGGGGGCACGTTCGCCGGATGCGCCGCGGCATTCAAGGCCTATGATCCCTCTATACGCTGCTACGTGGTGGAGCCGGAGGGCGCCGCTGTCCTTTCAGGACAGCCGGTGACTTACCCGAACCACCGCATTCAGGGTGGCGGCTATTCGATGTCCAGGCTCCCCTTGCTGAACCCGACGCACGTAGACGGCTACGTTCAGGTCAGCGATAAGACGGCCATCCAGATGGCGCGCCGGCTCGCCCGCGAGGAGGGGATCTTTGCGGGGTTCTCCTCCGGAGCCAACGTTGCAGCCGCGTTGCAGTTGCTTCAAGGAGACTGCAAGGGAAAGACCATAGCCGTGATGATGTGCGACTCAGGGCTGAAGTATCTGAGCACAGACCTCTGGGGCTAGCCTTGCCTTAGTCAAGCTTCAAGGGCGTCCAGTGGTCATCTTCGGGCTGCACGAAAAGCACGGCCTGGCCGCCACGCCTGGCAGGGCGAAGCTTGTCGCAGGCTACCAGGCCGTCGGAAATCAGCTCACCATGCATTGTCCGCACCGCTGCAACGCCTGCTGCCAGCACTGCCCCGATCGGCTGAAGACCGGAGAGCTCGCGTATGCCTCCCAATAGCATGTAGCGACCATCCTCGCCGCTGGCCGCCAGTCCCACCGCTGCCAGCGCTCCGATCACTCCATCCTGAGTGCCTGCGAGGCCCGCCAGCAGGATCCCGTGCCTGGCAGCGAGTTCGCGCGCATCGCTCTGCCTCAGCAACTCACGCTTGGCCCGTTGGCCAAATTGCACCACGGCATCGGGAGGTGAGCTGCACACACAGACTCCGGGATCGCTATCCGGCTGGAAATCCGCCAGCACCATCGCAGCAACCCGCTCCATCAGCGCTGCGGCCCTGATGCCTCCATCCGCTTCCAGGATAAGGGCCTTGCAGCTGTTGTGGCGAGTGCATGGCACGCGTGCATCAACGAGCAACTGATGACGCACCACGCCCAACAACGTATAGTCATGCGCCAGCTCCAGGGCAATCTGGCGTGCCAGATGCCCCGTGCCGCGTGACTCCAGATTGTCCGTATCGTCAAGACCGACAAAGAGCATTGTTCAACAACCTGTTTGCCTGAAGATACGCGTGCCAGGATTCTCACCTTCCAGAGCACGGCTGAGATTCCCGCTTTCGCGCCCATTCACCAACAAAACCTCGTGCACGTTCTGCGCCCGCGCCAGAGCAGTCAGCATGCTGCGCTCTACGGCCAAGTCGCTCAGGTCCATGGCTATCAGCTCATTCACTTCAATCTCCGGTATGAACTTCGCCCCCGGCTCCTTCTTCGGATCGGCGGAGTACAGGCCGCGTTCGTCTTTCACCAGGATGCAGCGCTTGGCTCCCAGCACCTCCGCTGTCAGAAACGCACCAGCATCTGTACGGTGCGGTGGAATGCGGCCCTTCTCGGCCGGCTCTTCCCACAGGCCGTAAGGCGGCATGGCGTGCATCACCGGTATGATTCCCAAGGCGAGATAGGCTGGCAGCTGCACGACTTCATCGTGCCCTATCTTGACGCCGCCATGCGGCGCCAGCAGCAGAGAGACCATCAGGGCATTCTGCTCACTAATGCTCTCGCCTAGCTTGGCCAGAACGCCGGTGGGCATGCCCAGGTCCAGGGCGATGGCGTAGGCATGCCGGCTGCGCGTTCCGCCACCAGTTACCACGAGCATGGCATGCTTGCCTCGGGCGGCAACGATCTCCTCCAGCAAAGGCAAGACGACCTTGCTTCCGCGATCGATAATGCTCTGTCCTCCAAGCTTGATCACGTTCAGCTCAGGCAGCACCCGGAACACCTTATCGATCTCAGTGCCCTCCAGTAGCTTCTTTTCCATCAGCGACTCTGCCATGAGCGCTGTCTCAATATGCAATCGTCCGCTTGCATCCCTCTTCAGGGCCATCTGCGCCTCCCTTCAGTGCCTGAACTCATGTCGCTGGTTAGCCCCCTCGGCCCCAGTCAGGATCTCGACGGCGTGGGGAAGGGCAGGCAGAATGACCTCCAGACCCTCGGTAATCGCCTTGACGCTACCAGGCAGATTCACAATCAGGGTCTTGCCGCGAATGCCCGCAGTCGCACGTGAGAGCATGGCATGAGGAGTAGCCTTGGCGCCCTCCCTGCGCATCGCCTCGGGCAGCCCGGGCACCAGGCGCTCGACAACGGCAAGCGTAGCCTCAGGTGTGACGTCGCGCGGCGAGAAGCCAGTCCCACCCGTGGTCAGGACCAGGTCCAGTCCCTGTGAGTCGCTCCAGTCCACCAGCACATCCTTGATGCGGCTGACGTCGTCGGGAACGCAAGCCTGGCACCTCACATCCGCACCCAGTCGCTCGATCACCACGCGCCTGATCGCAGCACCGCTGGCATCCTGAGACTCTCCCCTCGAGCAACGATCACTGATGGTCAGAATCCCCACACTGATGCTCATCGCGTCTCCTTGCTCAACCCCTGCATGTGTGGGCCCATGTCCCAGTCTAGCATTCGCACCTGAACGCGGCTTCCCTTCTTTGCCGAAGACCACTCCTCAGGCAAAATGGCCAGGCCATCGGCCTCCACCATCGAACTGAGAATGCCCGAGCCCTGTTCGCCCGTCAGGTAGGCCAGGTAGTCGTTGCCACGCTGTTCTACCATCACTCGCACATAGTGACGGCGGTCATCCTTGTGCTTGACTTCGTCCATCAAAAGGGCCTCCAAGGTTGGACGCCCCAAGTGGGCCACACCCTGCATATAGAGAATGGCTGCTCGCGCGAAAAGCTCAAACGACACCATGGCCGAGACAGGGTTTCCTGGCATTCCCAGCAACGGCACACCTTGGATGCGCCCAAATGCCAGTGGCTTGCCCGGCTTCATGCGCACACGCCAGAAGTTGATCTCCCCCTCTGCGGACAGCACCTTCTTCACCACATCAAAATCCCCTACGGACACACCGCCCGAGGTGATGAACAGGTCCACACCCTGCGCCAAGCCAGCGCGGATCTTGGCGCTGAGCTCATCTACGTCGTCCCGAGCGATGCCCACCATCACCGGCGTACCGCCAGCTCGTAGTACTTGAGCTGCATTGGAGTAAGAGTTGCTGTTCCGGATCTTGCCCGGTGCCAGTGGAGCTTCCACCTCCACTACCTCATCACCGGTCGCCATGATCGCCACGCGCGGCCGGCGCGTCACCCTCACCAGTGCACGCCCTACTCCAGCCAGCATACCGATCTCCTGGGGACGCAGCCGAACGCCGCGTTTTAGTACAACTGCGCCTTTGCGCACGTCCTCACCCGCGGCACGCACGTTCTCGCCTGGGGGTACCTCCTCTTGTACGGAAACCCACTCACCTTCGACCTGCGTGTCTTCAAAACGTACCACTGCATCAGCGCCCGCTGGAATTGGTGCACCAGTCATGATGCGAATGGCCGTTCCGGCAGTCACCTGTTGGTCTGCCACATAGCCTGCGGCCAGGTCAGCAATCACCCGCAGACGGATTGGGTTGTCACGAGTGGCTGCGAACGTGTCAACCGCTCGTAAGGCATAGCCATCCATGGCCGTGTTGGCGTACGGCGGGATGTCCGCGTCTGCCTCGATGTCCTCCGCCAACACTCGCCCCAGGGCAGCCAAGATCGGCGCCGTCTCCGCCTCCAACACGTGGAAGTGGCTCAACACGCGTTCCAGCGCCTCCTCAACGCTCAGCATTGGGTATAGCTCGCTCATCCCTCGCTCCTCCACTCTGCCCCATCCACGAATACCTCCCGCTTCCAGATGGGCACGATCTCCTTCAACCGATCGATCGCATAGTGCAGCGCATTGAACAGCTCCAGCCGATGCCCTGCCGACAGGGCGATGACCACACTGATCTCGCCGATCTGCAGGCGCCCAACACGGTGCACGATGGCTACGTCATGGATGTTCGGCCAACGCGCGCGAACCTCATCGCCGATCTGGCTCAGTGCCTGTTCCGCCATTTCGGGGTATGCCTCATACTCCAAGTAGCACACGCTGCGTCCATCGGTGTTGTCCCGTACGACGCCCACAAAGGTCACCAGGCCACCGTTGCGGGGATCCGCCAGCCGTTCAGTCACCTCGTCAATTGAGATCGCCCGGTCTGTGAGCTCAAAACGCTTTGCCTGCATTCCCGTACTTCCTGTGCTCATCCGCCTCCCACGGGTGGCAGACACGCCACCTCATCACCATCCTGCAGCTCGGTTCCAGCCCGGGCGTATTTGCAGTTGACTGCCATCTTCATGTTAGCCATCTGCGACCGCAGTGACGGGAAATCACGCGCCAGTTGCGCCGCCAACTCGCCCGCGGTCGTCCCGCAGGGCAACTCGCGTTCGATTTCTGCCCGCCCCAAAGCCTCGCGTGCCTCCGCGAAGAACCTGACTCTGACTCTCATGCCCCTACTCTAGCACCACGTCCCCGCTCTTGCCGCCACTCTTGCGCACCAGATGGATGTCATCGATGCGCATCGTGCGCTCCACGGCTTTTGCCATGTCATAGATCGTCAGCGCAGCCACACTCACGGCTGTCAGAGCCTCCATTTCCACTCCCGTCGAGCCGTGGCAGCGGGCTGTGGCAGTGATTTCAATCCGCGATTCAGTCTCAACAGGCTTGAGGCTTACCTCCACCTGAGTCAATAGCACAGGATGGCATAGTGGAATGAGCTCCGGCACGCGTTTGGCCGCCATGATTCCCGCGACCTGAGCCACAGCCAGCACGTCTCCTTTGGAAAGGCCTCCCTCCACAATCAGGCGCAACGTCTCCGCAAGCATGTGGACCTGGCCTTTGGCCACCGCCACCCGCTCCGTCGCCACTTTGCCACCCACGTCCACCATGTGGACATGCCCTTCGTCATCCACGTGTGTTAGTCGCATATTCGCCATTCCATGTATGTTGCCGAAAAGAGGATCAAACGTATGTCCATACGCCTCGACGCGACCTCCGGAAGAGCATTCTATCCGCCAATCTGAGACATGGCGCGCTTTTCGGGTTGCAGGCATTCCGCTAGGTGATGCTCTCGCGGCTTGATTTGGATGGCCTCCAACAGCAGAGCTTTGATCTGCTCGGCGTTGGCTCCCTCCCGCAGCACTTTGCGCAGGTCAATCTCTCGATCCGATAGCAGACAGGGGCGTAGCTGTCCATCCGCGGTCAGGCGCAGCCGGTTGCAGTGCACGCAAAAGTGCTCACTGACAGGTGTGATGAAGCCCACCGTTCCCGTGGCCCCCTTGATGCGATAGTAGCGCGCCGGACCATTGCCCACACTGGCCTGAGCAGGCACAAGTGCGCCGAAATGGGCCTCGATTTTCTGCCTTATCTCCTCGCCCTTGACCACTTGAGACGACCAGGCCGCTCCCGCTGGCGCCTTTTCACCCACTGGCATGTATTCGATAAAGCGCACGTTCCAGCCCTCATCGAGAGTGCGTAGAGCCAAGTCCAGGATCTCGTCGTCGTTTGTACCGCGGATCACCACGGTATTGATCTTGAGCGGAGTCAGCCCGGCTTCTTGCGCGGCCGCAATCCCTGCCAGGGCATCCTCGAAAGAACCGAGGCGCGTGATGCTTCGGAAACGCTCTGGCCGCAGTGTGTCCAAACTGACGTTCACGCGCCGCAGGCCAGCCGCTTTCAGGTCAGCGGCATATTGGGCCAGCAGTGTCCCATTAGTCGTCATGGACAGATCATCCACGCCGGGCACCTGCGCCAACATACGCACCAGTTCTACGATGCCCAGCCTGACCAGCGGTTCGCCACCCGTCAGACGCACTTTGCTGATTCCAAGCTGCGCTGCCGCGCGCACAACAGTCTCGATTTCCTCAAAGCTCAGTAGGGAACTATGCGGCTGCCAGGGCACGCCCTCCGCAGGCATACAATACGTACACCTCAGATTGCAGCGATCAGTGACAGACACCCTCAGGTAGTTGATCGCCCGGCTGTATTCATCCAAGTGTACCATCGACATCGCGACCTCAGCGTTTTGCACAAACAAATGGCCAGCGCCCCTAGGAACAGTAGGAGACGCTGGCGCATGCCCGTACGATACCTGCTGTCCTTTCCAATTGCGGGAGGCGAAGCCGTTTCCAGCCCCACCCTGTCGTCCAACGTCCATAGCCCCGAAGGGCGGTAGGCTACGTTGGATCGGAAGCGGTTTGGCAGCTGAACTGCAAACTGCATCATAATGCATCCTCTCGTAAGACGCAAACGCCGCAGCACACACAACTCGATATGCAGCAGCTACACAGGGGCGCCGTGTTCAGCACCAATAGCCGCGAGAGTTCCTTGTCCCTAGTTGACGAATCTGCGCCACTGGGCTAAACTGCACACGTCGCAGTCCCATTCTGCAGCGGAGGAGCTTCTTTGAGAGATAAAGCCTTGCTAGGCGTGGCGGTGCTGTGCACTATCCTGTGGATACTGACGGGCTGCAGACCCACGCCTTTGCTCTACGACGTGTCGGCTCAACCCAACCCAATCTCGCCCAATGCGGACGGAGTCACCGACGTGGCTCGCATCAGCTACAAACTGGCGCGCCACGCAAACGTTGTGCTTTACTTCACCGACGCCAGCGGCACGCGCTACGATTTCCGCACCAATGTACCTCGGCCGGCAGGCCAATACGAAGCCATGTTCAGTGGCGTGATTGACAATCGCTTGCTGCCCGATGGTTTCTACACCTGCGTGGTCGAAGCTACAGCCGAAAATGGGGAGAGAGCCAGCGCCCAGGTACCTCTCGCGATTCAGGGGGGCGAACCCAATGCCATCGAAATCTTGAATCTGAGCATCTACCCGCCCAGTTTCACCCCCAACCGCGACGGCATCAGCGACCGCGTCACGATCGCCTACTCCCTCTCCAAGGAAGCTGCCAAGGTACAGGTCTACATCGTGGGCCAGGATGGAAGCAAGTACCCCGTTCCAGAGGACAAGATCCGGCCAGTGGGACAGGTCGGAGCCCACGCTCACGACTATGATGCAGGCGTGGATCTGGGCGCCACGCCGCCGCCTGACGGCACTTACGTCGTGGTAGTCGAAGCCGAGGATGCCGTGGGCAATCGCGCCGTCGCGCGCGGGCAACTGTCCATTGTGGACGGGGGCGTCCCACAGGTCGAAATCGTGAACTCGGCTGCAGAGTGGTCTGCCAGCATCGTGCCTTTGGGAGGCACTCTGACGTTCACCTGCACCGTGCGCAACATCGGTAAGGTCGGTGTCCGCACCAAAGGTGCCCCGCCGGGGACGACCTACACCACCAGTGAGAACTTTAACTCCAAGCAGTTCTACGAAGAGCCCGGCATCTTCCGCGTGGGCATGGATTACGAGGGCAACAGTTCTGGTCGCACCTATCCCTTCCGCTGGCAACTGGGCAGCGATGAGGAACTCACCATGGTGGGCGACCAGAGGTACCTGATGCCTGGCAAGACGGTGACGGTGGTGGGGCACCTGCAGATTGTTGACAGACCCGTCAAGGTAACGCCCTACTATTGGTTGGGACTGATTCATGAGCAGGTCTGGATCGTTCAAGACCGTGTTGAGGCGGTACCCGTGACGATCGGATTCTGATGGACCTGTCCATTGTCACGGTCAGCTGGAATGTCCGCGAGCTGCTGGCCTCGTGCCTCGAGTCCGTCTATCGCAGCCTGCAAACAAGCGGCCTTGAATTCGAGGTCCTGGTCGTGGATAACGCTTCTTCGGACGACAGTCCCGCCATGGTGCGCGATTGCTTTCCGCAGGTGCGCCTGTGGGCCAATCTCAACAACGCCGGGTTCGCGCGGGCCTGCAATCAGGGCATGCAGTACGCTCAAGGTCGTTATGTCGCCTTGCTTAACCCAGATACGGTGATCCACGCTGCCGCGCTCGCCCACCTTGTTACATTCATGGAAAGAAACTCGCTCACGGGCTTGGTCGGCCCGCGCCTGATCTACCCGGACGGCAGCTTCCAGCACTCGGCCTTCGGCTTTCCATCTCTGATGCAGACCTTGCTGGATTTCTATCCCCTGAATCACCGCATCCTGGACTCACGACTCAACGGGCGCTATCCTCGTTCAGACTACGCCTCGGGCCACGCCTTCCGTGTCGGGCATCCGCTAGGCGCCTGCATGCTGGTGCGACGTCAAACGCTTGAACAGGTCGGACCTTTGGACGAGGGGTTCTTTATGTATTGCGAAGAGATCGATTGGGCTATGCGCATCCAGCAAGCATATTGGCGAGTATACTGCGTGCCCACGGCCGAGGTGGTGCACTATGCGGGACGAAGCACCTCTCAAGTTCGCGACGATATGTTCGTTGCCTTGTGGCGCAGCCGCTTCCGCCTGTTCGCCAAGCACTACGAGCCCAGCTTCAACCGCATCGTGCGCCTCGTGGTCCGCGCCGGATTGGGGCAAGAGCAACGCCGCGCTCGTCGCCAGGCCAAGCTTGGCCTCATCTCACAGGAGGGCCTAGCGGCGCGCCTACAGGCGTGCGCACGCGTCAGAGAAATGACTTATGAGTAGAAGCTCCTCGCAAGAACCCATGGCCATCAGTGGTACAGAGACAGCAACACAGCATGCTACGTCTGCGGTTACTAGCAGCGCAGCAAGCAAGCCCACTCTGGCAGCCGTTGTGATTGCGCGGGACGAAGCAGGCAACATCACCGAGTGCCTGCGCAGCATAGCCTGGGCCGATCAATTGTGCGTGCTGCTCGACTCCCGTACTCGTGATGCCACGGCCGAGTTGGCTCGCAATGCAGGCGCAGAGGTCCGTTCCCGACCCTTCAAGGACTTTGCCGATCAGCGCAATGCTGCCCTGGACATGTTCCCAGCCGATTGGATCCTCTTTGTCGACGCCGATGAACGCGGCACGCCTCAGGTAGCGACTGAGGTGCGCAAGGTCATCTCTGAGAACAACGCCGTCGGCTGGTGGATTCCGCGACGCAACTACATCTGGGGTCGCTGGATCCAGCACACAGGCTGGTACCCTGATTACCAGCTACGCTTGCTCAAGCGCGGGCATGCGCGCTACGACCCCACGCGCGAGGTGCACGAGCTCGTCATCCTGGACGGTCCAGAAGGCCACCTCAGGCATCCACTTACGCACTACAACTACTCGAGCGTGCGCCAGTTTATCTCCAAGCAGGACTACTATGCCAACTATGAAGCCAGAATACTGCTGCAAAGCGGCATCTGCCCACGCCTGCACAGCCCATTCGTGCAGCCCCTGCGCGAGTTCAAGCGGCGCTTCTGGACCCTTCAGGGCTACCGGGACGGTGGCCACGGGGTGGCGCTCAGCCTGCTGATGGCCTACTACTCTGGTGTCGCCTACTGGCGCGCCTTGGTCATGTGGCGCAGGCAAGCGCAGCGCCAGCCAGGTTCACCCACTACCTCCTGATTGACACTACCCACTCTTCGTGCTATACTGCGCTCCACACTGGTAGAGCGATACTCATGAACAACGGTGCCGTCCTGATACTGAACCATAACTACGAACCGCTCAACGTCTGCAATCTGCGACGGGCCATGATCATGATCCTGGGCGGAAGGGCCGAAATCGTGGAGAATGGACGAGGCATGGTGCATTCCGTTGGCCAGTCTTGGCCCATCCCCTCTGTCCTCCGCCTCAACTACTTGATCCGGCGCCCTCTTCCCCGCGTTCGGCTCTGCCGCAAGGAGGTCTTCCGCCGAGACAACTACACGTGCCAGTACTGCGGACGGCAGACTCATAACCTGACCATGGATCATGTGCTGCCTCGCCATCGAGGCGGCGAACACACTTGGTCCAACCTGGTCAGCGCGTGCCCGCAGTGCAACCGGCGCAAAGGCGGAAAGACACTCGACGCTACCAACATGCGACTGTTGCGGCTCCCGGCAGAACCCAAGCCCACCGGTAGTTACTTGTTCCAGCCCTACCTGGATCAAAACCACGATTGGGAAAAGTTCCTGCAAGGATGGTGGGAGTAGCACTAGCCTCTCAAATACAAAGGGGCGCACGCGGCGTGCGCCCCTTCGTCTACCTCCAAGCGACCCTACAGGCCAAGCAACTCCACGATTCTCGGGTAACCGCGCTCCACCCATTGCTGCAGCTCGGCTGCCGTACGACGGTAGTCGTGCAGTGAGCCGCCGTAGGGATCCACGATGTCCTGAGCCTGACCGGCCATCTCGCTCAACAAGAACAACTTGTCGGGGCCTGGACGCATGTCGCGCTCGATGATGTCCGCATGCCGCTTGGTCATCACCAGAATCAGATCTGCCTGGTCCACATCGTCTTGTGTCAGAGTCCGTCCGCGGTGTTGACCGATGTCCAGGCCATGCTCATTCATCACCTGCAGAGCGTAGGCACTGGCAGGCTGACCTTCAAGCGCCCAGGTTCCGGCTGAGCGAACGCGCACCCGCCCATCGGCCTTTTCGCGCAGCAGCTTATCGTAAAAGAACCCGGCAGCCATCGGGGAACGACAGACGTTGCCAGTGCAAACAAAGACAATGCTCTTTTTCGCGGGCATGCGCGGGTGAATCCTCCAGAGGATATCGACACACGCAGGAGCCAGGTGACCGGCCCTGCGTGATGCTACGCCAACTCAGGCTGCAGCAAACCGTAGTTCCCGTCCTTACGACGGTACACCACGTTCATGCTGGCCGTGTCGGGGTTGTAGAAGACGAAAAAATCGTGTCCCAGCAACTCCATCTGCTCAGTTGCTTCGTCCGCGCTCATAGGCGTGACCGAGAACACCTTGGTACGGACAATGCGTGGCACCAACTCTTCTTCAACCACTGGTACATAGGGCTCAGCCGAGGCCGCTGCCTGTGCCTTCTCACGAATTCGAGCGACTCGTCCCTTGTAGCGCATGATCTGCCGCTTCAGCTTGCTCTGCACAGCGTCAACCGCGGCCAGCATATCGGCGCTTCTCTCCTCAGCTCTCAGGATGGTGCTGTTGCTGCGCACTGTCACCTGCACTACTTGGCGATCCTGATTGCTCTTGGCCTTCTCCACAGACAGTTCCACACGGGTCTCGGCGATATCCGGAAGGTACCGATCGAGCTTCCCGAGCTTCTTCTGCACGTACTTCTTGAGCGGTTCACTGACCTCCATGTTCTTTCCGGTGATTATGGGCTGCATGGCACCTTGCTCCTTTCTCCGTCTTGTTTGCAGTCAAACGATCGAAAGAAGATTGCTGGTGTTTGGTGCAGTGGCTGCGCGGGTCATTGTGGAGACGTCCTCTTACCAGCCATTCTACCCGCTTTTGGGCGGCTTGTCAACGCAGGGCACAGGCAGCCCCGGCTCAGGCTTCACTGCGGTCCCGCCTACTGACGTAGTGCATGC
>CAYZKS010000004.1:0-8930 GCA_964478725.1 uncultured Anaerolineales bacterium
GTTGGGAGGTTGAAGAGCATGTGCGTGCGCGTTTTGGGGCACCATCTCCCGCCTCCACGATCCTGCGAGTAAATGAGAATAGCCACGAGAAAGGTCTCGGAGGCCATCCCTTCGCTCCGCTCAAGGCCAGGCCCACTGCGAACAACGTCGTGCGCCTGGTTCGGGACGGGGCTTCAACTGACTGCCAGGGACGCACCCCGAGCCTTTTTTGCCGTCCAGTCTGGACAGTTGTCCCACTACAATAGGCACATCACACCGCGACGAACCCGGAGAAAACCCTTGACACACATTCTGTCGCACCCTGGCGCCTTCTCTGCGCTCTCGGCGGTGAGTTCCGTCAGACCGTTCTAGGGAGGAACAACCTTGGAAATTCGAGACATCGATGCCGTTCGCATCAACCTGGCATCGCCTGAGAAGATCCGCGAATGGTCCTTTGGCGAAGTCCTGAAGCCCGAAACCATCAACTACCGCCGTCTGCGGCCTGAAAAAGACGGCCTGTTCTGCGAAGCCATCTTTGGGCCCACCAAGGACTGGCAGTGCTACTGCGGCAAGTACAAAAAGATCCGCTACAAGGGCATCGTGTGCGAAAAGTGCGGCGTAGAAGTCACACACTCGCGAGTGCGCCGCGAACGCATGGGCCACATCGAGCTGGCCACGCCCATCGCTCACATCTGGTACACGCGTCGCTCGCCCTCTTACCTCGGACTGATTCTGAACATCTCCCAGCGCAACCTGGACCGCGTGCTGTACTTTGCCCAGTACATCATCACCGCCATTGACGAAGACGCACGCCAGAAGGCCCTGCACCGCCTGGACGAAGAGCTCCAGCGCGAGACCTCGCGCCTCAACGAGCAGGTAGAGGAGCAGGTTCAGGCTCTCGAGGCCGAGCTGGCCGACGAGCTGGCTCAGCTCAAGGCCGACCATGAGCGCCTTACCCAGGAGTTCAAGGAAAAGCTCGATGCCGCCACCAACGAGACCATGAACCGCGCGGCGGCGGTCCAAAAGTCCTTGGACGCGCATCGCGACAAGGCCATCCGTGTGGACATCGCCTTCTTCGACCTGCCGATTGTGCTCAAGGGCGAGGAGGTCACGCGCGACTCCTACGCTCGCCTGAACGAGGTCGTGCAGAACCGCCTAAGCGAGATCGAAGCCACGATCCAAGACGAAAAGGCCGCGGCACTGGCCCCGATCGAGGCGCGCCAGGAGCTGCTCCAGCAGCAGATTTCCGACAAGCGCGAGGCGCTGCAGGAACAGATCGCCGACCAGGTCAAAGAAGTGGAAGAGCGCATCGGCGAGCAGCGCGAAGAGCTGCGCAGCCTGCGCGTGCGCCAGCTCATCAACGAGAGCCGCCACCGTGAGCTGGAGGAGAAGTGGCCCAAGGTCTTCAAGGCCGGCATGGGCGCGCAGGCCATCTACGACATCACCCAGGCTATCAACCTGGAAGGGCTGGCGCTCAAGCTGCGCCACGAAATCCGCATGAGCAAGTCCAAGCAACGCCGCAAGAAGGCGGCCAAGCGCCTGCGCGTGATCGAAGCGCTGCGCCAGTCGTCCAACCGGCCCGAGTGGATGATCCTGACGGTTCTGCCCGTCATCCCGCCCGATCTACGTCCCATGGTGCAGCTGGACGGCGGGCGTTTCGCCACCAGCGACCTCAACGACCTCTACCGCCGGGTGGTCAACCGCAACAACCGCCTCAAACACCTGATCAAGCTCCAGGCGCCTGAAGTCATCGTGCGCAATGAGATGCGCATGCTGCAGGAGGCCGTGGACTCCCTGATCGACAACAGCCGCCGCGGCAAGGCCATCTCGCTGCGCGGCAGCCGCCAGCTCAAGTCGCTGTCGGACATGCTCAAGGGCAAGCAAGGCCGCTTCCGCCGCAACCTGCTGGGCAAGCGCGTGGACTACTCCGGGCGATCTGTGATCGTGGTCGGGCCCGATCTGAAGTTGCACCAGTGCGGCCTGCCCAAGCGCATGGCTCTGGAGCTATTCCGGCCGTTCGTGATGCAGAAGCTGGTGGAGTACAACCACGCCATCAATATCAAGGGCGCCAAGCGCGCCATCGAGCGCGAGGCTCCCGAGGTCTGGGAAGTGCTGGAGGAGGTCATCCGCACCAGGCCTGTGTTGCTCAACCGCGCGCCCACCCTGCACCGTCTGGGCATCCAGGCTTTTGAGCCCACCCTGGTGGAGGGCAACGCTATCCAGATCCATCCTTTGGTGTGTGCGGCCTTTAACGCCGACTTTGACGGCGACCAGATGGCCGTGCACGTGCCTCTGTCCGATGCAGCCGTAGCCGAGGCCAAGGACCTCATGCTCTCCAAGAACAACCTGCTGCTGCCGGCCAACGGCGAACCCATCGTCGGTCCCACCAAAGACATGGTGCTGGGCTGCTACTACCTGACCATGGAAGTGCCCGGAGCCAGGGGCGAAGGCAAGACCTTTGCCGAGTATGACGAGGTCTCTCTGGCATACAGTCTGGGCAAAATAGACCTGCACGCCAAGATCAACTTTTACACCAAGCCCGGGCCGCGCCGCAAGCCCAAACTGATCGAGACCACGGTGGGCCGCGTGCTCTTTAACGAGATCTTGCCACAGCAGTTGCGTTTCTTCAACCAAGTTCTCGACAAGGGCGGCCTGAAGGCACTCGTAGGACTGGCCTACCAGGAGATGGGATCCAGCGCGACCTCCGATCTCGTGGACCAGATCAAGCAGATTGGCTTCAAGTACGCGACGCGTTCGGGCATCACTGTTGCCATTGACGACCTGACGGTTCCCGGCGACAAGTCCATAATCCTGGACGAGATCACCAACAAGGTATCCGAGGTGGAGCGGCAATACCGCCGCGGCCTCATCACCGAAAACGAGCAGTACGTCAAGACGGTCGAGCTGTGGACGGATGCTACCGAGCGCATCACGGCGGCCGTGGCGCGCGATCTGGATCACGACGGATCCATCGGCATCATGGCCTATTCCGGAGCCACCAAAGGCAGCCTGCAGCCGGTGCGCCAGATGGCCGGCATGCGCGGGCTGATGGCCGACCCATCTGGACGCATCATCGCCCTGCCCATCACCTCCAACTTCCGTGAGGGGCTGAGCGCGCTGGAGTACTTTATCTCCACGCATGGCGCGCGCAAGGGTCTGGCCGATACCGCCCTGCGCACGGCCGACGCCGGCTACCTCACGCGCCGTCTGGTGGATGTCGCGCACGACGTGATCATCAACGTCGTGGATTGCGGCACCAAGGCCGGCATCTGGATCGAGAAAGCGCGCAGTGAGGTCATCGGCGAGAGCTTCGCTGAGCGCATCGCAGGCCGCATCTCTCTCGGGCGTGTGATCAGCCCCAAGACCAACGAAGTGTTGGTGGACGCGGGCGAGATGATCGACGAGCGCAAGGCCAAGGCCATTGCCGATGAAGACATCGAGCGCGTGCACGTGCGCTCGGCGCTCACCTGCAACCTACGCTACGGGGTGTGCGCCACGTGCTATGGGCGCGACCTCGCTCGCCGCGACCTCGTGCAAGTGGGCGAAGCGGTGGGCATCATTGCGGCGCAGTCCATCGGCGAGCCAGGCACGCAACTAACCCTGCGCACATTCCACACTGGCGGCGTCGTGGGCACAGAAGACATCACGCAAGGCCTGCCTCGCGTGCAGGAGCTATTCGAGGCTCGCAATCCCAAGGGCCAAGCCATCATTTCCGACATCTCGGGCGTCGTGCACGTCGAACAAGTAGGCGACATGCGCCGCGTGCGCGTCGTGTCCAGCGAGATGGTGCGCGTCCCGCATACTGTGCCCAAGAACTACAAGATCCTGGTGGAGCCCGAAGCCGAAGTCAAGACCGGCGTGGTTTTGGCCAAACGTGGTGACAAGGAGATCGTGGCGCAGGCCAGCGGTAGGATCGCCATCGAGGAGCGCGAGGTCTACGTCTGCTACGAGCAGCGGGAGGAGCGCAAGTACGACATCTCCGTGGCAGCCCGCCTGCGTGTGGACGAGGGCCAGAAGATCCAGGCCGGCGATCGCATCACCGAAGGCGCGCTGAACCCGCACGAGATCCTGGACATCCTGGGCGTCGAGGCCGTACAGCAGTACCTGCTTGAAGAGATCCAGAAAGTGTACCGCTCCCAGGGTGTTACCATTCACGACAAGCACATCGAGGTCATCGTACGGCGCATGTTGCGCCACGTGCGTGTGACTAGCTCGGGTGATACGAGCCTGTTGCCGGGCGACCTGGTAGACAAACTGGATTTCGACCAGATCAACAACGAGACTATGGCAGAGGGCGGAGAGCCAGCCACGGCGCAACCCGTGCTTCTGGGCATCACCAAGGCCGCACTGAACACCGAGAGCTTCCTCTCGGCCGCATCGTTCCAGCACACCATCAGTGTGCTCTCCAACGCTGCCATTGAGGGCAAGCGCGATGGGCTGCACGGGCTGAAAGAGAGCGTCATCATTGGCAAGCTGATCCCTGCCGGAACCGGGTTCAGGCGCAGGCAAGAGAAGCGTGACGCCTTGGCTTCTGCCACCGCGCTGGCCATGAACATGCATGGGGACCTTTCGGCCAGCATGGATGCGACGGAGGAAGGCGCCGGAGCTGAAGTGGAGCCGCTCTCAGAACCTGCTGTCAGCTAGCCAGAGACCAAGACCGCCGATGGATGCCTGGAAAGCCCACTACTTGCTTCAACGTCGCAAGAACCCCAGCCCGGCACTGCGCCTGGCTGCCGGGTTCTTGCTGCTTGTGGTGATCAGCAACCTGGCCCTGATCGTGCTGGGAATCGGCTCGGTCCTGGGCGTGTACGCCTACTACAGCGCGCAACTGCCCGACGCCGAGGAGATCGGCCGCAGGACTGTCGCCTCCTTCACCAGCACCCAGATCTACGACCGCACTGGCACGCATCTGCTATACGAGCTTCTGCCGCCGGAGGGCGGCAGCCGTACCATGATACCCCTGCGCCAGATCCCAGAAACGATGCGCTACGCCACCATCGCCATCGAGGACCGCTCCTACTACGAGAATCCGGCGGGCATCAACCTGGAAGGCATCGCGCGCGCGGTGTGGAACAACCTGCGTGGTTTGCCGGTGCAGGGTGGTAGCTCCATCGCGCAGTTGTTGATCCGCAACGTGGTCATGACCCCCGAAGAGCGCATCCAGCGCAGCTACATCCGCAAGATCAAGGAAGTCATCCTGGCCTATGAACTTACCCGCCGTTACCCGGGCCTGGAGGGCAAGGACCAGATCCTGGAGTGGTATCTGAACACGGTTTTCTTCGGCCGCTGGGCCTATGGGGTCGAAGCGGCTGCCCAGAACTACTTTGGGAAACCCGCCGCGGAGCTTACCCTGGCCGAATCGGCCATGCTGGCTCACCTGCCCAACGCACCCGGCCTCAATCCGATCGACAACCCGGAGCAGGCCAAGGTGCGCCAGGCTTCCGTGCTCGACCAGATGTACCTGCAGGGATACATCACGGCGGAAGAGGCCTGGGCCGCCAAGCAGGAGAAGCTCAACTATGTGCAGAAGCGCTTCGAGATCAGCGCCCCGCACTTTGTCATGTACGTGCGCAAACTGCTGGAGGACAAGCTCGGCTCCGAAGCGGTCTACCGCGGCGGTCTACGGGTCTACACCACACTCGACCTGGACCTGCACAACGAGGCCGAACGCCTGGCTCGCGAGCAGATGGCCAAGGTTAAGGAGACCCACAAGGCTAACAACGCTGCAGTCGTGATCCTGGATTCGCGCACAGGCCAGATTCTGAGCATGGTCGGAAGCCTGGATTACTTTGACGCCAGCATTGACGGCCAGGTCAACGTGGCCATCTCCGAGCGACAGCCCGGCTCGTCGTTCAAGCCCTTCACCTATGTAACTGCGTTCTCCCAGGGATACGGGCCGGCCAGCATGATCATGGACGTGCGCACCAGCTTCCCGGACGATCCAAATCCGCCTTACGTCCCAGAGAACAACGACCGCATATTCCGCGGCCCCGTGCTCTTGCGTCCGGCGCTTGCCGCCTCGCTGAACGTGGCGGCCGTGGGCGTGCTCTACCGCGCGGGCGTCAAGAACGTCCTGGACACGGCGCATCGCATGGGCATCAACACGCTGACTGGCCCGTTCTACGGGCTCAGTCTGACCCTGGGCGGTGGGGAGGTCACCCTACTCGACCAGACCTACGCCTACAGCGTGTTCGGCAACACCGGCCTCATGTGCGGAGAGCCGGTACCCGAGGCAGACCTGAAGCCCGGGTTCCGCGAGCTGAACCCTGTGGCCATTCTCAGAATCGAGGACTCGCAGGGCAACATCGTGTTCGATACCGGCGAGCCACAGCGCCGTGAAGTCCTGCGCCCTGAGCTGGCTTTCTTGATCAACGACATCCTGTCGGACGACAGGGCACGCGTATGGACCTTTGGCTACGACGGCGTGCTCAACGCCAGCCCGGACGTAGCCGTCAAGACTGGCACGACCACGGACTATCGCGACGCGTGGTGCATCGGTTACAGCACCGAGTATACGGTGGGTGTTTGGGTCGGCAACAGCGACAACCAGCCGATGGAACACCTGCCCGGGAGTCGTGGCGCCGGTCCCATCTGGCGCGGAATAATGGACCACATACTCGAATCGCATCCCGCCCAACCGTTTCCCATCCCTAACGGCCTGGAAAGGGTGGAGGTGGATGCAGTCTCAGGGCTGCTGCCCACGCAATACACTACCAGCCGCGTGCGTGACTACTTCGTCCAGGACAGGGTGCCGACCGAGTACGACAACGTGCACCGTCCATTCCGCATCTGCAAGGTCACAGGAAAACTGGCGACTGCTTACTGTCCCTTTGACAGCGTAGAGGAACGGGTGTTCGAGATCTATCCCGCCGACGCCAGCGATTGGGTGCGCGAGAGTCAGATCCCTCAGCCGCCTTCCGCCTACTGCGACGTGCACGGCCCTACGGCCGCGACGCTCGACATGGCCATCACCAGCCCGGCGCAGTATGGCTACGTCAAGGGAGTGGTCACGGTGGTCGGCAACGCACGTCCTGGCGACTTTCGACTGTACAAGATGTACTACGGCCAGGGCCTTAACCCCAGCGAGTGGGTGCAAATCGGCGGCGATCACTACAACCGCGTGGACAACAATGTGTTGGAGTACTGGGATGTGAGCCAGTTGCCCACCGGCCTGTACACATTGCAGTTGCAGGTGATTCAGGGCAGCGGAAACGTGCGCAGCGCGTTCGTGCAGGCCATCGTGGACAACGATCCCCCTGAGGTGGAGATCATCCACCCCCTGGAGGGCGCGATCTACACCGTCGAGAGCGATGAGTGGGTCAACATCCAGGTGGATGCCATCGACCGCTTCGCCATGGATCGTGTCGAGTTCTACCTCGACGGACAGCAGGTCGGTCTGAGCACGGTGGCTCCGTTCACCAAAAAGTGGACCATTGTCATGTCTGACACCGTGCCGGCGTGGAACATGGACCCGCTGGTGATCAGCAGCACAAACTCCATCACTATGGGAGAAATGTACGTGGAGGCGCAAACGTTCTTCGACGGCACGACCATCACTGTGACGCGCTCCATCACTGACCAACACTGGATCACCACCACCGCTGCCTACACGACAGGACGCGGCATCATCGCCGACACCTGGGGCTACACGGAAACACACGTCCTGAAAGCCATCGGCTTTGACAAAGCGGGCAACCAGGCCGAGAGCGAGCCAGTGCGCATCTACACGGCGCACAAGCCCAAAGAAGAGGAGAAGCAGGAGACGCCAACGCCTGCGCCTGCTGCCCTGCTGAACACCAGGCCAGTGGCCTTGGAGCGTCGCCGTCGTCTTCCCTGGCTATAGATTGGCAGCGGTTCCCGCGGCCCGTCCCCTGCGCCATTTCGTGGAGGGAGTGCTATGCCAAACCCACTCGCCCAAACTGCCTACGTGTACGATCCCCTGTACCTGGAACATGACTGGCCCGACCATCCGGAGAACGCCGCCCGCCTGCAGCATATCATGCAGCACCTGGGCGAAGCTGGCATTCTGCAGCATCTGCAGCCCCTCGAGGCACGTGATGCGAGCGTGGAGGAGGTCACTCAGGTGCACACGCCAAGTCACGTTGAACATGTGCGTCGTGTCGCGGCAGATGGCGGAGGCTGGCTGGACGCCGACACCTACGTGGCCACGGCTTCGTACTCGGCAGCCTTGAGGGCAGCGGGTGGATTGCTGCGCGCAACCGAGGCTGTGATGCAAGGGGAAGCCCGCAACGCTTTTGCTCTGGTGCGCCCGCCCGGCCACCATGCCGTACCCGGTCGCGCTATGGGATTCTGTCTGTTCAACAACGTGGCCATCGCGGCGCAGCATGCTCTAACCAAGTGCGGCCTGGAGCGCGTGCTGATCGTGGACTGGGATTTGCACCATGGCAACGGCACTCAAGAGATCTTTTACCGTGAGCCCAGAGTGCTGTACTTCTCGACGCACCAGTACCCGTACTACCCGGGCTCGGGACACTGGCAGGAGACGGGAGCAGGCGCCGGGAGCGGCTTTAATGTCAACGTGCCTCTGCCTGCCGGCACGGGCGATGCTGGTTTTCGCCGCGCCTTTGCAGAGATCCTTGTACCTGTCGCGCGACGCTTCCAGCCGCAACTCATTCTGGTTTCCGCGGGCTATGACGCGCACTGGATGGACCCCATCGGCATGCTACAGGCCTCCGTGACCGGCTTTGGCCAATTGACACACACTCTGGTGGAGTTGGCAGCAGAGCTGTGCTCGGATCGCCTCGTGATCACTTTGGAGGGCGGTTACCACCTGGACGTGCTGGCTCTGTCCGTGGCCGCCACTTTCGGCATGCTGATGGGAGAGCCGCAGGTGCACGACCCCTTCGGGCCTGCTCGAGGCGCAGAGCAGAACATAGACAGCGTGATCGCGGCGGTCAAGCACGTGCACGGGCTGGAATAGGGAACAGTTG
>CAYZKS010000004.1:9030-49173 GCA_964478725.1 uncultured Anaerolineales bacterium
GGTAGTGGCGACTTCAGTCGCTCCACGCACGCTCTGATCTGACTTCAGGAGCAGGCAGAATGCAGGTCGAATGCTATCAGGACGAACGGGGATGGGACGCGCTGCAGGAGGGATGGAATGCCCTGCTGCAAAACAGCGTCACGCCCGTGCCGTTCCTTACCTGGGAATGGCAGCGTGCCTGGTGGGAGGCCTTTGGCGGGGGCAGGAGGCTGCAACTGCTGGCCATGCGCGATGCAAATGGGCAAGTGCAGGCTATCGCCCCGCTCTTCGCCCAGGATACCGCCGTGGACCCCGGCGCACCCCTGCCCGAGATCCACATCGAGCCTAGCGTTCCGGCGACTGAGGGCCAGACTCTCTGCACCCTGCACTGGATTGGTGGCACCGAGGTCTCGGACTATCTGGACTTGATCGTGGCAGCGCCACAGCATCGCGAGGCGTGCGCCGCGCTCTTGGAGGCGTTGGCGGCGCGCGAGGACTGGCAGTTGCTCGACCTGCACTGCCTGCGCGGCGCGTCGCCCACCGCGGCGACGTTGGCCGAACTGGCGCGCGCTCGCGGTTGGGGCGTCCAGCAGGTGCGCGAGGACGTCTGCCCCGTCGTAGAGCTGCCAGGCACGTGGGACGAGTACCTGGCGCTGCGGCTCGACAAGAAAAAGCGTCACGAGCTGCGGCGCAAGATACGCCGGGCAGAGCAGGCGACGCGCGTGGAATGGCACTGGGTGGAAAAGGCCGAAGACCTGGGCGCCAGCCTGGAGACCTTTTTCGCACTGCACAAAGCCAGCCAGCGCGACAAAGATGCCTTCATGGACCCGCGTATGGAGGGCTTCTTCCGCAATGTGGCACGCATTGCCCTGGAGAAGAACTGGCTGCGTCTCAGCATCTTGAGCTTCAATGGCCAGCCCGTAGGCAGCTACCTGTGCTTTGACTACGGGCGCGAGCGCCTGGTGTACAACTCTGGCTACGATCAGGCGGCTTACGCCGACCTGGCTCCCGGCATCGTGCTGATGGGCTACATGATCCAGGACGCCATCCAGCGCGGCCTGCAGCGCTTCGACCTGCTGCGCGGCAACGAACGTTACAAGTACGACTTTGGCCCCGTCGAGGAAGAGGTGCTGCGCCTGCTAGTGCGCCGCTAGGAGTGCCCACCCAGGACTGCGCGACAGGGATAGCTGCACAGCGGAAGAGGAACCTTGCTCTGTTCGCAGATATGCCCTGGGTTCGAGGAGCCCTCTGGCCTGCGTCTTCCCTCGGATTGTATTTGCTCCCGACATTCGCACTCATAGGAAGGAGAGCGTGCAAGCATGAACAGATTCTCCATATCGAGAGTAAGGGCCCGCGAGATCATCGACTGCCGGGGGTTTCCGACCCTGCAAGTGGACGTGCTCACGGACAGTGGCAACATGGGGAGGGCAGACGTGCCGTGCGGCCGCTCGACAGGCAGGCATGAAGCCGTAGAGCTGCGCGACGGCGGGAAACGCTATCTCGGCCGGGGCGTGCACAAGGCGATCGCCAATGTGAACGATGTGATCGGGCCCGCGCTCGTTGGCAGAGACGTGACCAGGCAGCGCGAACTGGACGAGTTCATGGCGCGCGACTTGGACGGCACTGCGGACAAATCCAAGCTGGGCTCCAACGCCATCGTGGGGGTCTCACTGGCTATCGCGCGGGCGGCCGCGGCGGCCCTGGGAGTGCCGCTCTACAAGTACCTCGACGCAAACGCCCACATCCTGCCCACACCCCTGATCAATCTGATCGGCGGTGGAAAGCTCGGCTCCAGCGATCTCGAGATACAGGAGTTTCACATTGTGCCCGTGGGAGCCGAAAGCGTGGGGCACGCGCTGCAGATTGCCACTGAAACCAATGAGAAACTGCGGGAGCTTGTTCTGACCAAATACGGCAAGATGGCGCTGAACACCGGGGATGAAGGTGGATTCATGCCACCGATGCGGGGCATGCGTGAGCCCCTGGAGTGCCTGGCCCGCGCGGTGAAACGCGCCGGCTACGAGAAGCACATCGCCTATGCTCTGGACTGCGCTTCCACCCACTTTTACGACGCACAAAAGGGCACGTACCAACTTGCCGGGGAGCACCTTACCCGCAAAGACATGATTGCTCAGTACAAGGAGCTGTTGAAGGAGTTCCCGATCGTCTCGATCGAAGACCCGCTGCAAGAGGACGACTGGGAGGGATTTGCACAAGTGACGGCCGAGCTGGGCATCCAGATTGTCGGCGATGACTTCTTTGTCACCAACCCCAAGCGTCTCAGCAAAGGCATCGAGATGAAAGCGGCGAACGCGTTGCTCTGGAAAGTGAACCAGATCGGAACCTTGACAGAGGCACTGGACGCGGCTGCCCTGGCCTTCCGCAACGGCTACGGAGTGCAGGTCTCAGAGCGCTCTGGGGAGACCGAGGACCCCATCATCGCCGACATCGTCGTGGGACTGAATGCGGGTCAGATCAAGACGGGCGCGCCCGTGCGCGGTGAACGCACCAGCAAGTACAACCGGCTGCTGCAGATTGAAGAGGAACTTAATGGCCAGGGCAAGTTTGCTGGCAGGAACTTTCACCAGCCGGTTGGGCGATAGCTGGCCCCAGGCGTGCTGCAGACGCGCTGCGCACCGGCAGCACGCTTCGATTGCACCGACTTGACCGAGGAGCACAAGGTTTGTTCGTTCAGAACTCTGCTCAATTGCTGGATCACAGTTGCTCGGAACTGCGGCGCACCGCACTGGACATCGTTGAACATGCCCTGGCGGCCGCGGATCCGTATCACGCTGTGCACAAGCTGGTGCACCTGGACGGCGAGCATCTGACAGTAGGCGATCTGTGGTACGACCTATCCCAGCGTGGGGCGATATACGTGCTGGGAGCCGGCAAGGCGACCTTGAGAATCGTCGAGGCCCTGGAGGACATCCTTGGACCTCGCATCAACCAGGGCCTGATCGCTATCAAGCGCGGGCAGCCGCATGACCTCAAATACGTTCGCGTGATCGAAGCCGGCCATCCTCTCCCCGACGAGGCCAGCTACCGCGCTGGACGCGAACAGATGTTGTTGGCCAGGTCCGCACGCGCCGACGATATCGTCTTCACCGCCGTCACCGGCGGCAGCTCGGCACTGCTGTGCAATCCCGCTGAGGGCATCACCCTGGAGGAGAAGCGCCACGTTCACGAGCTGCTTCTGACCTGTGGCGCAGACATCACGGAGATCAATGCGGTTCGCAAGCACCTGTCACAGGTCAAGGGCGGTCTTCTGGCTCAGGCGGCCTTGCCAGCGGAGCTGATCAACTTGACCGTCTCGGACGTGATCAGGGATCCGCTGGACTACATCTGTTGCCCCGTCGTCCCGGATACTTCGCATGTGCCCGACGCGGTTGGTGTGCTGCAGAGGTACGACCTGTGGAAGCGCGTCGCGCCCTCGGTGCGGGCCCACCTGGGCAAAGGCCCTCGGGCCGAGACACCCAAGCATCTGGACAAGCAGCTCGTGCACACGTTCGTGCTGGTGCCGCTCGCGGCTGCCTCCAACGCCGCCAGTGCGCGTGCCAGTGAACTCGGCTTTGCGCCACTGTATTTGACCAGCACGCTTACCGGCGAGAGCAGGGAAGTAGGCGCTTGCCTGGGCGCAATCGCCCGTGAGATCGCAGATAGCGGCAGACCAGCAGCTGCGCCCTGTGCTGTGATTGCTTGCGGCGAAACCACCGTGACGGTTCCGAAGGGAAGCGGCACGGGAGGACCCAGTCAGGAACTTGCCGCCAGCATCGCCATGCACATCGACGGCCTAGCGCAGACGGTTGCACTCTGCCTCGACACGGACGGGACGGACGGGCCGACCGAGTTTGCAGGTGCGATGGTTGACGGATCCACTGCCAGTCGCGCCAGAGAGCTGGGGTTTGACCTCGCTCGCATTCTGAGAGCCCACGATGTCACGCCATTCCTGCAGGGAGTGGGCGACATCGTGCTCACCGGCTCCACAGGCACGAATGTGGCTGACCTGGTTCTCATGCTATTCGGCGCAGCCTCTGCGCCAGGCGCAACCAACGCCTGCTGACAAAACAAGACCTCCTGCGATGCCACAAGCTCACGTGGTATCAGGAGGTCACGCGCCACCCTCTCAGAGCGGGTGATGGGATTCGAACCCACGACATTCTGCTTGGGAAGCAGACACTCTGCCACCTGAGTTACACCCGCAGGCCAGACACGCCTATTCTAATTCCATTCTCCGAATTGTCAAACCAGTCGAGACGGCCTAGCGCCGCATCACCACCGGTAGGTACAGCATGTGACGCGTGGGAGTCGGACTGGGCGTGTGCGTCGCTGTCGGAGTTGCGGTCACCTCAACGCTGCCCGTCACCGTGGGCGTGGGCGTCTCCGTCAGCACGGCTGTGGTCGTGCCGGTCGGCGTAGCGGTGACTGCGGCGCTGCCGGTCGCCGTGGGCGTGGCGCTGGCTGGCCCGGTAGGCGTCCCGGTTGGCGTGGCCGTGGGCGCGCCGGGCGTCGCAGTCGGCGTCTGGCCCGGCGCCGCTGGCTCCAGCTCGCTCAGACCGTGATCCGTGGCGAACCACACGTGGCCTGTGGATGCGTCCACGCGCACAGCGGATACGTCGTCCCCAGCCAGGCCATCTGTGCTGGCATACTTTTGCCAGCGATCGTCATCGGCCACAAAGGGCGTCTCCCCGTCACACAGGCGATGGACGCCCTGCGTGGTAGCCAGCCACCAGCATCCAAAGCGGTCGCGCGCCAGCCCGCGCACCGGCATGCCGTACAGGAAGGTGCGCCAGCGGTCGTCGCCGGGATCGGAGGGCGTGCCGTGATGATCCAAAACGCTCAAACCCCCTGCTGTGCCCACCCAGACGCGTCCTTGAGCATCGAGCGCTACGTCCAGGATGGAATTGGAGGCCAGGCCATCCACCACGACGCCGCCGGTCAACACGTCCGTCATGGTAAAGACGAATGCCGCCGTGAGTGGAACTGCCCCGCGCCGATCCAGATAGACCAGGCCGGCGCTCGTGCCAAACCATGCCTCATCGCCGCTCGGCGCCACCGCGATGGCTCTAACCAGGGTGAGCGGAGTGGACACGGGGCTCACCCAAGTGAACGCGGCAGTCAGTGCCTGGGTGGGACTGAGTGGGATGCCGCGATGGTCGATCAAGAAAGCTCCCTGATCTGTGCCAACCCAGACCTGGTTGTAGGGACCGGCCGTGACGGCATACGCGTAAGCCAGCGGTGAGGCTTGGGAGTACAGGTAGGTGGCCCAAGTTGGCGTGATGCTCGCATCGTCCAACACACTGACCCCACCGCCCATACCCACGCGTAGAGCGCGCTGGGTGGCCACCCACTTCAATCCGCGGTTGTCCAAAGCTACCCCACCCACATAGTCTGATGCTAGACCAGAGCCGAAGGCATAGGAGCGCCAGGTGTGATTGTGCATGACGCTGATGCCGCGATCCCAGGTGCCGCACAGCACTGTCTCTGCTGCAACCGCCAGCGAACGCACTTGATTCGAGGCAGGCCCCGTGCCGTTGAAGTAAGCTGTCCAAGCATCGTCGTTCTTGTCGGCCGGCGTGCCGCCGGCATCCAAAGCCCCGATGCCACCCCCATCTGTGCCGAACAGCAAGCGCTGCTGGCCATCGTAAGCCACAAAGGTGGCTGCGCCAGGCAGGCCGTCCGCCATCGAGTAGATAGGCCATTCGCCCTGCGGCTGCATCACCGTAGCCTGGCCGTCGCCCAATACGGCCCAGGCATTGCCCAGCCCATCCACAGCCACAGAAAGCGCTTCTGGATGGGGCAACGCGTTCTCCCGGCTCGGCGCGTAGCTGGACCATCTCCCATCGGCGTTGCGGCGGCTCAGACCGTTATCGGTTGCCACCCACAACTGACCCTGCGTCCACAGGATGTGATTGATGCGGTTGGAGGCCAGTCGAACCGTCGGCGTGGTGTATGTGCTCATGGTCACGCTAATCAGAGGGTTAGGGCCGGATAGCTGCGTGATGCCGCTATCCGTTCCGCACCAGACCTGCCCAGCAGCATCTGTGTCCAAAGAGGTAACGAACCCGGAGGCCAGTCCGTCCCAAGCCCGGTAGCTGCGCGTGCGCAGCGTCCCGGTCATGGCATCGTCCAGTACGGTGATACCCGCATCGGTGCCCAACCACTTGAGCTCTGCACCATCCGCGCCCGGCGAGAAAGCGATGGCCTGCACATGCTCGCCAACCAACCCGTCAGCGTAGCCGTAGTGCTTCCAGACGTCGTCACTTTGATCAAAAGGCGTGGCATGGCCCTGGGCCAGCACAGCGACGCCTGCGGTTGTGCCGAACCACTTGCGGCCCTGAGCGTCCACCCGTACGCACAACACGTCGTTGGAACGCAGGCCGCTGGCAAGCGTGTAGCTCAGGCAGCGGCCGGAATTCAAGTCCCAACAGGCCGCCCCGCCGTCTGTGGCCACCCAGGCGTAGCGCCCTGTACCCACATCCTCCACAGCAATGGCCCGTATGTGATCCACGTTGGTGTACAGCTTCCAGTTGCCGGCAGTCCCTGCCATGGCTCGCGCTGTCTCAGGCACCAGCGAGGCTCGTGTCGTCATAGCCAACAGCAGTGCCAGCATGCTGAGGCTGGTCGCCCAGACCAGGAGGCGCAGGAGGCGGCTACTGCCGCGCGCGCTCTGACAGGGCATCACTTGTGGTTGCATAAATCATCCCCACCTTCCGCTCGGGTGAACAAAAAGCAGCTCCCGCCGTAGGCACGCAACCTAGAGGGGAGCCGCACGGGCAGGCGCTGCCGGGCAAGCCGATGCAGGTGCCCTCTCAGTAGGGCCAGCCTTCCGGCAGATCCACCCAGGGCCGCCAATCCGCATTCGGTCCATCGATGAAACTGACTTGGCGTTCCACCAGGGTGATGTTCCCGGCGCCGACGAGAGTAGTCAAGCCTGGCGCGGTCAGTTCGGCGCGAACTCCAAACAGCCAACCCCAGCTCGCCGTCGAGCCGCGCCTGCCTGCTTCCACGGACACACTCACGTTGAGAGTATATCCCTGTGGCAGGAGGGCATTGCGGTTCAATTCCTCCGCGACAATCCCCTTGGCCCTGTCGTTGGCCCTGGCTTCCCACTGCCAGGCGTCGGCCGAAGGATAGCTTCTTCCCTCCCAGGAAAGCACACGCGCGGCTTTGTAGGCGCCCAGGTACAGGGACTGCTTGACGGCCATCACCTTCCAGATCTCCAGAATGCCAAACACCAGCACAAGGAAGATCGGCAGGATGAGCATGTAAGAAATCACACTCACGCCCCGGCAGTCGCGTCGCAGTCGCTCCAACACGTGCAGGCTCCTAGTTTGCGGCATGTGGCGCGCCCGAAGGTGTGGAGGTTGGCGTTGGTGTCACAATGCGAGGTGGGTACCAGGGGCCGCAATCCACAAAGGTGGTATGTGCACTGGTCAAGGTCACATCACCGAATGGCACGCCCAGCACTGAGGAGCGCCACGGGATGGTGACCCACGTGCGCACGGTGAAGATCAGGTTGTTACTGAACGAGTCCATGGCAGTGGGCCGACTGACGTACTGCCCCAAGCTTTCGCACGAGAAAGTCACCGGCGAGGCAATTTCCTGGCCGGCGCCGTTGTAGTAGCGCACGATCACGCTAACGTTGCCTGCATCAGCAACATAGGGGTTCGAGAGCAGCGACTCCCAAATCAGGCGTTCTGCCTGCAGTCTGTCGTCGTCGGTGCGGTTATAGCGCGCATTGGCATACGTCTGGTGGTAGGCGGACAAATAGCGCGCAGCCTGGTAAGTGGCGGCTTCCAGGGTCTGGCGCACCGAAGCCAGCTTCATCAGCTCGAAGGAGCCGTAGAGCACCAACACCAGAATCGGCAGAATCAGAACGAACTGGATCAAGTCGTAGCTGCCTCGCCGGTCGCGGCGCAGCCTGTGCACAAACCTCTGCAGTTTCGAGCGCGCATCTACTGAGCACATAGCATCCGCCCGCTGTGCTCTTGTCTGAGCACCAATACCTCGGAAATGGGACTGCTTCCCAGGACCGGCAGTGGCACGCTATACTCATAGGTCACCAAGAGGCGGAACGTGCTCGGGTTGCGATCATCACACCAGTCGGGGCGAGTGACGTCAAGATAAAGAATGACCTCCGCATCGCTGTCCTCTGGTACAAACGTGTTGTTGTGCAGCTCCTTGTTCACCAGAGGCCTGATCACATCGCGCAACAGATCCGCCTGATGCCTCTGCCACAATAGGCCGTTCAGAGTCAAAAAGCGCGCCGCCTGGTAGGTGGCAGACTTGAGCGATTGCTTAATGGAGAGTACCTTCCAGACCTGAAAGGACAGGCTCAAGATCAGGACGAAAATGGCGACGTAAGCCATGGCCTGAATTGTGATCGAGCCGCGCCTATCTTGTCTGAACTTTACCAAAGGAACCACAGGTACACTACCCCCGGTAAACAGAACAGCCACACATAGGGCCTCCCCTCTTCTGCCAGTTGGCGTTCCGAGGGGAACAGGTGGCCCGTCTTGAACCATCCAAACACGGCCGCCGGTATGTCACGCAGACACTTGCCGCGCTGTTTGAGCAAGACCACGGGCAGCCCCAGGGCAATCACGGCCAGGCTAAGAAAGGTCACAAAGTCAGGGCGGGCAAACAGAGCCAGCATCGCCATCAGCGTCTTGGCGTCGCCGCCGCCAATCACGTGCAGCCACCACAACGCCAGGCAAATCACCCACGCCACGAGCATGAACTGCAGAGCGTTCCCGGCCTGTGCGGCGCTCGCCCGGTGAGCCCAGTCGCCAGAAGCAACTGCCAAGGCCGGTACCAACACGCCGAGGAGCTGCCAAGCTCCCCACACCAGTCGCCATCCTCCAAACAGAACGATGGCGGGAAAGGTAAGACGGTTTGGGATGATGCTGCTGCGCCAATCGCTGTAGGCGATAGCGAACAGCCATACTGTTACGACGAGCCTGAAAAGCCAAGGCAAGACAGAGACCAGTGCGTTCCCCAAGCAGAGAACCGCCCTGGCGCTAGGACTGCAGCCGACGCAGAATGGTCTGCATCAGAAGCAGCACTTTGGCGTATAGGTCTTGGAAGATGAGATAAGTCGGCAGGAGCAGGGCGAGCGTCACCAACAGGTACTCCATCGCTTCCGCTCCGCTCTCATCATGCAGAAACCTTCGCAACGTGTGCATTTAACTCCTCACGGCCATACCCGGCGGAACGCGCAGACATACCACCGCGCCCCTGGGGCGTTCGGTTGCATACCACAGGTTCCGACGTCACCCAGCCATGGGGGATGCGGGCACCCGCATCCCCCAGCCTCACGGGACATGTCCGCTCGAGCTCTGCCGTGCGGTAGGAGGGGGCCCATCCGCAGCGGCACCATGGGTCAGAATTACGGGTTGTACCCGATGACTCGGTTGATGACTTCGACGACCCGGTCCCCAGCTCGCCTGATGGCTGCACCGATGTTGGGGAACACCGCCCAGACCACCAGTGCCATGATCAGAATGATGAGGATCGTCTCTACCAAGTCTTGTCCGCTTTCGTCGTTCCAGAACCTTCTGAGCATGCTAGTACTCCTCTCCCTTCTCTGCAATGTCCCAACCCTGTGGATAACCTGCATCGTACCTCCCCGGTACTGGGAAGCTGCGTTTGATGTTGAAACGCTGCAGGACTCGCCGCAGAACCCGGTCCGCACTTTGCTTACACCGACGTAATCAGGCTCATCAGCAACGGAAATATGGCCAAGATCAAGGCAGCCAAGAAGACTCCGCCGATCATAGGGAACGTCAGCCGAATCGGTGCCTGCTGAATCTGATTGCGGATGCTGCCGCGAATCTCATCTTCCACCTGGGCCACGGTAATGGACAAGGCCTGATCGTACGTGATTCCGCCGTTTCGCGCCGACTCCAGACGCTCGGGCAGCAGTTGCAGGTGGTCCGACTTGAAGTCGTCAGCCAGACCCTTGAGCACTTCCTCGGGTGCAATGGACAGACGCGACTCCACGTGTTTGTCCAGGCGCTGCCCAAAGATACCCCGCTTCTTGAACTGGTCGGCGGCCGCGATCAGTGAACCGCTCAAGGTCTGATTCATCGAGGTGCCAAGTTGTAGGCTGACCGCAAAGTCGCGAATCTCAGTCAGGTCTGCTTTGTACTCCTGCTTGCGCCCCAGCCTGGTCAACAAGCGCGTCCGGCGCTCCTCAGCGTGGCGACTGAAGCGCTTGCGTTGAAACGACCAAATGCGCCGCAATTCATAATCAATCCCAGTGCTGGCCACCACGCCCACAATGGCTATCACCAACAAGATCGTTGCCATCTGTTGGGTCACGAGATTCGCTCCCCCAGCTTCTGTGTCTCACGGTCGATGTAGTACGAGCTGCCTAACATCACGGTCAACACAGTCACATACACGAACTGGCCGAACGAAGTGGTATAAGCTTGCCGTAGCATGGGAACCAGAGCTACCGCCAACAGGATCGCACCCGCTACCACCTGCATGATCTTGGTTTGTGTGCCGATCGATGCCAAGTTGGACTGGACTTCCCGACGCAGCTCCGCATGTGAGCGCAGTCGCATTTCCAGGCCCTGCAGGGCCTTGACCACCGCATCGGGGGCCGCATTCTCCGCCATTTCCAGGATGTACGCAAATTGACTCAGGTAGACGTTATCGGTGCGTTTGCGCAATTCCTCAAAGGCGCGCTGCGGGGACGAGGTCAGGAAGAAGGTCTGAGCTGTGGTCTTCATCAGGCTCCGCAACGGACCGGTAGTCCTATCCGTCACCTTCTCCATCATGGAGAACACCGAAGGTTGCAGAGTGTATTCAGCACGAAAGGCCATTACGAATTGCAGAATCTGGTCCGTGTTTAGCCGCCGGCGCTCACTCTCCATGCGCTGCAGGTCGCGCCACAAAACCAACCCCGCTGCAATCACCAGATACAGCGAGATCAAAGGCACTCGCATCAGAAGTGCCAGCAGCACCAGCACGCCCGGGACCACAAGCTGCTTCCACGACAGGCCCTCCGGCAGGTAGCGCGCCCGGTAACGCCGCAGCACTGGCGCCAACGCAAGAGTGCTCGTGTCTCCTACCAAGAAGAGGAGCACGATCAGCAAGGCTGCTCCGAGCAGCAGGATCCGGATGGGATCTAGGCCTGCCATCTTTCGATCCCTTCCATCAGGGGAGTCCAGCCATCGCCCTTGCGTTGCTTAAGGGTATGCAGGACGTATTGCCCGTTGTCGTAGCCATCTACAGCCAGAATCTCCTGCAGGAAGCGCACATAGTGCCCTCTCTTGGCATCATAGTCCTTGTTGAGGTGCACTACCAGGCCCAGACCGTGGCCGATGACCGGTCGCATTTCCTCGATGGCGATGTCCTTACGCGCGAGGTTCTCCAGACGGAACAGGGCCATACGGGCGCTCTGCGAGTGCGTCGTGGTGTGGCTCACGATGCCCAGGTTCAACGCAAGGATGTACTCCACGGCTTCTCCGGACACCACCTCGCCGATCATCACCACGTCGGGGCGCATGCGCAGGATGGCCGTGTTGATGGCATCGCTCATCTGCCCGGTTTCTTCCTCCACCACCAGGTGGTGGAAATGCTCAACCTGCGGCTGCAATTCCTCAAAGGTCTCCACTACAGATACCTGCGCACGCTCTGGAAGATGCTGCGAGAAGGCGTTTAGCCAAGTGGTCTTGCCAGCACCCGGGCGCCCAGAGAAGACCACGCTGACCTTCATGGAATTGGCCACCTTGGCCAGGAAGTCGATGGTCTCTTCGTCAGCACTGCCCTTCTGCACCAGATCCTCAAGCCGCAGTTTCTTGCGAGCGAAACGCCGGATATTGATCGCCGTGCCTTCGCGACTGAGCGGCGGGATGGTGGCGGCGAAGCGTGAGCCATCCGGCAATCCCACCTTGATCATGGGGTCTGCTGCGCCCAGGCCTCTACCCGACATGTCCGCGATGCGCCGGGCCAAACGATAGAAATAGGCATCTTCGCCCAACTGCCCAATGGGCTTGAGCTCCCCCATGCGCTCCACCGTTACATACCCGTTGCGCACGATGATCTCTTCGAGGTCTTCTTCCTCCAGGAAGGGGTGCAGCACGCCGAGCCCGATGATGCGCTTCACCAGCTCCCTGGCGATCTCTTGCAGGTCCGCCTCTGCCACCGGCAGCTGCAACTCTCTGACAGCGCGCAATACATTGGCGCGGAAGGCAAAGTCCTGTTCGTCTTCGTGTCCGTCCGAACTACGCCAAGTAGGGACAGGGACCTCCCTATCCACACACCAGTCCTGGACCAGGGTCGCATAGTGATTGAGGTTGTGCACCCGCTCCAGTTCTTGGATTCTGGTCTGGGAACTCCTGGACTCGGACATCTCTCACTCCACCTAGTTGCCCGTATTGGGCAGGCTGGCATTGCCCGTGGGCGGGCAGGTAGCATCGGAGGTGGTCTCCCACGTGCACTGAAACGCCGCAGCGCCTGCCGTCACAGTCGTCGTGAACTTGGTATTCGCTGGAAAGCCGCCCGGACGCTCAATCAGGTGCGAGGCCGTGCCTGGCGCAGGGTGAAAAAACTGCTGGCTGAAGTGCTGCACCCGATCCTGATCCGTGACCTCGATGGTAATGGGGAACGCTCCTGCGGGCGCATAGTTGAGCGTCACAACAGCCCAGAGCGTACTCGTGCCGTTAGAGAACTTTTCGCATTGAGTGCCATTCCTAGCAGCGCTCATGTACACGCTTCCACTGACAACAGAGACTGTTCCGCCAGGCACAGTCGTGGCGTTCGGGCCTCCCGGCGTGGATGGCTCGCTCGTCGGCTGCAGCGTAGGCTGTGGTGTCGGCGTGGGCCTCCGCAGAGTGGGAACGGGCATAGGCGTGGTAATCGCCGCGGGCTGCGGTGCCAGCGTCACCCAGGCTGAGTAGTCACGACTACCCAGGAATGCGATGATAGCCTGCGCTACCCTGGGCTCGGCTGCATACACGACCACACTCGCCGGCTGAGCACCGGCCAAGCCGCCCCCCAGGCTGCCAAAGTCGAGCGGGCCGCCGCCGCTGGGCGTGGGCGTCCCCGACACGCTTGCCTGCCCTGCCGTCGCTTGTTCGCCGGTTTCCGTGCGCACGCCGACCACCAGGATGTTGCTCGCCACCAGGACAAGATCGCCGTTGTCTTCGTCTTCATCGCTCTTGCGATAGGCATACACGTTGATCCTGTGCCCCGGCCGCACCTGCCCGCCCACCAGCTCGCTGAACACGGCCTTGAAGCTGCCGATCTCCAGGCCCATGTCCCCCCAGAAACGGAAATCCTCTGGCAACAACGCGTTGGCACGGGTCAGTCCGGTGCCTTTCTTGATCAGGGTTGTTGCCATGTACCCATCCAGTTTGTCTGCGGAGGTGTAGTAGCCGCCCGCCATGGCGCTGGGCACGGTAGTGGTGCTCACCTGACTGGAGCTGATGAACGTGTAGGGCTCTATGTTCTCTCTGGCGGCCAAGACCACGACTGCGCTCGGCGCCGCCGGTCCCTTCTGGGTCGGCAAGAGTTTGAAGGCGACCAGAATGACGACCAACAGGAGCAACAAGACCTTGCGGTTTCTCATTTTTCCTCCACGCAGTCGCTCAACGCCCGATGAGTCGCTTCAGTGCACCCGAAATGCCTTCTGGCTTCTCATACCTCTTCCAGGCGCGTCCGTAGACGTACTGCAGAACCGCGGCGCCCAGCTTGCCCTCCCACTGGGTTACCCGGTCCTGGTAGGGCAGATCGAGCCCGCGCTCAGTTCCGGCCAGGGCCAGCGTGTCTGCTGTACCACGTTTCTCGTTCAACACGATGCTGGCTTTGGCTCCCAGTTCCGCTACGAGCTTGGTGGCATTGCCTACAGCATCGAGTCGAGGCGTAGTCACCACCAGCCACTCGTCTACTTCGGGCTCAATCGACTTGACGAGACCATGTGGTTGGATGGCATCTACCACAGTGAGGGTATGCCTTGCCACCTGCTTCTTGAGGTACTTGGCCAGTTGCTCCACCGGCAACACCCTGCAGCTCTCATAGTCCATTGGCACCATGGTCACACCCTTGAAAGAGGAAGGGCGCAACTCGGTATTGGACGTGAGGTCGAACATGTGGGGCATCTCCATACCGGTGAGCGCTGCCAAGGCAGATACCCCGTGGACGAACTCAACCATCATGACCGGCCGCTCAGTCTGGCGCGCAAAGTGCAGCGCAGTATCCAGGGCCAGAGTGGTCTTCCCCACTCCACCAGAGTATGAGGTGAAGGCTATCGTCAGCTTGTCCGGCAGCTCTGTGCCACCTTTGGTACGGGTAGCATCCTGGGTCAGCTTGTCAGGCGCCATCAAAAAGGCTTCGCTGCTTGCCCAAGGCAATCTGCGTTTCTCTTGGGCCTCGGCCAACTGGCTCTGAATGACGCCAATCTCGTACGGGTATTCGACGATGTCCTGGAAATCGATGATCACCAGATCGGCCGTGGGAATGCCCTTGGCAATTTGATCGGTGAAGAGCGCAGGTTCAAGCTCGACATCCTTCATCGCACGCAATGCTTCCAGAACGGCCACCGACTTGGTAGCGACGAGGACTTTCATGAAGCGTGCACCCCCTCTCTTCTGGCCCAGCGGCCGATAGTACGGGCCCATTATAACATGGGCACATACCCTTGTCAATAGCTAGTAAATCACATTTCCCTGGCAGTTATGTGAAAAAGCCTGACCACCATACTGACTTTTTGCTGACTTTTTCATGACATTGCCCCTGGACAGAAGCCGGATTCCGTGCTATAATGCCTCCACCTCCTAAGCCCAAGGAGAATTGCCCATGGCCGACAGCTCATTCCTACACAGACTCGGGGCGAGACTGGCACCGGAAGCGTACTTGAACCGGTATCTTGACAACGTGGCCAAGGCTTGTGATGTAGTGCTTCTTCCTGGCGACGACCAGCCGCGCTCCCTGGAATCGTTCTATCTCCCGCTGCACTTGCGCGACATGACTCCTCAGACCAGGGGAACGCCAGGGGGTCAGAACAAAACCCAGGACATCTGGGACGCACTGTTCCGCTCGCCTCGCCTGGCGATCGTAGGCGAAAGCGGCGCAGGCAAGACAAGCACGCTAAAGCACGCTACCGCTACTCTGGCACGCAAGAAGATGCCAGAGGCGTACGTCCGGCGGCTGACCTTTCTGCACCTCGGGCAGGCTTTTGCTTCGTTGTTGCCTATCTACGCTGACTTGAGCCAAGCGGACCCTGGCGCGGAGGATCTGTTGACCATTCTGGCCGAGGAGCTGCATGCCCATGGGTTTCCCGCGGCCTCGGGTTTCCTTAGGGATAGGTTCAGTCAGGGCGGCTGCATTCTGTTCCTGGATGGCATAAACAGGCTGACCTCAGACGCGACTCTTGGCAGGATCAAGGACCTACTGGCTACATACCCCAGGCTGCTGGTAGTGATCGCCACACGCACCTTCCGCACTCTGAGCACCTTGCCTGCCTTCGCCGGCTTTGAGTGCCTGCCCTTCACAGCTTCGAACGCAGTGGACTGGATCGGACGTAGGTTTGACAAGGACTCGCATGCCGCGGCTTCGCTGTCCCAGGCAATAGAGCGCAACGCCGGACTGCGTACGCTGGCCGAAAACCCTTGGCTTCTTTCCATTCTGGCATCCGTCAAGGCGCCGGCGCCATCCTCCATTCTGACTCTACAAGCCCTTTACGAGCAGTGCCTGCGTGTTCTGATTGCAGAAGGCACTGACGCGGCCTCGAACTCGGGGCAGTCATCTGCCGGCAACCAGCCTCGGCAGCGAGCAGTGCAACAACTGGGGCTCTACGCTCATGAGCGGCACCTGGAGCAGTTCTCAGAACAGGAGATCCGCGCCGCCATCAGGCTGCTGCCGCGAACACCTGATGCGCTAGACGAAGCGACTCTGCTGGCCTGGATCACGCATAGTCCGCTTCTGCGGCAGAATGGCGGCGAATCCTTCTCCTTCCTGCGGCAAGCGCTTCAGGAATACCTGGCGGCGCAGACACTGGTGGCAAGAGGCCCCATCGCAGAGGTTGTGCGCAACCATGCTGGGGATCCGTGGTGGCACGAGGTACTGGTGAATGTGGCGGCGCTGCAGGGCAATGCTGCGGAGGTAATCGAAAACCTGCAGCCTGCGCCTGACCAGTCCCCGGCCTCCTTACTACTGGCAGCCCGTTGTGCAATCGAAGCCCCCAACACACCGCCCGAGGTAAGGCAACGCCTGCGCGTTCAGCTCTTCCCAATTCTGCAAACAGAGGACTCCTTGCACTGGCGCCAGGCTGCGCTATGCATCGCTGCCTTTCAGGGCCAGCGCATCAGCGAGTTCTTTCCCAGAGCGTTGAGAGAAGGGAGCATCCAGGAACGACAGAATGCCGCCTTGGCCATGGGTCGCGTTGGCTCGCCAGACTGGGCCACCATTCCTCTGCTAGGAGCCCTGGACGTCAAGTTCCCCGAGCCCGTGCGTAGACAGGCCGCCTGGGCTCTGGGGCAACTGAAAGACAAAAGGGCCGTACAACCACTCATGGCCGTGCTGAGAGACAACCCGGACTTGGCCGCTGAGGCCGCCACAGCCCTCAGTGTCATCGCTGAACCGGCCGTCCCGCCACTGACAGCGGCGCTGAGCAGCAGCGATACACAGGTACGCCAGATGGCGGTAAAGTCATTGGGCAAGATGGGTGCTACGGCTCTGAGACCGTTGCTGGAGATCGTCCAGGACGAGAAGCGGGCCGATCAGGTGATCAAGGGAGCGGCAGAAGCTCTCGGACTGCTGGGCGATGCGCAAGCCGTACCGGCTCTGGCAGCGCTGCTGCGGTCCCGTCGCGGCAAGTTCGCCGAGCCGGCCGCAAACGCGCTTGCCGGCATTGGCGTTCCTGCGGTTCAGTCCTTGATCGAGGCTTTGCCGGCTCAGAGTGCCGAAGTAGAACTGCGGCAGAGCATCATCTCTGCACTCGTGGCCATCAGTCTGCCGTCCGTTCCAGCGCTGACCCAGGCCTTGGACAGCCCAAGCACAGCCGTACGTACGGCTGCTGAAGATGCCCTGAAGGGCATCGGCGCTCCAGCCAATCAGGCCCTGCTGCAGACCCTCCGCGGAGGTGATCTGAATCTACGCCGCAGGATTGCTGAGATCCTGGAAAACACTGGCGATGCGGCTCTGACAGAGCCACTCATAGGCATGTTGGCCGACAGGGCTCAGGACTCTGGTGTGCGAGTGCGGGCGATGCACATCCTCGCCAAGATCGCGCCAGAGCAGGCGGTGAGTCCTCTGATCGAGGCCATGCAAAGGGATCGGGAGGAGGTTGTGCGCCGAGAGGCCGTGCGCACGCTCATGGACATCAAGAGCGAGCGTGCCGTGGGCCCACTGATCGACACGCTACAGGATGGCGCGCTGTGCGACCAAGCTACGGCTGCTCTATCGACCATCGGCGAGCCGGCAGTCGAACCCCTGATCCTGGCCGTCAACGAAGGTCGCAACAGTGGCCTGCGGCAAGCGGCTATCAAGGCTCTGAGCAACATCGGCGCAGGCGGAAGGATAGGAGAGCCGACGCTGGCGGCTTTGGCGCGCGTCTACAGCCGCTTACTTGGCGAACAGCACACGCCGGATGCGCTTCTTGCTCTGATCGAGAACATACGCTGGTGGAAGCACGGAGAAGAACTGTACCAGGCTTTCAACAGCGCCAAGGTGCTGGCACAGGCACAGGATCTCGACCAAGTGGCGCGTTCCCGGGAGGCCCTGGCGTGGTGGATGGAGGGTGCCGGCAAGCCATTCAGACCAGGAATCAGGAAGATCCTTCAAGATCTGAACAGCATAGCGCAAGATGCGGCGATCTATCTGAGCAATCCGGACCGCGATGGGCAACGCAACGCCATGGTGAGCACCATCGACAGGCTCACCGGCATACAAGAGACCATCGACACTCAGCTTCTAGAATTCGAGAAGGGCCCGTTTACTCAAGTGGTCGAAGGCTGGCGCCGGCTAACCGAAGAGGCCATCAAGAACCTGCGTGGGCGCGCTCAATTGGCGGTCGATATCATTCGCGACGACATTGTGCTGGACAGCGGGTCCGTAACCGGCACGGTCGTGTTCAGCCTCACCAACACCGGCGCAAGCGCTGCGAGGAACCTCACGGCCACCCTGAGACGTGGTAGCAAGGACGGATTCGAGGTGGTGGGCTCTGCCACTCAGCGCCTGGAGCCGCTGGGAACCGGCATGCAGAAGGAAGTAGAGTTCACCATCAGGCCCCTGGGTGTGACGCAGGCCACGTACGCGCTTGAGGTTTCCTACGATGATGATGAGGCTGAGAACCGCTTCTACCCCATCAGCGGCCAATTGCGGTTCCATTCCATCGACCGCGAATACCGCCCCATTCCATTCAGCCCATACAACTGGGGCCCTCCGGTCAAGACCCCGCACATGTTCTACGGACGACAGGACGTATTTGCCTGGATCAACGAGAACATCGGCGGTCCTGAGCAGCCCAACATCTTGGTGCTGCATGGCGAACGCAGAATGGGCAAGACCTCGATTCTGTACCAACTGCAGGCCAACCCGCCGACTCCGCAACACGTGCCGGTTCTCTTTAGCCTAGAACTTGCCGTGCCCAAGTCGATTGGGGACTTCCTCCTCGATCTGACCAACGCGATCCGCGAGAAGCTCATTAGGAGCGGGACTGAGGTGTCGAGGGCGGTCGAGTCGGACTTTATGAGCAACGCCCAGCGTGCCTTTCGCCACTACTACTACGAGGTAGTGGAACCCAGCCTGGGCGAGCGCAGGTTGCTGGTAATGGTGGACGAAATCGACATCCTACTCGACAAGGTGGAGTCGGGCGCCCTCAGCGAAGACACGCTCAAATTCCTGCGGGGATTGATGCAGCACAGTAGCAAGATCGCCTTTGTCTTCACAGGCGCCTACAAGTTGCGCGAGACGCTCAAGGACAACCACTCGATCCTATTCAACATCGCTCGAGCCTACGAGATCAGTTACCTTGGGCAGGTCGAGGCCGAGGCACTCATCACAGAGCCCGTCGCGCAATACCTCAACTACGACGATCTGACTGTACGCACCATAGTGGATGTCACTGCAGGTCATCCTTACTTCATACAGTACATTTGCGACTCGCTAGTCAAGCTCGCACGCAGGCTGAAGAAGAACTGGGTATTCAAACACGACGTGCAAGTTGTATTGCAGGATGTAGTCCAGGACAGCTCTGGCGTGTTGCAGAGCGCGATGTTCGCTCCTCTTAGCCGGTCGGAGCAAATCGTTCTGGCGGGCCTGGCAAATGTCACAGATGAGAACCGCGTCTATGTGTTGCCCGAGACTGTGGCTCAAAGACTTGAGCAGAGTAAGCTGAGTATACCCGGGAAGGACTTGCTGGAAGCACTGCGTTCGCTGCGTGAACGCGACTTGGTAGTAGAGCAAAAGTCCGGCCAAAGCCTCATGTACAGATTCAAGATGGGCCTGATCCGCATGTGGTTGTGCCAGAACGAGGTGCTCCTGCGCCTCAGTCAGGAGATGAAGGTTTGAGTGCGGACAGCGCAAGCTCACCCGCGCATGCATTGAGGGTGGCGGGAGTTACCTACGACCCGGCTCCTTGCGCTTCGTGTTAAGCCGGGAGTCCTACCTTAAGACCAGGAGATGACAACGTGTCTACCAAGAGCGCTGTTGAGAATCCGTACTATTACGGTGGGCATCTGAGTGACCCGGCAGACTTCTACGGCCGCGAGGAGCAATTGCAGGACGTTCTGGAGCGCCTACACAAACGCGGTTCGACGTCGCTCGTGGGTGAACGGAAAAGCGGCAAGACGTCTTTGCTGTACTACATGGTGACGGACACAGCGCATAGGCTGTACGGCGTGGGCAGCGAAGACCTGGTATTCGTGTATATGCACCCAGGACTGCAGATTGGTGGCCCTGCCGGTTTCTTTCGAGGTCTCCTGCAGAAGCTGGCGGAGCAAGTTCCCTCTGCGATCGTGGACATGCCAGAAGAAGCAGACGAGAAGGAAGTGGAGGCTGCGCTGAAGAGGCTTGCGCCGCGCCGCTTGGTCCTGCTGCTTGACGAGTTTCAGGACATTACCAGTCGCGGCGGCTTCTCTTCCGATTTCTTCCGGATCTTGCGTGGTCTTGCCGATACCTACGATGTGTGTTTCATCACCGCCACCGCAGAAGAGCTCCGTGATTGCTGTCCCGATGAGCTGGTCTCATCTCCCTTCATCAACATCTTTGCCACGGTCCGCCTAGGCTCGTGGACCGAAGGCGAATTCGATCAGTTCATGAGCGAGACCAGCAGGCGTTCTCGATCTCCCATGTTCGCCTGCAAAGACGAGATTCAGAGGCTGGGCGGTCGTTTCCCTTTCTTCGTGCAGATGGCCTGCCACTTTTACTTTGATGCCTGGCGACGGCACAAAGAGCTGACCACACAGGGCCGAATCGCCGCGCAGCATTGCTTCACTGACGAAGCCATGCCCTACCTGGAAAGAGCTTGGGGAAGGCACCTGACGGCAGCGGAGAAGGCAACCCTCATCTCCCTGGCGCATGACAGGGAGTGCACCGGTCAGCCTGCTCTGCGCACGCTGGAGCAGAAGGGATATGTCCTGGACGGGCACGTCTTCTCTTCGGCGCTGAACGACCTCATCCTGCGCAAGGAAAGTTCGGGCGAGAAGCTACTGCCAGAACTCTCGACCAGCCCGCAGGGGCCGGTTCCCAAGGGAATCTGGATGGACAGGACATCGGGCGATGTTTGGGTGGACGGGAAACGCATTCACGACCTGACCAGGCTGGAGTACAAGCTGCTGCGCTACTTGTACGAGAACGCCAACTGCCTGTGCGACAAATACGGTCTGGTCGAGGCAGTTTGGTCTTCAGACTATATCGACAAGGTGGATGACCCTCGCATCGCGAAACTGGTCAGCCGTCTGCGCGAGGACGTGGAACCCGATCCCAAGAACAGTCGCTATATCCTCACAGTGCATGGCCGAGGCTACAGGTTGGTGAGTTAGGCTCTCAGTTCCCTCAGCTGTCGCGCCAGCTGTGCAGCGGAGCGGAAAGTGATCGTCTGCATGCCCAACAGCCGGGCCGCTTCGATGTTGCGCTCTTTGTCGTCGACAAACAGGCACTGCGCCATTTCAAGCCCAAGCCGTGCGGCGGTGATTCTGTAGATCTGCGGATCGGGCTTGCGCAAGCCCGCTCGCGCCGAATTCACAACGACATCAAACAGGCCGCTCAGGCCCTGCTTTGCAAGCAGAGACTCCAAGCCAAGGGTCGCGTTGCTCAACAAGGCCGTCCTGTAGCGCCTGTGCAACTGCCGGCCCACGATCACCATGCGCCGGTTTAGCCTTTCATAGGCAAAGGGATTAGACTTGAAGAGTTCAAGCTCAGGCGGAACTTGGCCACCCAGCGCGACACGGATCTGACACCAGTACTCTTCGGCACTGATACGGCCAGTAGAGTACGCGTACCAGTGCTCGCTCCCGAATAGCAGCTCGCTCAATGCACCCTTCGGAAGCCGCAATTCGCACTCACAACGCCGTAACAGCGCTTCACGCGGTCCGACTCGCGTGAAGACGCCGCCAAAGTCCAGGATCACGCCAGACAACATCGCATTCGCCATCCATTCCCTGCATCCGTGGCCAAGAGACTGACCTGTCTGCCGCACCATCGCGGCGCCTGATAATGATAGGAGGCTTCCCGGGCTTGTCAAACAGCGCGTGCATCCGCCGGAATCCAGAAGTGGTGCTTGCCTGGCTACGTTCGGACGAGGTCACTCGGGGATTTTCTTGCTTTGACAGAAGGTGCCTTGTCCTTTACAATGACAAGCCCTGGAGCATCTATGAGCAGCTCAGGCTGCCCCACAGGAAGGAAATCCGATCGTGAAGCTCGTCACTGTGCAACAGATGCGCGCTTTGGAGCAAGCAGCAGACGCACAGGGTCTCTCCTACGCTGTCATGATGGAGCACGCGGGTCAAGCGGTGGCTGACTGGCTGGCCGAGCGCGGTGTATCGCGCAAGCACGTTCTGGTGCTGGTTGGGCCAGGCAACAACGGGGGGGATGGCCTAGTCGCTGCCCACTACCTGCAGGAAGCCGGAGCCCAGGTATGCGTTTACGTCTGGAAGCGTGAGGTCTCTGGTGACCCCAACTGGCAACGCATCCAGACCGACGGCATTCCAGTGCTGTGGAATCATGAGGACCAGCGCCTCGGTGGCCTGCGACGTTCCGTGGGCCATGCTGACTATGTTCTCGATGCGCTTCTGGGAACAGGCGTGTCCAAGCCCATCGCCGGAGACCTGCAAGCGCTCTTGGCTGCAGTTAACAAGGCGTTGGAATCAAAGCGAAAGAGAACGGTTCGGACGCGCTATGAGCAATGTGGGCCTCCCGCGGACCAGCCGCGGGCTCGCTCACCCCTACTGGTTGCCGTAGACGTGCCGAGCGGCCTCAACTGTGACACTGGGGCCGTAGACCCGGCTACCTTGACGGCTGATGTCACGCTGACCTTCGGATTTCCGAAGGTGGGGCAGTTTCTATTCCCTGGGACGAGCAAAGTAGGTCAACTTGTGGTGGCTGACATCGGCATTCCTGGCAAGCTGGCCAGGCATGTATCCCTGGAGGTGACTACTCCAGGCGCCGTGCGCGATGTCTTGCCTGCGCGTCCCCTGGACGCGCACAAGGGATCCTTTGGCAAGCTCATGGTGGTCGGCGGTTCTGTGAACTACACTGGCGCCCCATACCTGGCCGCTGCAGCAGCCATGCGCACGGGAGCCGGCCTGGTCACTCTGGGCATTGCAGAGCTGTTGCACGCGCCTCTGGCCGCCAAATTGACTGAGGCCACCTTCCTGCTGCTGCCGCACCATATGGGCGCTCTGGTTCCCGAGGCCGTGTCCCTGCTGCACGAACGCCTGGATGACTATGAGGCACTGCTTCTGGGCCCGGGATTGGGCCGGGACCCACTAACGGCCAGGTTTGTGACGCGTGTGCTCGGCCTGCCGGCCAGTGAGGCGCATTCACGTCTCGGCTTCGTGGGCGCGACAGCTGAGTCCCAGGCGGTGGCAAGGCGCATGCCGCCCGTCGTGATTGACGCCGATGCCCTGAATGCGCTGGCGGACGCCCAGAGCTGGGAGTTGGCGCCACAGATGCTTGCAGTGCTGACACCGCACCCGGGCGAGATGGCACGCTTGCTTCACATCTCGACAGCAGACGTGAATGCCGATCGCATCGGGGTGGCATGCCGTGCAGCGCAACAGTGGCGCGTCGTGGTCGTGCTCAAGGGAGCTCACACTGTCATCGCGGCCCCAGACGGCCGTGCGCGGGTGAATCCGTTTGCCACCCCTGCCCTGGCCACAGCCGGGACGGGTGACGTGCTGGCGGGCGTGATCGCAAGCCTCCTGGCGCAGGGCCTCGCGCCTTTTGACGCGGCGACGGCCGGAGCCTACTTGCACGGCCTGGCCGGGCAGATGGTCGCCGACGAAATTGGTGCTGCCGGTGCGGTGGCTGGCGACTTGCTGGAGAGGTTGCCTGTCTGTCTGCGACGTTTGGCCAGCGGATCATGATCGGGACAACACTGCTACAAGGGGGTGGCGCGCATCTGATGACGCCGGCCGTGGCAATTCTCGGGCACATTCGCCAACGCGGGGTGGCAGGACATACATGCCCATAGAGCTGTACATAGACGACATCGTGCGATTGCGCAAGGTGCATCCCTGTGGAAGCTACGAATGGCGCATCGTGCGACTGGGCGCGGACATTGGCCTGAAATGCCAGGGTTGTGGGCGCCGCATTCTGCTGCCGCGCAGCGTGCTCGAGCGCCGGCTCAAGGCTTTCGTTGCGCGCGGCAGTGCATCTGCCCCTGTTCGCGAACCACTGTCCCAGGACGATAGCCCTGCATGAACACCTGCCCAGAGCCAAACTCTTCGGCACAGAACGGCATTTCGGGCATCTTCCGGTACCGCAACTTCCGCTTGCTCTGCATTTCGCAAATTTTCGGTCAGTCTGCTCAGTATGCCATCCTGTTCGTGCAGACCCTGATGGTGGAGGGGCTAACGCGCTCCAGTGGACTGACCGGCATCATGGTGGTGATGTACTACCTGCCAGCCATTCTCTTCGGCTTGCTGTCGGGCATCGTGATTGACCGCTACCGGAAGAAGAGCATCCTGCTGTTCTGTAACATTAGCCGCACGTTCGTTGTGGCTGCCTTTGTCTTCTTTCACCGTTACACGACAGGTGCTGGATTCCTGACCGCGGTCTACGCCCTGAGCTTCATCCTCTCCACCATCGGACAGCTCTCAGATCCGGCCGAGGCGGCCACGGTGCCATTGCTGCTCCCTGCCGACCAGCTCCTGACCGCCAACTCGCTCTTCCACCTCCTCTTCAACGTAGCCCAGGTGATCGGTCTGCTGTTCATGGCGCCTGTCTCTGTGAAGCTTGGGGGCGTAGATGGGGGTTTTGTCGTGATTGCGTTAGCCTATCTGATCACATCGGTCCTGATCTGGTTCGTGTCCGTGAACGAACCACGGCGGGAACGACAAACCGATCTCAATATCCTGCCCCAGCTCTGGCAGGAGCTCAAAGAGGGCTGGAGCTTCATCGCCGGCAGCCACTCGGTCTTCGTAGCGATCTCCCAGCACGCCTTGGTCACGATGCTCACCATGATCTTGGCCACACTGACACCGGGCTTCACCGCACGCGTCCTGCACATGCCACCTGCAGATGCCGTCTACATCCTTTTCTCTGTGGCGGTAGGCATGGTGGGCGTGACGGTCTGGACCAGTCGGGCCGGGCACCGTTTCCCGCGCGAGTCGTTGGTGGGAGTCGGTTTCCTGACCACCACGGTTTCATTCTTGGGCTTTGCTTTCATCTCCTGGAGTGGCGAAAACGCCAGTGGCATGGCAGCTGCGCCCCCCGCCCTGGTGACCCTGCAGGTGATTCTCATGGCCCTGTTGCTGGGCATAGGCATGACCCTGGCCGTCATCCCCGCGCAGACGATTGTGCAAGAACGCACGCCTCATGCCGTCCGGGGGCGTGTCATGGCCGCGCAGTTCATCTTCATCAACCTGGTTGGGCTGATCCCCATGTTAGTCATCAGCAACTTGGCCGACCTGGTTGGCATCCCCAAAGTCATGTCAGGATTGGCAGTGCTGACGCTGATCAGTTCGCTGCTCAGCTTTCGTCTGCGCCGAACTCTACAAGGCGTTTAGGCCATGTGGTCCCTGGATGACACCATCGCGGCCGTATCCACGCCCATGGGCGAGGGCGGTATTGGTATCGTCCGCCTGAGCGGATCTCAGGCGCTTGCCATCCTACAGAAGGTCTTCAGGCCAGCTTCCAGGGGAGCATCCACCCTGGAATCGCATCGCTTCTACTACGGGCATGTGGTGGATCCGGAAAGCACTGACCCAGTAGACGAAGTGCTGGCCGTGTGGATGGGCGCTCCGCGCACCTATACGCGCCAGGATGTCGTCGAAATCCATTGCCACGGTGGAATCGTTCCCTTGCGTCAGACTCTTGAGCTGCTCTTGCGCAGCGGAGCACGCCTGGCGCAACCGGGCGAGTTCACGCTACGGGCATTCCTGAATGGGCGCGTGGACCTAGCTCAGGCAGAGGCAGTGCTGGACATCGTGCGGGCCAAGACGGAGGTCAGCCTGCGAGTAGCCCTTGAGCAACTGGACGGACGCATCTCTGCCCAGGTCAGAGCAATCCGCTCCACACTCGTGGCGTTGCTCGCACATCTGGAAGCTTCGCTGGACTTCCCTGAGGACGAGATCCCGTCGCTCGACGTGTCCACGGCCCTGACACAGGCCCACACGCGGCTCGCGGCGTTGTTGTCCCAGGCCGGCCAGGGCCAAATCTACCGGCAGGGCGTACGCACGGCAATCGTCGGTCGCCCCAACGTGGGCAAGTCCAGCTTGCTGAACGCCCTGCTCGGAAGGGACCGGGCGATTGTCTCCCCCACTCCCGGCACTACGCGCGACACGGTCGAAGAAAGCCTGAACTTGCGTGGCGTTCCGCTTTGCCTGGTAGACACGGCCGGGATCAAGGCCAGCGCCGACCCCATTGAGGTATTGGGAATCCAGCGTAGCCACCAGGCTCTGACGCAGGCCGACCTGGTGCTACTGGTGTTGGATGGAAGTGAGGCTTTGCAGCAGGAAGATCTCGAGATTGCCGGCCTGCTGGGGAACCATACCGTCATTGTGACCGTCAACAAGATGGACCTGCCACGTGTCGCTGACGCGGACAGCGTCTTGCCCAACGCCAGGCATATCCAAACATGCGCACTGACCGGAGCAGGCCTGCCCGACCTCGAAAACGCAATAGTTGAGTGCGTTTTCTCCGGGCAGGTGCAGACGTCCGATGCACCACTCGTCAGCAATCCCAGGCATTGCCAAGCCCTGCGCCGCGCACTGGACAGCGTCACTCTGGCTCAGAACGCCTGGCAGGAGCGCAGCGAGCCAGAGCTGGTGGTCGTCGAGTTGAGGGCAGCGGCCAACGCGCTCGGCGAGATCACGGGGGAGAGCGCAGGCGAGGACGTGCTGGAGGCCATCTTCAGCAGCTTCTGCATCGGGAAGTGAGGGCCAAGCGCAGTCTGCCAGTCGTTGACGAGACTGCGACGACAAGCCTTGGATCCAGGCGCTGTCTCGCAAAGCGCTGGCAGCCCACGACGGACCCAATCGCCGGCGCTGGCGCAGAGCCTGTCGGGCAGCAATGAGGGCTTGCCAGTATCCCACCGTTTCCGGTATACTCCCCTTGGGTCCAGCGGAGGCGCATCAACGTCTTGAAAGCAGCTATTGTTTGCTCCTGGCTAAATCAATACGGAGGAGCCGAACGGGTGCTGGAAGTGGTGCATGCCCTATACCCAGAGGCGCCCGTCTTCACTTCCATCTTTCGCCCCGAGGCCCTGCCGGCAGCGTATCGGGACTGGGATGTGCGGCCATCCCCACTGAACCAGTTGCCCAGGGCAAACAGGCACCATCAATGGCTGTTGCCTCTGTACGCTTACACCTTCGAGCACATGGATCTTTCAGGCTACGACCTGGTGCTCAGCGTCACCAGCGCCTTTGCGCACGGCGTGCACACCAGCCCGCACGCCGCGCACATCTGCTACTGCCTGACCCCTGCACGCTTCTTGTGGGATTATGACGCTTACGTAGCACGAGAGAACCTCGGGCGCGCCGTGCGCGTCGTGCTGCCATTGCTGATACGCAGCCTGCGGCGCTGGGATCGTCAGGTCGCTGAGCGGGTGACAGAGTTCGTGGGCATCTCCAAGGTGGTGCAACAGCGCATATTGCAGGTCTACGGGCGCGATGCAGAGGTCATCTATCCTCCCACAGATGTGCAGCGCTTCCGGCCATCGCTGCAGCATGCAGACTACTTTCTTATCATGTCCAGACTTGTGCCCTACAAGCGCATTGACCTGGCCGTGCAAGCCCTTAGCCGCCTGGGTCTTCCGCTGGTCGTCATCGGCGAGGGGCGTGATCGGCCGGCTTTGGAGGCCATGGCTGCGCCCAACGTGCGCTTCCTTGGATGGGTAGACGATGCAGCGGCCGGCCTCTACATGGCGGGCTGTCGCGCCTTGATCTTTCCTGGGGAGGAGGACTTTGGCATTGCCCCGGTCGAGGCACAGGCTGCTGGGAGGCCCGTGATCGCCTATGCGGGCGGAGGCGCGCTCGAGACCATTGTCGAAGGTGTCACCGGACTGTTCTTTCGAGAGCAGACGCCCGAATCATTGGCCGATGCGATCACACGCTTCCGTGACCAAGATTTCGAGCCGCAGTTCATTCACCAGCATGCTTTGCGCTTCGACCGCTCGGAATTCGTGCGCAGGTTTCGAGAACTCGTACGCAGCAGGTACAATCAGTCGGCCTAGAAGGAGCCCGCCTCATGGAATTGCGTCAGTATTGGCAGATTGTTCGCCGCAGGTTGTGGGTTGTGGCCGCGCTGTTGCTGATCGTGGGCGTGGCCAGCTTGCTACTCCGTCCCTCGCGCGCACCTGCGTTCCAGACCAGCATGCGTTTCATGCTCGGCGTGCAACCAGAGACCAGGACCGGTGACTATTACACCTACGACAAGTACTACACCTGGCTCACTGCGGAGTACCTGGTGGACGACGTGGCAGAACTGGTGCGCAGTGGAGCCTTTGCGCAGTCGGTAAGCGACAAGCTGAAAAGCCAAGGCATCTCCATCCCGGTGGGGGTCATCCAGGGTTCGACGCAGTCAGGGCGCTTGCACCGCATCCTGACGGTGTCTATCACATGGGGCGACGCGGCACAACTCGCTCACATCGCCAACGCGGTAGCAGAGCTGCTGCCAGCTCAAATCGCCCGCCATCTCGCTTCAGTAGGACAGAGCGACGTGACTGCCAGTCTGATTGACCCGCCCGCCATCGGCGCGGTCGGCTCCAGCTTGAGGGACAAGCTGGACCTGCCCATCAGGCTGATCCTGGCGCTGCTGGCAGGGCTCGTGCTGGCCTTTGTGCTGGACTATTTGGATGAGAGCGTGCGATCTAGACAGGAAATCGAGTCCACGGGCTTACAGGTCGTGGCAGAGATTCCTGCGTTTCCCCGTTCAATCAGATGGGCTGGGCGGCGCGCACCCTAGCCCGGTGAGGGCGCAACCGGCAGGGATTCTTCAGCGGGCGGGTGGCGCAGATAGCACAAGAAACCGGATTTCTGCTCTTAACGGGGGGCGTTCGCAGCGGCTCGGGGCAATTGCCCGAACCATCCGGCTATGCTACAATAGGTGCGTTGTCCTGGTGAGCTTGGCACGACGTACCCCTCCGAGGAGGCTGGCTTGGACCTGAAAGACTATGTGAGGGTTCTTCAGAAACGCGGGTGGATCATCTTGCTGGTGGCGGCGGTTACCGCCGTCGCCACGTTTGCCTTCTGCAAACTGCAGACAGTGACCTACCGCTCGAGCATCCAATTGAACGTGATCCCGGCGCGCCTGGACTGGGGACTGCAGCAGACCATCAAAGGCCTCATGCGCAACTACAGCGGCCAGATCAAGTCGCGCACACTAGTGGAGTCGGTAGTAAACCGGCAGCAACTCGACATGAGCGTGGATGACGTCTTGCGCAAAATGACCGTGAGCCCGATCGAATCGGACTTTATCATTCAGATCGACGTGGACGACATTGACGCCACACGCGCGCAGGTGATCGCTCAGGCAGCGGCCGAGATCTTTGTGGAAGACATACGCGTCTACATGTTGGAGCAGGACAAGAGCGACCGGGTGGACGTGACCATTCGTGACCCGGCCAGCGCCGGTTACGTCTACTGGCCCAAGACCGGTCTGCTTACGCTGGCTGGTGGGCTGTTTGGCTTGTTGTCGGGTGCACTGGCAGTGATCGGTCTGGAGATGCTGGCATCCGACATCATCCGCGATCAGCGCGACCTGGAGCGCCGCACAGGCCTCAGCACAATCGGCTCCATACCCAGACAGCCCGTGAAGTCATAGTAGCGCTGGAAACCGGGCCCATCAGCCAAGCACCGCTGAACGTTACTTCGATGCAGCCGCGATTGGCCATGGATCATTCACTATAGCCATTTAAGTGTTCATTTTCTTGTGGAGGTCCAAGCACATGACCGAAACATCCAAAACCGCACTCAGCGATCTGCTCGTCACCGTCACCAGCCCTCGGTCGCCGGCCAGCGAGGCGTACCGTACTCTCCGCACCAACCTGCAGTTCATCAGCCCGGACAAACCCCTGCACGCGCTGATGATCACGTCGCCCGGCCCCGAGGAGGGCAAGTCCACCATGCTCGCCAACCTGGCGGTGGCCATGGCGCAGGGAGAGAAGAAGGTCATACTGGTGGACTGTGATCTGCGCCGGCCCAGCCTGCACAAGCTGTTTGGCCTGGCCCATAAGCGCGGCCTCACCACCATGATGGTGGACGACAAGGCCCTGGCTGATCCACCGCTGCAGGATACGGGCGTGGCCGGGCTGCGGTTGTTGGCCAGTGGCGAGCTGCCGCCCAGCCCCTCCGATCTGCTGGGCTCGCAACGCATGGATCGCGTATTGGCGATGCTGCGCGAGCGAGCCGACGTGGTGCTGCTCGATGCGCCGCCGGTACTGGCAGCCAGCGACGCTGCCATTCTGGCTACGAAGGTGGACGGCGTGCTTCTGGTCGTGGCGGCCGGACAGACCAAGCGAGACGGCGTGCAAGCTGCCAAAGCCAAGCTGGAGAAGGTGAACGCGCGCGTGCTTGGGGCCGTATTGACCAACATGCCTCTGGACGCCAGCCTGCAACGCTACTACTATGCCAAGGAAGAGGACGCACAATGAAAGGCTTGATCCTGAGCGGAGGCAAAGGCACGCGTCTGTATCCCCTGACCTACACATGCGCCAAGCAGCTTGTGCCGGTGGCCAACAAGCCCGTGCTCTTCCGCGTGATCGAATCCATCAAGGACGCAGGCATTCAGGAGATCGGCGTGGTGGTGGGCGACACCGCCCCGGAAATCCGGGAGGCCGTCGGCGATGGCTCGCGCTGGAACGTCAAGATCACGTACATTCCTCAGGAGGCGCCACTGGGCCTGGCCCACGCCGTCAAGATCTCCGAAGGCTTCCTGGGCCAGGAGCGCTTTGTGATGTTCCTCGGTGACAACGTCATCCAGGGCGGCATCTCTGGCTTGATTCGCCAGTTCGAGAACTCGGACTGTAACGCTCAGATCGTGCTCACCAAGGTAGCGAACCCGCAGCAGTACGGAGTAGCCGTGCTCAAGAACGGCACCATCGTGCGCTTGATCGAGAAGCCGCGCGACCCGCCAAGCGACTTGGCCCTGGTAGGCATCTACATGTTCGACCACAGCGTGTTTCAGGCGGTCAACAACATCAAGCCGTCCTGGCGTAACGAGCTTGAGATCACCGATGCCATCCAGTACCTGGTGGATCATGGCGCGACGGTCCGGCCATACGTGCATACCGGCTGGTGGATCGACACGGGCGCGCCCGGTGACATGCTGGACGCCAACCGCCTGGTCCTGGACGAGATGGAGCCCAAGGTCGAGGGCTATGTAGATCGCGCCTCCAAGCTCATCGGCAAGGTCATCGTGCAAAAGGGCGCGGAGGTGATCGGCAGCGTGGTCCGCGGCCCTGCCATCATCGGGGAGGAAACGCGCATCCTCAACGCCTACATCGGTCCCTTCACCTCGGTCTACCACCACGTCCTGGTGGAAAGAAGCGAGATCGAACATTCCATCGTGCTGGAGCACAGCCGCATTGTGGACATCTCCCAGCGCATCGAGAACAGTCTGATCGGCCGCAACGTGGAAATCGTGCGTTCTCCACTGTTGCCCAAAGCCTTCAAGATGACGCTTGGTGACAACAGCAAGGTGGGGCTGCTGTGAGAAAGATCAAGAAATCGGGTTTCTGAGAGAAACCCGATTTCTGAGAGAAGACGGGTTTCCTGCAAAACCCGTGTTCTAGAAGGTTGGTTTGCGTGCGAACGACGCTAGTTTGCCCGGGCATCACGGGCAAAGGCTTCAACAGCCTGGGACAGGGCATGGACTCGGGCTGGATCAGTCACGGGCTTGCCATTCTGGCCGCCTGCGCCAAGGCCAAGGGCTTCGAGGTCGACCTGCTGGACCTGCGCGCCCTGCGCGATTGGGAGCATTTCCGCTCCGAGCTGTCGGCGCGCCAGCCCGACGTAGTCGGCGTCAGCATGATGAGCGCGGACTATAACCCAGCCATGCAATGCCTGAGCCATGTGCGCGAACTGCTACCTCAGGCGGTGACCATCGTCGGCGGGCCGCACCCCACGCTGATGCTCGACGAGGTCAAAGACGAACCGGCCATCGACCACGTCTTCCTGGGCGAGGCCGAGATCACTCTGCCTGCCTTCCTGGAGCAGTTGCAGCGCGGCGAGAAACCGCCGCGCGTGATTCCACCCATCCAGCCCGACCTGGACGCCATCCCCTTTGCCGACCACGAGTTCTTTCTGCAAGAGTGGCGCAAGTGGGGCTACGCATTGGATTCGCCCGAAGCTCCGTTCGTCCCCGAACTGCCGCCGCCGTTCGTGACCATCATCGCCGGACGGGGGTGCATCTACAATTGCAGCTATTGCCAGCCCGCCGAGCGCATCATTTTCGGACGGAAGGTGCGCCGCCGCAGCGTCCCCAACGTGCTGGCCGAGCTGACACAGTTGCGCGAACATTACCACTTCAAAAGCTTCATGTTCCACGACGACTGCCTCACCGAGGACCGCGAGTGGGTGATGCAATTCTGTGAAGCCTACCGCGCAGCCGGATTCGCACAACCCTTTTTCTGCCAGAGCCGCGCCGACATCATCGTCAAGAACGAGGACATGGTGCGGTTGATGGCCGAAGTGGGACTGAAAGGTTACCTGATCGGCTTTGAGAGCGGCAGCGACCGCGTGCTCAAGTTCATTCGCAAGGGCACCAAGCGCTGGCACAACCTGGAGGCAGCGCGCATCTGTAAGAAGTACGGCATCTCCATCTGGGCCAATTACATGCTGGGCCTGCCCACCGAGACCCAGGAAGAGGTCATGCAGACCGTCTCCATGCTCAAGCAGATCGACCCGGATTATTACAGCCCGGCCTTTTACACGCCGCATCCGGGCAGCGACCTGTATACTTACTGCGTGCAGAACGACCTGTCGCTAATCCAGAGCCACGACTCGTACCGCCGCAACCCGGACGAGGCCAAGATCAAGGGCGTGGACTATGGCTGGCTGGCCGGAGCGCTGGCCGAATCGCAGCGGCGCACCTGGCCCAACCGCATGAAGCGCCAGGCGCGCTACTATTGGAAGCGCTACGCGCAGCCGAAAAAGATCGCGCGCAAACTGAGGTCGTGGGCCGGTGGCTGAGGGTTTGCAGTTGGCAGTTTGCAGTATGCAGTATGTGTCTGGCGGCGAGCAATCGGCAATACGGTTCCCGACTGCCTACTGACAACTGCCAACTGAGAACACAAAACTTCAGAGGAGCATGCTTTGCGTAATCTCTTCATCGCCGGCGGCGCCGGCTTCATCGGCAGCAACTTTGCCCGCCACATCCTGAACAAGTACCCGGACTATCACGTGCTGGTGTACGACAAGCTCACCTACGCCGGCAACCTGGACAACCTGCGTGACCTCGAAGGGAATCCGCGCTACGCCTTTGTGCACGGGGACATCTGCGATGCCGAGGGCGTGGCCAAGGCCATTCGCGAGCAGCGCGTGGATACCATCATCAACTTTGCCGCCGAGACGCACGTGGATCGCTCCATCATGGACCCCGACGCCTTCATCCAGACCGACGTCTATGGAACCTACGTGCTGCTGGAGGCTGCCCGCAAGTTCAAGCTCGAACGCTATCACCAGGTGTCGACCGACGAGGTCTACGGCCACGTGCCGGGCGATCACCGTTCTGTGGAGACGGATGCGCTGGTTCCGCGCAGCCCCTACGCCGCCAGCAAGGCCGGCGGCGACCTAATGACCCTTGCCTACTATGTCACGCACGGCTTGCCTGCCACTCTGACCCGCGGCGCCAACAACGTCGGTCCCTACCAGTACCCGGAAAAGGTGCTGCCGGTGTTTGTCACCAACGCCATTGACGACCTGCCGCTGCCCGTCTATGGCGACGGCAAGCAGCGCCGCGACTACCAGTACGTGCTCGACCATTGCGAGGCGCTGGACCTGGTGCTCCACCAGGGTAAGCTCGGCGAGGTATACAACGTGGGCACTGGAACCGAGATGGAGAACCTGGCTATGGTGGAGATTCTGCTGGATGAGCTGGGCAAACCGCGCAGCCTGATCCAGCACGTCACCGACCGTCCTGGCCATGACCGGCGCTACTGCCTGAACGTGGACAAGCTCAAGTCGCTGGGCTGGCAGCCGCGCTACAGCCACGAACAGGCCATCCGTGCCACCGCGCGCTGGTACGCGGCCAATCAGGACTGGTGGCGCAAGATCAAGTCCGGCGAGCGCTACCGGGAGTACTACCAACAGAATTATGGACAGCGCCAGGTGCTCAAACCCTGAGGCCTCCTTGGACAGGGTTTGACAAAACCGTGCACCTGTGATAGCATAGCCCCGCTCTCAAACTGAATACACGATTGCGAACTCTTATCCAGAGGGGTGGAGGGACCGGCCCGTTGAAGCCCCGGCAACCAAGGTAGTCAAGTAGTCCGCTTGTCGCCGATCCGTTGGTCGGACAGTGGACGAGCAGACTGGGAATCACTGGACTAGCTATGGTGCCAACTCCGGCAGATCTCGCCCGCACGCGCGGCAGGCGATGTCGTCTGGAAGATGAGAGGGAAGCGAATGCCTTCTCTCCCATCGGGAGAGAATTTTTTGTGCAGTGCACTGGGCTCTTCGCCAACCATGTGGAGACGTAGGGCTACACTGGGCAGTTTGTGCTTGTTTCGGGGCGGCTGCCAGCCCGGGGGCTGAGGTGCGAACGGTATACTGGGAAAACAACACCGTCAAGATGATTGACCAACTGCGCCTGCCGCAGGAGTTGGTCATCTTGGAGTGCAGCGACTACCGCGGCGTGGCCGAGGCGATCAAGAGCATGCAGATCCGAGGCGCTCCCGCCATCGGCGCCGCTGCCGCATTCGGCCTGGCGCTTGCGGCGGTGCACTGCGACAGCAACTCGCGCGCCGAGGTGATTGCCGAGTTCTCGCGCGCAGCCGAAGTGCTGGGCCAGACGCGTCCCACGGCGGTGAATCTATTCTGGGCCATCAAGCGCATGTGCGCTGTGGCTTACGACCGGCGTTGGACGACCAAACGCCAGTTGGTGGAAGCCGTCGTGCAGGAGGCACAGCGCATCGCCGACGAGGACGTGGCCACCAACCAGCGCATCGGAGCGCACGGCGCCGTGCTCCTCGAGGACGGCGACAACGTGCTCACCCACTGCAACACGGGCGCGCTCGCCACGGTAGACTGGGGCACGGCTTTGGGAGTGGTGCGCACCGCGCACGAACAGGGCAAGCACATTCACGTCTGGGTCGATGAGACGCGTCCCTATCTGCAGGGAGCGCGACTGACCGCCTGGGAACTGCAGCAGCTCGGCATTCCCTGCACGCTGATCACCGACAACATGGCTGGGCATTTTATGTCACGCGAAAAGGTCAGCATCGTGCTGCTGGGAGCTGACCGCATCGCGGCCAACGGCGACGTGGCCAACAAGATCGGCACCTATTCGCTCTCCGTCCTGGCGCGCGAGAATGGGGTCCCCTTCTACTCCGTAGCTCCCACCTCGACCGTAGATCTGAGCGTGGCCAGTGGCGCGGACATTGTGATTGAGGAACGCAGCCCGCTTGAGGTGACTCACATCCGCGGGCAGTCCGTCACCGCTGAAGGGGTGCATGCGGCGCACCCCGCTTTTGACGTGACGCCACACCGCTTCATCACTGGAATCGTGACCGAAGAAGGCATCGTTTACCCCCCGTTCAAGGTGGGACTCGAGCGCGCTCTCCAGCCAAAGGAGAAGTAGGCATGGCTGACAAGTTCAATCCTGCATGGCTGCCCATGACCGTGGGGAGCTTGCCGCTCACCAGCGTTGCCGAGGCCTGGGCGTGGACGCTCCAGTATACGCCCGAGTTGCCCGTCTGGCCGCAGTTGCCCAAGCGCTCCTACCTGGAGAACATGTACGCTCAATTCTCGGAGGGCTTTCCGGGCGTGGTTGTGGATCTGGAAGCCGAACGTACCTTTGTGGACCGAACACGTGACCTGGACCGGGATATGGAACGGCTGTACATGTCCTACCTGCAGAACGATCTGGAATACGGTGCTCTCAGCCCCGAGTACGCCGCTGCACTGCATCATCTGCTGCAGACCCCGGGTCTGTTGCCGGCTCCGCCTTTGGCCATCAAGGGACAGGTCACCGGGCCCATCAGTTGGGGCCTTACGGTCGTGGATCAGGACCGCCGTCCCCTGCTGTACGACGAGGTTATGGCCGACGCTATCGGTAAGCATCTGCGGCTCAAGGCGGCATGGCAGGAACGCACGCTGCGCCCCTTTGCGCCGCGGACGATCATGTTCGTGGATGAGCCATACATGAGCTCATACGGTTCGGGCTTTGTCTCACTGAACCGGGAGCAGGTATTAGCCCTGCTGGAGGAAGTGTTCGCAGGCATCTCTGACCTCAAGGGCGTGCACTGCTGCGGTAACACGGATTGGTCTGTGCTCTTGAGCACGTCGGTGGACATCCTAAGCCTCGATGCTTACACCTATGCCGAATCGCTGGCGCTCTATCCCGAGGCACTCGCAGCCTTCCTGGAGCGCGGTGGCATCATCGCCTGGGGCATCGTTCCCTCTGGTGTGGAGGCCATGAGCGAGACGGCAGAAGATCTGGTGACCCGACTGCACGGAGCATTGGAACTTCTGGTGAACAAGGGCATCGCCATGGATCGGCTGCTTGCGAGTGGCCTCATCACGCCCTCCTGTGGCACGGGCTCTTTGGAGCCATCGGTATCCGAACGTGTGCTGGCGCTCACGGCAGAGGTCTCGGCCTTGATGCGCAGACGCTACATCGCAGCCTGATCATTGGGAGAGAGAACTTGAGCATACTCGTTGTCGGTTCGGTCGCACTGGATTCCATCCAGACTCCTTTTGGCAAAGTCGAGGACGCCCTGGGCGGTTCGGCCACGTACTTTTCGGCCGCCGCGCGTCTGTATGACCAGGTAAACCTGGTCGCCGTTGTGGGCAGCGACTTTCCACAACAGCACATCGATTTCTTCAGAGAGCGACAGGTGAACATCGAGGGCCTGCAAATCGCGGAGGGCAAGACCTTCCGCTGGAGCGGCCGCTACGACTATGACCTAAACATCGCTGAGACACTGGACACCCAACTGAACGTCTTTGCCGACTTTCACCCGCAACTGCCCGAAAGCTATCGAGACGCAGAGTACGTCTTCCTGGCCAACATCGACCCGGTCCTGCAGTTGGAGGTGCTGGAGCAGATCCGAAAGCCGCGCTTGACCGTGCTGGACACCATGAACTACTGGATCAACTACCGTAAGGAAATGCTCACCAAGGCCATGTCTGCGGTGGACATCGTGCTCCTGAATGAGGCTGAAGCGCGCCAGTACGCCAAGACGTTTAGTCTGATCCGTGCCGCGCGCAAGATTCTGAGCCTGGGGCCCAAGGCCCTGGTGGTGAAAAAGGGCGAGTACGGGGCGGTCATGTTCGCCAACGGCGGCGTGCCCACCCATCGCTATTTCTACGCTCCCGCCTATCCGTTGGAGAAGATCCAGGATCCTACCGGAGCAGGCGACAGCTTTGCCGGTGGCTTCATCGGCTATCTGGCACAACAGGGCCACCCTACACACAGCGGCGAAACTGACAGCGCTGAGCACGCCATTCAGCGCGCCATCGTGCATGGCAGTGTCGTTGCCTCCTATACGGTCGAGGGCTTTGGCGTGGGACGCCTGAAGGAACTGACCACTGGCGACATCACGGCCCGCTATCGTGAGTTCAAGGATTTCACCAACTTTGAACCCACGTGCCCCTGGGTCGATCAATGCGAGCACATGAAAAGCAGCCAATAGCACGTGTCCGCGTGAATGCATATCCAATACACAAATGGAGGAAGAGGAATGAGGAACATCACAGTAGAGCGCCTGCACAAGACCCCTGTGGAGAAGCAGGCGGTTGAACTGGTTGAGCGCAAGGGCATCGGCCATCCCGACTCCATCTGCGACTCTATCATGGAGGCAACCTCGGTTGCGCTCTGCAGGCAATACCAGAAGACCTTCGGGCGCATCGTCCATCACAACATCGACAAGTGCCTGTTGGTGGCAGGCAAGACGTCACCGCATATCGGCGGAGGCAGCGTGGACGAACCCATGCGTCTGGTCTTCGGCGATCGTGCCATTTACGAGATCAACGGCAGAAAAGTGCCCGTAGGTGAGATCGCCATAGCCACGGCCGAAGAATGGCTGCACAAGAACCTGCGTTTCGTAGACCCGAAGCAGCATGTGGTCTTCCAGAACGAGATCAAGCCTGGCTCGCCCGAGTTGACGGACATCTTTGATCGCCAGGAGGTTGGCGCCAACGATACGTCCGCAGCCGTCGGATATGCGCCCTTTACTGACACCGAGCGTATCGTGCTGGCCACCGAGCACTACATCAACTCCAACGAGTTCAAGAGGCGCTACCCCGAGGCGGGCGAGGACATCAAGGTCATGGGCATGCGCCGCAAGCGCCATGTAACGCTGACCGTGGCCATGGCCTTCGTGGACCGCTTTGTGGAGAGCGAGAAGGGCTACTTTGCCCGCAAGGAGGAGATGCGGGCCGCCATCGAGACCTTTGTGCGCAAGCAGAACTGCCAGTTTGACAAGGTCACCATCGATCTGAACACCCTGGATGTGGAGGGTCGAGGTGAGGACGGCATGTATCTGACGGTACTGGGCACTTCCGCGGAGGGTGGTGACTGCGGCCAGGTGGGCCGTGGCAACAAAGTTAACGGCGTGATTGCATTGAACCGACCGATGGGCACTGAAGCCGCGGCCGGCAAGAACCCCGTTGCGCATGTGGGCAAGATCTACACCCTTCTCACGCACCAAATCGCTGGCAAGATCTACAACGAAGTCCCCGGCCTCACAGAGGTGTACGTATGGCTGTGCAGTCAAATCGGGCAGCCCATCGACAAACCGTTGATCGCTTCTGCGCAACTGGTGCTGCAGCCTGGGGCCAAGCTGAGCGACTTGCGCCAGCCCGTAGAAAACATCCTGGAACGTGAACTAGCGGAGATCTATGGCTTCACCAAGCGTTTGGCCAAGGGTGAATTCTCCGTGGTATGATCGTCAGAAACCCATTCTGTGGCAGAAAGTGGGTTTCTCGGGAAGACTCGTCGAGAACTACAAGGAGCAAAATGGCCAAGAAGAAGTACGATGTGAGAGATGTGTCTCTGGCCGAGAAGGGCAAGAACCGCATTCTGTGGGCCGAGCAGGAGATGCCGGTTTTGCGCCTGATCCGGGCGCGCTTTGCCAAAGAAAGGCCGTTGAAGAGCGTGCGCATCTCGGCTTGTCTGCACGTGACCACCGAGACTGCAAACCTCTTGCACACGCTGAAGACTGGCGGCGCGGACGTGGTAGTATGCGCGTCCAACCCCTTATCCACCCAGGATGATGTGTCGGCTTCCCTGGTGGCTGACTGGGGTATCCCGGCCTTTGCCATCAAGGGCGAAGACCACCAGACTTACTATCAACACATCAAGTCCGCACTGGCGCACGCACCGCAGATTACCATGGACGACGGCGCCGATCTGGTGTCCACACTGCACAAGGAACGCGCTGACTTGATCGAAGGCGTTCTTGGCGGCACAGAAGAGACCACCACAGGCGTGATCCGTTTGCGCGCCATGGCCGCTGATGGGCTCTTGCCCTATCCTATCGTGGCTGTGAACGACGCCATGACCAAGCACCTCTTTGACAACCGCTACGGCACAGGGCAATCGACCATCGATGGCATCGTGCGGGCCACCAACATCCTCCTGGCTGGCAGGAATGTGGTGGTGGCTGGATACGGTTGGTGCAGCCGCGGCATCGCTGCACGCGCGCGTGGCATGGGCGCTCAGGTGATCATCACCGAAGTGGACCCGCTGCGCGCCTTGGAGGCGGTCATGGACGGCTACCGCGTCATGCCCATGCTGGAAGCAGCTCGCATCGGCGGCGTGTTTGTGACTGCAACTGGCGGCATGCACGAGATAGACAAAAAGCACATGGACGTCATGCCCAGCGGAGCAATCCTGGCCAACTCGGGGCACTTTAACGTCGAGATCAACATCCCGGCACTGGAGGCCATGGCTGTCGAGAAGCAGCGCGTGCGCGACTTTGTGGACCAGTACACGCTGAGCGACGGCCGCAAGCTTTCGCTGCTGGGCGAAGGACGCTTGATCAACCTGGCGGCCGCTGAGGGCCACCCCGCAAGCGTCATGGACATGAGTTTCGCCAACCAGGCCCTGTGCGTGGAGTATATCGTCAAAAACGCCAGGAAGCTGAAGAAGCAGGTCTACAGCGTTCCGGAATCCATCGACAAAGAGGTCGCGCGCATCAAGCTGGAAGCGATGGGTATCCAGATCGACACGCTCACGCCAGAACAGAAAAAGTACCTGGAGTCCTGGGAAGAGGGTACCTAGAACAGGCACACAGCCGTGCCTGCGGCAGCGCCAAGTCGTCGCCATTGCCGGGTTCTCTGCCCCTCGGGGCAGAGAACCCGGTTTCTTGCCCAGTCAGTTTTA
>CAYZKS010000005.1:0-6379 GCA_964478725.1 uncultured Anaerolineales bacterium
TGCGCATCCGTATGGAAGAAGCCGCGGCGCTAGCGGTCTTCCCGAACATGGAGGCCGCCGCCCAGGCTGTTTATGCTTTCAATCGCTACGGCCCGACGCCTGCTGCCATGGAGTTGATGGACCCAACCATCATCGGCATCGTCAACCAATGGACCGGGTCAACCATGGCCGAAGCACCCACGCTGGTGATGGAGTTTGATGGCCTGCCGGCCGGCATTGAGCAGGAGCTGCAACTGGCAGAGGAGACCTGCCGTGAGGCCGGCTGTGTGTCCTTTGAGAAGGGCTTTGCGCCGCAGGAACGCGAACGTCTCTGGCATGCACGCAAACAGGCCCACGAGGCCGTCAAGCAGCTCAACGTGGGCAGCCGTGCCGAGATCGGAGACATCGTGGTGCCCATTTCGCGCTACGCTGAGGCTGTATCTCAGGCATACGCTTTGGCCCAGGAGCTGGGCGTGCGCATCGCCACGTTCGGCCACGCTGGTGACGGTAACCTGCACGTGGAGATGATTTCTGATCGCTCCAGGCCCCAGGAGCACGAGCTGGCGCTCGATTTCAACAGGCGTATCGTGCGGTGGGCCATCGGCGTTGGCGGCACATGCACGGGTGAGCATGGTGTCGGCATGGGCAAGCGCGAGTTCATGTCCAGCGAGCACGGAACAAGCCTGGACGTGATGCGCACTATCAAGCGCGCCCTGGATCCCAACGGAGTCATGAATCCGGGCAAGATCTTTCCCGATGATTGATCACGATGGCAAGGCTAGAACGCACCTGACAGCAGACTGGCGCATTGGCGGTTTGGAGGCAAGGTTTGCTGCGATTCCTCGCTAGTGCCAGTGGCTCAACGAACACATACGGAGGCGGGTTAGTGCAAGCAGCAAAGACATCTGGCCAACGGCGCAAGATAGCGCTGGCCTACGGGCGGGGGAGCGTATCGTTCTATGCAGACCCGGATATTGCCGACTGGTACGTCGTGAAACCCAAGTTCGCGCCAGCGCTGCAGAACGCTCGCGAGTGCTTCCGTGCGGCCTGCCGGGATCCGATTGGTGCTGCGCCTGTGCGTGACCTGGTGAAGGCCAACGATCGAGTGGTCATCGTTACCTCCGATGGCACCCGGGCCGTTCCCAACAAGCTCCTGATCCCGTGGCTCCTGGACGAGTTGCCAGTCTCACCCGATCAGGTGACCGTGCTGCTCGGCAATGGCAGCCACCGGGCCAATACACCAGCCGAGATTCAGTCTATGTTCGGCAAGGACTTGGCGACAGAGCTGAGAATACTGAATCACGATGCCTATGATCCTGGACACAACGAGTACGTAGGCAGAAGCGCCAGCGGCGGCCAGGCGTTTCTCGACAAGATATACGTCGAGGCGGACAGGCGCATTGTGTTGGGCTTCATCGAGCCGCACTTTTTCGCCGGTTTCTCTGGCGGCGCCAAGGGCATTGTCCCAGGTGTGGCTTCGATAGAAACCATCAACTACGTCCATAGCGCCGTCCTGGTCGGGCATCCTCTAAGCACCTGGGGCGTTGTGCAAGACAACCCCATCCGCACGGAGATTGAGCAGATGGTGGCACATTGCCCGCCCGACTTTACCGTGAACGTGACGCTGAACTCGGACAAGCACATTACCGCGTGCTTCCTGGGCGACTATATCGAGGCGCATCGGGCCGGCTGCGTGCGTTCGAAGGAAGAAGCGATGGTGGCAGTCCCTCACGAGTTTGCGATGGTGATTACCTCTAACAGTGGCTATCCGCTGGATCAGAATCTATACCAGGCTGTGAAGGGCATGTCTGCCGCGGCGCGCATCGTGAAGCCGGGCGGCACCATCTTGGTGGCTAGCGAGTGCTCGGATGGCGTGCCCGACCACGGCAACTTTGCTGATCTGATGCGCGTGGGCACTACCGCTGATGACATACTGGCGAACGTCCACCGGCAGGAGAAGGTGATCGTAGACCAGTGGCAGGCCCAGGTTGCAGCCGAGATCATGAAGAAGGCGGACGTGTTGGTCTTCTCGGCAATGGATCCTGCGGCCATCGCGCAGTGCAAGCTGGGAGTTGCGGCCGATTTGCAGGCCGAGATAGAGTCCCGCATCCGTGCCTGCGGTGGGCGTCCACAGGTGGCTGTGCTGCCCGACGGCCCGCTGACCATACCCTATGTGGAAGCATAGACTCGGCCCAAGAACCCAGGATTTGACAAGCGTCGCCGCTAGGTGCTACAATGGCGGCAACGTAGACAAAGACTCGCCGCCATGGCGAAGGCTCCGCCACGGATTGTGACCTGATTGCAGTTCAGGCGATATTGGAATAGGGCGCTTCCCGGTCCACAGTGGCTTGGCATTGGGCGATGGTGTCCTGCGCAAGAGTGCCAGCTACAATGAAAGAAGGAAGGGAGGTGAAGACGCGATACACAAGGCTGTGTGATAAGTCTCTATTCAAGCAATCTCAAGGAAAGGAGCGTGTGGATCCGATGTCTACCGTAGCGACCCAGAAGAGCTGGGCGGACAAGCTGACGGATCTGATGGAGAAGATGGCGCCGTTCTTCGATCAGCCCCATCTTGCTTCCGTCCGCGATGGCTTGGCCGGCTTGATGCCACTTCTGATCACCGGTGCTTTCAGCCTGCTCATCCTGCAATTCCCCGTCCAGAGCTGGCTGGATTACCTGGATGCCAGCCCGGAACTCTCTGCCAAGCTGTGGGTGCCTTTTAACATGACCTACGGCCTGCTGTCGGTCTTTGCGGTCTTTAACATCGCCTATCACTTGGCGAGGCGCAAAGGCTTGGACCCACTATGGCCATCCGGGCTGTCGCTGTTGGCCTTCATAGTCATCGCCAGCCCGATCCTCGGTGCCTGGGGCGAGCAGGGCCTGCCTGGCACCTATTTTGACAACTCGGGCCTGTTCACTGCGATCATCGTGGCCCTGCTTACCGTGGAGATCTTTAACTTCTTTGTCAAACGCAATCTGGTGTTCCGCATGCCGGCTGGTGTGCCCCCCTCCATCACCGCAGCTTTCGTGGCTCTGGTGCCGACCTTCGTTGTGTTTGCTCTGGCCTGGTTGGTGCGCGTGCTGCTGGGGATCGACTTTGCGGCCGGTGTTGTACAGGTGCTCTCCAAGATCATTCCTGCTGCTTCGTCCTATGTGGCTGTTGCGATTGCCGAGACCATGCACGCTTTCTTGTGGACCTTGGGCATCCACGGCGATCTGACCATCGGCATCGTGCTTCAGCCAATTTGGACCAGCAACCTGGCGGACAATGCCGCCGCGAGGGCCGCTGGCCAGGCGATTCCATGGATTTACACCAGCATCTTCCGCAGCTACGTGGTTCCCGGTGGCTCAGGCGCAACGTTGCCGCTGGCGCTCTACATGCTGCGCAGCAAGTCGGCCCGCCTGCGTCGCGTCGGCTGGCTGGGGATCTGGCCTGGTATCTTTAACATCAATGAGCCCATCACCTTCGGGACGCCTGTGATCTTCAACCCCGTGATGGCCATTCCATTCATTGTGATCACGTTCATCAACGCCACTGTGGCCTATCTCGCCAATGCGCTGAATCTGGTGACCAAGTGCTTCATTGAGCCTCCATGGACGTTGCCCACGCCAATCCTGATGTACTTGGCGACGGGCTATGACATCCGGGCGGCCATATTGGCCATACTCACGGAATTCGTCATCCCGGGCATCATCTGGTTCCCGTTCTTCAAAGCCTGGGAGCGACAAGTGGTGGAGAAAGAGGGGGCATAACTCTCTGCTTCCGAAGCGCGTTACAGCAAAGGGGAGGGTGCCGTGGGCCCCTCCCCTTTTACTGATTATGCAAGCGAGGTGCGGAGCTTGAAACTAGCGATCATTGGCACGGCAGGTGTTCGCACGCCTCTCATGCTGCGCGGAGTCCTGCGGCGCCAGGAGAGGCTGGGTCTCACCGAACTGTGTCTAATGGACTCCGACCAGGAGCATCTGGATCTGATCCGCATGGTGTCAGAACCAGTGCTGCGTGCGCGTGAGTTTTCGGATACCAAGAAAGCCGCGCTTCCCCTGAGCGTGATCTGGACCACAGATGCGCGTGAGGCCATCCGTGGAGCGGACTTTGTCCTGACCACCTTTCGTGTGGGCGGCATGCGCTCGCGCGTGATTGACGAGCGCGTGCCCCTGCGCTACGGCGTGCTGGGGCAGGAGACTACTGGACCGGGCGGGTTCGCCATGGCGCTGCGCACCATACCCGTCATCCTCAACTATGTGAAGATGATGCAGGAACTGGCCCCCCAGGCCTGGTTGATCAACTTCACCAATCCCTCCGGCCTCATCACGGAAGCGGTGACCAACCACACCGACGTGCAACGCATGGTGGGCATCTGTGACAACCCGTCTTCCATGCAAAGAGAGATCGCGCGTGCGCTGAAGCTGAGTCCGGACGAGACCTTTGTGGAGTACTTTGGGCTAAACCACCTGGGATGGGTGAGGGCCGTGTTCGTGCATGGCCGTGACGTGCTCCCCGAACTCATCTCCGCCTTGGTCGAGCGGCGCGTGACCCTCGAGGGCCTGCCGTTCGACCCGGGATTTGTCGCGGCGCTCGGCATGCTCCCCAATGAGTACCTGCATTTCTACTACCATACGCCTGAGGTGGTGCAACATATCAAAGATGCCGGCAAGACGCGCGGCGAACAAATCCTAGAGTTGAACGAGTGGCTGTTTGCCAAGCTGCAACGGCTGCGCGAGGGTGGCAGCGAAGGTGAAATCCGCGATGCTTACATGTCCTATCTTCTGAAGCGTGGAGAGACCTACATGGCGACCGAGACCGGCCACCAGCCCGATCTCGAGCGCCTACAGGCATCCGCGGAGGAAGAGGGATACGAGGGCGTTGCACTGGGGGTGATGGAGTGCCTTGCGGGGGTACGGCAGGGCATCTCGATCTTGAACGTTCCCAATCGAGGGGCGATAGCAGGCATGGACGATCGCGACGTGGTGGAGGTTACCTGCTTTCTTGAGCAGGCAGCCGTGCGCCCGGTTGCCATGGGCTGCGTGCCCGGGCATGCCCTGGGCCTGATGAAGCAGGTCAAGGCGTACGAGCGCGCTGCGGTCGAAGCGGCGCTGTCGAGATCGTACGCCTCGGCCCTCAAGGCCCTTTCGCTGCATCCGCTCGTGCCCGGATACACAGTCGCGCGGCGCATCCTGGATGGTTACGTGTCCGAACACGGCGATTACTTCCCGAAGTTGAGCTGAGGGCAATCAAGCCAGCGACATCGCTTCTGTAGGTGGAGTTGGCGATTTGCGCACAAGCGCATCGGAGGCATAGTGGCTAGGTATCGAGTGCTACTGGTCTGTGCCGCAGGGATGTCGTCCAGCCTGCTAGAAGCGTCCACGGTCGCGGCAGCCCAGAAAAGGGGGCACGAGGTAGAGATTCGCGCGGTTCCCGTGCCGGAGGCGACCTTGCACGACTTCAGGGCCGATCCTGTCGACATCATTCTGGTGGCGCCACAGGTGAGCTACAAGCGCCGGGCCATCGCGCAGATGGTGGAGCCGTTGGGCATTGTGGTGCTGGGGATCGAGCCCGTTACCTACGGCATGGTGGATGGTGACAAGTTGTTCGAACAGATCGCGCAAGCTGTGAAACGATGATCCCACACCTGGGAGGCCCTGGCCTTACCAGATCCAGATCGGTGATCTAACAAGGGAGAGCAATGGAGAAGATTCGAGTTCTGATGTTCTGCGCGATGGGCGCGTCCTCGAGCCTGCTGGCGGTTAACACGGAGGAGGCCGCGAAGGCCAAGGGTGTCGAAGTGGAAATGACTTTGCTCTCGGCTGCGGAAGCCTCCGTGTACGATTTCCGCGAGAAGCCGGTGGATTTGGTGCTGATTGCCCCGCAGGTGCGTTTCAAGAAACGCTCGATCACCCAGGCCGCTGCACCGCTGGGCATCCCGGTCCTGGACATAGAGTCGGTGACCTATGGAATGATGGACGGGGAGAAGCTGTTCGAGCAGATCCAGCGCACCATCCAGAACAAGCCGGCATGAAGACTGCCATTATCCTGGCCCAGGGGCAAGGCCTCAAAGCCTGGCCCCTAAGCGTCACGCGCCCCAAGGCCTCCCTGCCCATCGGGGGCACTGCGCTGCTGCGGCTGCAGCTTGACCATCTGGAGGCTGCCGGGATCAGCACGGCGATCGTGGTGGCAAGCTCGCGTGGCGCGGCCCGGTTGCGGCACGTGGCGTCGGGCCGAGGCAGCCAGCCTGTGGGAGCCTGGGGAATGATGCAGCGACAGGCACGCGACCACGAGATGCCAGTGCAGTTTGTGGTGCTCGACCCGTGCCTTGGCAATGCGCCGGCCCTGCTTGCCGCACTGCAGGGGTTAGACGACGATGATCCACTTCTGGTCATCTATGGTGATGTGCTGTTTGAT
>CAYZKS010000005.1:6479-24901 GCA_964478725.1 uncultured Anaerolineales bacterium
GGGGTTAGACGACGATGATCCACTTCTGGTCATCTATGGTGATGTGCTGTTTGATTCTGTGACACTGGGGGGGCTATTGGCTGCGCATGCCGAGGATCGCGCCCAGTGCCTGGTACTCGCCGCACGGCTGGACGCGTTGGATGACCCAAGCATGCACTTGGCCATGCGTGTGCAGGAGGGCCGAGTGCAGGAAATGATTGCCCACCCGCGCCACAGCGTTACGCACCGTCTGGCCGGCATGTTTGTCTGCACGAAGGCCTCCCTGCAGCCCTATCTGGAGGCGCACCCCGGTTATACGGCGACCGTCCCTTCGGGCGGCATGCCACCGCAAGGGGAAGCGGACCTGGCGCAAAGCCTGCAGATGATGGTGGAGGATGGGATCGCTCTGCGAGCGGTGGAAGCTGCCGGGCTTGCCCTGGACGTGGATCGGCCTTGGGATGTTCTGGTAGGCAGTCACCTCTGGTTGGAGATGTGTGGCAACGCCTTGCAGGAGGATGTGGTCCATCCGACCGCGCGCGTGTCTGAACGTGCGGAGATCCATGGACACATAGTCGTCGGGCAGAACGCGGTGATCGGTCCAGGAGCTATCCTGGAAGGGAATGCCTGGCTCGAGAGCGACAGCGTGGTGACTCACGGAGCGATCCTCGGAGCGAATGTGCACATCGGGCCGCGCTGCTTGGTCAAGGATTACGCGTGGATCGGGGACCACACCAGCCTGGGTCCACGCTGCAAGATCAGCCATTGCGCCGAAGTGCACGGGGTACTGTTTGGGCGCAGCACGATCATGCACCACTGTGAGGTCTGGGGTGTGTTGGGAGAAGCCGTGGATATCGGCGCGGGCACCGCGTTTGGCACTCTACGTTTCGACGATCAACCACAGCGCCACCGTGTAGCAGGGCGTTGGGAAACGCCACAGCAGGCGTCGGCCGCAACCTTCATCGGAGACTTTTGCCGCACAGGCGTGAACTGCATCTTCCAACCGGGCTGCAAGGTAGGCCCCTACTGCGTAGTCGGACCGGGGGTTGTGGTCAGCGGAGATGTGCCAGAGCACAGCCTGCTTCTGCTGAAGCAGGAAGTGGAGCGCACGCAGTGGGGCTCCGAGAGGTACGGTTGGTAAGAGGATGAACTGATGGCACTAAGGGGTTTCTTGCTCTGCGCTCACGGGATGCTGTTTGTGCTCTTGCCAGGGTATGTGATGTTTCTGGTGTTGCGGCGTACTCCCTCAGTCGACCGCTCTCTGCTGTGGTGGGGTGCGGGCGGCATGCTGGTGGCCACGCTGTTTCAAGGGTTCTTCACCAGCCTCTTAAGCCAGCTCTTCCCCAACTCCAGCAACCCAATGACCTGGGCGGCAATTGGCGCGATGCTGATGGGCCTGTGCGCGCAGGGCGTCACCTGGCTGGTTCTGCGCTTGCGACGCCTGGCCCAAGGTGTGCTCATAGCCTCCGGCGCGGCGGTTGGCCTGGGCATGGGACTGGTTTACCAGATTTTCCAGGGTTTCGTCTTGCTCGGGGTGGGCCTCAAGCTCATCCAGGGCGATATCTCGACGCCGCTGGCCGCGGAAAAGGCGTCCAGCTCTCTGCCCCAGATTGGGCTGGCAGCGGCCGATTCCATCATGGGCCGGCTTGCCTGGCTGGTCTTCAGCGCTGGGCTGGGAATGCTGGTTGCACGTGCGCTGAGGGATAGAAGAGGTTGGCTGTTCATCCTGGCGGTCCTGTGCCATGCGCTCGTGGCGCTTGTTCCTCCCGTGATCGCGAACGTGCTGGGCGGATGGCCGGATATCGCGGTTTGGCTAGAACTGGCTTTCGAGGCCTTGCTGCTGTCGGTGGGATGGAGGTGGCTGAACACCCAATTGCCGCAAGTGGCGTCGCGGCGAACAGGGCGGCTGAAGAGCGGTCGTGCGAGTTAGGCCCGGGAGATGCCGGATCAGGAAATAGGGTAGGGAGCCCAGTGAGACTGTTCCAGTCTCCAGATCTCCCGGTAGCCGGTCTCGGTCAAGAGCTCCTGGGCAAGGTCCAGACCTCTGGCTACGTTCTCAGGCCTGTGCGCGTCGGTGCCAACGGTGATGCGAATGCCAAGCTCGTGGCAGCGCCTGAGCGCCGCAGGGGTAGGGTAGGGCTGTCCCAGAGGCGCGAACCAGCCTGCCACATTGAGCTCCATCAGAAGGTCATGGTCGGCGATCGTCTGCAGGGTCTCCTCCACGCATTCGACGTACCAGGGCGCAGACAGGGCAAAGAGCCTCTCGCCCGCATTCTGGTACAGTAGGCGGTCGAAATGGCCAAGGATGTCAACATCACTCCTCTCGACCATGGCGCGCATGCGCCCGAAGTACTCGCACACCAAGCTGCGGATGTCGCCATGGTAGCGCTCATGCAAACCGACTTCAAAGGGTTGCGCAGCGCCATCCACAGTCCAATGACTGCTGTCGTGCTCGCCCCCCACCAAGTGCACGACGCCAATCACATAGTCCAGCGGCAGTTCTAGCAGCTTCGCTCTGTGCCCTTCGGCAGGACCTGGGATATAATCCAGCTCGAGGCCCGCGTGGATGGCGATGCGGTCCGCGTAGCGGACGCGACACTGCTGGATGTCCGCCAGATAGTGCGGCAACTGAGCGGCAGACATGGCCCATTGGGAGCCAAAGGGCAGCGGGGCATGGCTGGAGAAGCCGATGGATACAAGCTGGCGCGCGATGGCTTCCTGCACATAATCGTCAAGTTCGCCTCTGCCATCGCAGTAGCGTGAATGGATGTGGTAGTTTGTTGTGATCATGGCGTTGCCCGAGCGACAAGTATTGTGACCTGAAAGCCAGAGGGATTATACTCTCTTTGTCCTGCGGGCCAATCTGACGTTACAATCAACGATCAGGAGGGATGAGACGATGGACAGCCAGGCGAGCGGTACCCTAGTCGCCAAGGACGGCAAGGAGATGGTTTTCGTTCCGGCCGGAGAGTTCCTCATGGGCGAAGAGAAGCGGCCCGTTCAGCTCAAGGCGTTCTACATAGACAAACACCCAGTGACGAATGCGGAGTACAAGCGCTTTTTGGATGCAAGCGGCCATCCACCACCGATGATGTGGGTGCGAGGGCTCTACGCCCAGGGCAAGGACCACCATCCCGTCACTCAGGTGAACTGGAACGATGCGACCGCCTACGCCACGTGGGCGGCAAAGCGCTTGCCCACTGATGAGGAGTGGGAAAAGGCTGCGCGTGGAACCGATGGACGGCTGTACCCATGGGGGGATGAGTGGGACAAGGTGCGCGCCAACACCTGTGAGTCGCGCATCTTTGACACCACGCCCGTCGGCACGTTCTCGCCTCAAGGCGACAGCCCCTATGGGGTAGCTGATATGGCCGGTAACGTGTGGGAGTGGGTTGAAGGACCAGGTGGGAAGATGCTGCAGCCGCTGCGCGGCGGCACCTGGGATGCGACACATGACCAGGCTACCTGCTTTTCGCGTCTGCGTTACACACCTGGGCGCAGGAACGACTATATCGGTTTTCGCTGCGCCATGGATGCCGCCCCTTCTGCACGTCCAATGGCCGAAAACGCAGAAAGCCGCGAGGCAAACACTCAGGGCTCAGGCTGCGCGCAATTCGCAGCATCTTTGGCGGTCTGAATACGCTGATGGGAGGTGCGCATGTCTGGGCAGACCTGTGGGACGGATTGGGAGCAGACTCTATGCAACCTGATCATCCTGGGCGGGGATGCGCGCTGCGCTGCCAAGGAGGCGGCAGAATACGCGGCCGAGCACAAGTGGCCCGAGGTGGAGGCAGCCATGCAGCGGGCCAACGAAGCGCAGTTGGCTGCGCACAAGATCCAGGCGGAACTCCTGCAACGTGACGCACGTGGAGAGAAGGCACCCTTTTCGATTCTGCTCGTGCACGCGTTGGATCTATTGGTGCTGGCCTGGGCTGAGATTGACTATACCGAGCAGTTCATCGCACTTCATAGGCAAATTGCACGACTCGAGGAGGAGATGGCGCGATGATTCGGATTGACAAAATCACCATTGTGGGCGGTGGCAGCACCTACACCCCCGAGTTCGTGGACGGCTTCATCCAGCGTTGCGAGCAGCTCCAAGTCGGCGAGATCGCCCTGTTCGACATCAACGCGCAGCGTCTCGATTTGGTCGGAGGTATGGTCAAGCGCATGGTGGAACATGCCGGCCTCAGCACTGCCATCCACACCTATGCAAACCGTCCGGCCGCCCTGGAGGGCGCGGGCTTTGTGATCTCGCAGATGCGTGTGGGTGGCATGGATGCCCGCATCCGCGACGAGAAGATTCCGCTCAAATATGGCGTCATCGGCCAGGAGACTACCGGGCCGGGCGGATTCATGAAGGCCCTGCGTACCATCCCAGTAACACTGGGCATCGCGCGCGACGTCGAAAAGTACGCTCCCGGCGCCTGGTACCTCAATTTCACGAACCCATCGGGCATCATTACCGAGGCGCTGCTCAAGCATTCGCCGCTCAAGGTGATCGGGCTGTGCAACAACCCCATCAACGCCATCATGGGCGTCGCGGCGTACGCCAAGGTCTCTGACGAAGACGTGTTCTTGGACTGGGTCGGCTTGAACCACCTGGCCTGGATTCGAGCGGCCTACGTCAAGGGCCAGGCTCTGAACCTTGAGCAGATGATCGATCTGGCGACTCAACATAGCGAGCACTTCCCGTTCGAGGCAGACCTGATCCGACTGCTGGGCATGATACCGATCGGCTATTTGGGGTACTACTATTACCATGACCGCATGGTCGAGGCGGCCAAGGCCTCTGGGAAAACGCGCGGTGAGGTAGTGAAGGAGGTTGAGGGCGATCTGCTAAGGATGTTTTCCGATCCCCATTTGGTGGCAAAGCCGCCTGAGCTCATGAAACGCGGCGGGGCTTACTACTCCGAGATGGCCGTGCGCCTGATTGTATCGCTGCTGACCGACCGTCGCGATGTGCACATCGTCATTGCGCGCAACGAGGGCTGCATTCCTGACCTGCCGGACCCCGTATCCATCGAGGTGCCCTGCCTTGTGGGCGGTCATGGCATCACTCCGCTGCATGTGGGTCGCCTGCCGGAGGTAATCCGTCCGTTGGTGCAGACGGTCAAGGCGTACGAGGAGTATGCGGTCGAAGCAGGTGTCACCGGTTCGCGCGAGACGGCCCTCAAGGCCTTGCTTACGCATCCGCTGGTGCCATCCTACTCGGTGGCCAAGACCATGCTGGAAGAGCTGCTGGAAGCCAACAAGGCGTACCTGCCGCAGTTCTTCTCCGCTGAGAAGGGGTAGGGATATGGTGAAGCGCATTCTGGACTGCTTTGCCAGCGATTTTCGTTCCATGGGCAAGGCTGATCTGCTCGAGAGCATTCGCCTGACCGAGGGTCGCACGGTGTGCGCTGAGGTTGTGTGTGTCACGCTTCCTCTGATCGATGGCGTGACCAACGCGGAAATCGCGGCGGCTAACGGGGCAGACTTGATCACGCTGAACGTCTACGACGTGCAGCGGCCATTGGTGATGGGCTACCGCAAGGGCAAGCTACCCGACACGCCTGGCTTCCCTGCGATTGAGCGCCTGCCAGCGGGCGTCGGCGTAACGATTGAGGAGATCAAGCGGCTGATTGGTCGCCCAGTTGGGCTGAATCTGGAGCCCGTGCCTGCAGAGCGCATGAACGATGAATTCGCGGGAAGAGCAGCTACAGTGGACAATGCCCGCCATGCGGTTGAACTGGGCGCAGATTACCTGGTACTGACGGGGAATCCGGGCACGGGCGTTTCGACACAGACCATCGCCCAAGCCGTGCGCGACATCGCCGGCGCGGTGGGCGAACGCACAATCATCATGGCCGGAAAGATGCATGGGGCAGGGCTCGGGTCGGAAGGCGTTGCGTCCCTGGAAGCTGTGGAGCAGTTTGCCGCGGCCGGCGCTGATGTGGTCGTGTTGCCGGCACCGGGTACGACCCCCGGAGCGACGCTGGAAGCCATCAAAGCGCTGGTAGAGAGAACACACGGGTTGGGCAAGCTGGCGCTGACTGCCATGGGCACGTCCCAGGAGGGCGCCGATGTCGAGACCGTGCGTCAGATTGCGCTTTGGAGCAAGATGACAGGGGCCGATATCTTGCACATCGGCGATGCGGGCTACAGTGGCATGGCCAATCCAGAGAACATCCTGGCTTTCTCCATCGCCATTCGGGGACGCCGGCACACCTACCGGCGTATTGCTTCCTCCATAACGCGCTAGTTCTTTCGTAATTGCGCGCTGGTGTGCGCTTGACACGCACCATTCGCAGTGGTTTCCAGGAGCGCAGGCACCAGTCCTGTTGCGATGTGGCCCGGCAAGTGCGCCGATCGAGGCATACGTTGTACAGACTCATCATCAGCGATCTGGATGGCACGCTGCGCCCTTATGATGGACAGCTTTCTGTTGCCACCAAGGATGCCGCAGCACAGGCTATGAACGCCGGCTGCCGCTTCACCCTGGCAACGGGCCGTGTTCCCCAATCGGTCGCGTCATTCGCTGATGAGCTGCAGGTGAACGCCCCACTCATCTGCTGCAGCGGCGGCCTAGTGATTAACCACCGCACCCGAGAGGAGTGGTACAAGCGCCCCTTCCCTGTCGACCTGGTCCATGAGGTGATGCGCTTCGTCATCGAACAGGGCCTGCGCTTCTCAGTGTATCTGGACGACTATGCTACCAGTCTGCGCAAAGACGGACCAGGTGAGCGGTTCGTGGAGTCGATCAATGGCGAGAAGCGACGAGTCATCACGCAGCCGTTCGCCTACCTGAGGCGAGATCCCATCAATTGCCTTGTTTGGCTGGACCGTCTGGAGGACAGGGCACGGGTGCTGCCACTGCTCCGGGCTCGAGTGGGCGGCGCAGTGCGGGCCATCCAGACAACGCCGACCCTCATCGAGTGCATCCCGGCGGACGTCACCAAGGCACACGCAGCGTCCATCCTCGCGCGGCGCTTGGGCATCTGCCGCGAGGAAGTCATGGCGTTGGGAGACAACGACAACGACGTGGAACTCCTGCAGTGGGCCGGACTGAGCGTAGCAGTGGGGAATGCGAGCCCTGCCACGCGGGCGGTGGCGCATCACGTCGTGTCCGGCGTGACCGAAGATGGCGCTGCGCAGGCCATCCTGCGCTTCATCTTGTCATGAGTAACTTGGACAGAGGCATGGCTCCATTGCCCCACATGATGCCCAGTGTTGCAGGCCAGTAGCGCTTTGCACCTGCTGCGCCTATTTGTCGGCAGTCTTCTGCCGTGGTAGAATCTCGTCCAGCAATCTGAGGGAGACGCGACCGCTTTGCTGGCTCATCGTTGTCCGCCCTGTCCATTGCCTGGGAGGTGAGTTGATGCCGCGTTTGGGAGCCGCGGACCGTGTCCGTGCCATGCGTCGGCCCGCAGTCGACTGGGCTGATGTTGCTGTGCAAGTGGCCTTGCCTGCGCTCGCCATGGCAGCCGCGTTGTTGATTGGCGCGGCAATGCTTCTGGTCCTGAAGGCGAATCCGATTGTCGCGTACGCCGCCATGATCAGCGGAGTATTCGGCAGCCTTTCGGGCATCACCCAATCGCTGGTCAAGGCCACCCCTCTCATGCTCGTTGGGCTGGGCATTTGCATTGCGTTCCGCGCTAGTGTGATCAACATCGGTGCCGAAGGCCAGATCACCGCAGGAGCGTTGATGGCCACATGGTTCTCGCTGACCTTTCGCACATGGCCCGGATGGCTTCTTCTCCCTGCCACGTTGGTCATGGGCTTCGTAGCCGGCGCCGCGTGGGGATTGGTCCCGGGCCTCCTGAAAGCCCGGCTCGCGGTCAACGAGATCTTGAGCACGGTGATGATGAATGCGGTCGCCGTGCAACTGATGAACTTGTTGATACGAGGGCCCTTGACCGATCCTGCCGGCATCACGGCGGGCACGTACCTGGCTCAGTCGGAGCGCTTGCCGCAGCAGGTCTGGCTGCCGCGTTTGGTGCCCCAGACCATGCTGCACGCCGGGCTAATCCTGGCGGTTGTGCTGGCTGTTGCAGTCTACCTGTTTCTCTGGCGGACCACCATCGGGTACCGCATTCGTGCTGTCGGCTTCAACCAGGATGCAGCGCGCTATGCGGGCATTCCTGTGCCGTTCTATCAGGCTCTGTCGCTAACGCTGGCAGGGGGATTCGCTGGTTTGGCCGGCGTGGCTGAGGTGATCGGCGTGCACCATCGGCTGCTGGAGGGCATCACGAGTGGCTACGGCTTCTCCGGCATTGTCGCGGCCTTGTTCGGCGGTCTGCACCCACTCGGCCTGATCCCGGCTGCGTGGCTATTTGGCAGCCTGTTGGTGGGGGCTGACATGATGCAGCGGGCCGTGCAGGTTCCCTCTGCCCTGGTCAGCGCTTTGCTGGGACTGGTCGTGCTGTTCGTGGTGGGGTCCTCTTTCCTGTCACGCCGCTGGGCCACGCGGCGCATGATTGCTGCATCCAAGCTCAAGGGTGACAAGACATGACGCGCATCCTCGCGCTCCCGGTTCTGGTTGGGATTCTCACGTCCGCCACTCGACTGGCCACCCCGTACTTGTACGCTGCTGTCGGCGAGGCGTTCTCGCAAACCTCGGGCGTGGTCAATCTGGGGGTCGACGGCATCATGCTGATGAGCGCCTACGCCGCCTTCTTTGTTACCCTCAACACAGGCAGCCTGTGGCTCGGAGTTTTAGTTGCCATGGTCGTTGGCCTGCTCATGGGGTTGCTCATGTCGCTCGTCAGTGTCACCCTGAAGGCAGAGCAAGGCATCAGCGGCATCGGCTTGTACATGTTCGGTCTGGGCCTTTCCAGCTTGCTGTTCAAAGTCACCATCGGCACGGTAAAGACCATTGCTGGCTTCCAGCCAGTCAAGATACCGCTGTTGGGAGACATCCCGATCATCGGAGAGGCCCTGTTTCGGCAGAGTCTGCCGGTCTATGGTGCGTTTCTTCTGGTGCCGCTGGCTTGGTGGTGCCTCGAAAGGACCACGTGGGGCCTGTGCATCAAGTCCGTCGGACAGAACCCGGCAGCGGCGGACTCGTTGGGCGTCAACGTGGATCGCGTGCGCTACTTCAGCGTGTGCCTGGGCGCCGTGCTGGCTGGCCTTGCTGGAGCATCGCTCTCGCTTGCCATGGTCAACCTGTTCCAGGACAACCTTACGGCGGGCCAGGGTTTCATCGCCGTGGCGCTGGTCTACTTTGGTGGATGGAGGCCCCTTGGCATCATGGGCGGAGCACTGCTCTTCAGCACTGTGAACGCTATTCAGCTTTGGATGCAGGTTCTGGGCGTGCGCATCCCTTCCGACATAGCGGTGATGCTGCCCTATGTGCTTACCATTGCGGCGTTGGCTGTGACCATGAGTCGCGGGCGCCAGCCAGCCGCTTTGAACAAGCCATTCGAGCGGGGCGAGAACTAGAGCCCCAACCCCAACTCAAGGAGGAGTAAAGTGAATACGAAACGAGTCCTGTTGCTAGGTCTGGCTCTCATGCTTGTGGCAACGGCATGCGCCCCCAAGGCGACTCCCGTCCCCAAGCTCTTCCGCATCGCCGTCGTGATGCCGAGTGCCACCACGGACATGGCCTTTAGCCAGTCCATGTGGTCAGCGCTGAAGGCCGTACAGTCCGAGATGGGCGGCGAGTCCGCGCTCGAGTTGCAGTACTCGGAGAATATGTTCAAGGTGCCGGACGCGGCAGCCGCAATCCGCGACTATGCGAGCAAGGGCTTCAACATCGTGGTGGCGCACGGGTCGCAGTATGGTTCCTCGGTGGAGGAGATTGCCAAGGACTTCCCCAAGGTGACGTTCGCGTGGGGTACTGACGTCAACACGTTCGGGCTGGCCAATGTCTATGCGTACACCGCAGCGGCACAAGAGGGTGGCTACGTCAATGGCGTGCTCGCAGCCAAGCTGACCAAGAGCAAGCTCATTGGGGTGACAGGCCCGATCGAGGTCGGCGATGCCAAGACTTACATCTCCGGCTTTGTGCAGGGTGTGGCTTCGGTCGACCCGGCCATCAGGGTGGCCAAGACGTGGACTGGGTCCTTCTCTGACGTGGCGCTGATGACCGAGGCTGCGAAAACCCACATCGCTGCAGGCGCCGACATTCTCACCGGTTCGTCGCAGTCCGTGGTCGGGTCGATTGGGGCAGCCAAGGAAAAGGGCAATGTTCTGTGGTTCGGTACGCAGGCCGACCAGGCGTCGCTCGCTTCCAACCTGGTGGTTGCCTCCCAGGTGTATGATTGGATCGGCATGATCAAGGACATGATCAGCAAGCACAGGTCCGGCAAGCTCGGCGGTGAAACATATACGCTGCAACTCAAGAACAATGGCCTCAAGATCGCGTACAACTCAGGCTACAAGCTGCCGGCGGACGTGAAGGCTGCCGGCGACGCAGCGATCGAAAGCGTCAAGAGCGGCAAGATCACAGTGACTCCGTAGGCCGGAATCCGGCCCGTTGTGATCTCACTTGGGTTGGGGCAATGCCCGCGGGGCCCCGACCCAAGTGACGGGAGCCCTCCGGCGTGGGCAAACGCAGCGCCAGAGGCAGGTGAGAGAATGGCTTCTGCTTCCCAATCAACGTCACCGCTGCGCATCCGACACGTCGAGATGTGCAACATTGTCAAGCGGTTCCCCGGCGTTCTCGCGAACGACAAGGTCTGCTTCGAGGTGAATGCCGGAGAGGTGCACGCCTTGCTGGGCGAGAACGGGGCGGGCAAGAGCACCCTCATGCGTCAACTGTACGGACTGTACCGGCCCGATGACGGGCAGATCATCATCGACGGCAAGCCCCAGATGTTCCGATCACCGGCAGATTCCATTCGGGCTGGCATTGGCATGATCCACCAGCATTTCATGTTGGTGCCCACGCTCACGGTGGCACAGAACATTGCCTTGGGTCTGAGGTCCTCGCGGGAACCCCTGCTGGATATGCAGCGTATCGCGGTGAGAATTCGCGAGCTGGCCCAGGCGTACGGACTCAAGGTAGACCCGCAGGCGTACGTCTGGCAGCTTGCGGTGGGCGAACAGCAGCGCGTGGAGATTCTGAAGGCCCTGTACCGTGGCGCAAGCTTGATCATTCTCGACGAGCCTACAGCCGTGCTTACTCCGCAGGAGGTTAACGACCTGTTTGCCACGCTGCGGCGCATGGTCAAGGAAGGGCATGCACTGGTCTTCATCTCTCACAAGTTGAACGAGGTGATGGCAATCAGCGACCGCGTGACGGTCCTGCGCGATGGACGGATGGTGGGCACGCGAGATACTCGGAACGTGACCCGCGATGAACTCGTCACGATGATGGTCGGACGCGAAGTCAAGCGGCTGGCCCCCCAGCCCATGGCCGCGGGCTCTCTGCGGCTGAGAATCGCAGGCCTGCGTGTAATGGGCGATCGGGGCTCAGAGGCGTTGCGCGGAATTGACCTGGAAGTACATGCTGGTGAAATCGTTGGGCTGGCCGGCGTATCTGGCAACGGGCAGCGTGAACTCGCGCAGTGCTTGGCAGGTTTGCGCAAGCCTACCGCGGGCTCGGTTTTTCTCGACGGGCGAGATATGACACACGCTCCGCTGCGCAAGCGCCTGGGGGCCGGGCAAGCCTACATCCCGGAAGAGCGCATGCGCGACGGCGCAATCAGGCAGTTTTCGGTGCAAGAGAATCTGTTCTTGCACGATCACGTATCGCCAGAGTATACGCACGGCATATTCCTCGACTTCCGCAAGATGGCGGAACGTGCGCGCCAGTTGGTAACCCAGTTCACCGTCAAGACCCCAAGCCTGGACACGCCGCTGAGGAATCTATCCGGGGGCAACATCCAGAAGCTCATTCTGGCGCGCGAACTTTCGCGCAAACCCACAATGCTGATCGCGGCTCAGCCGACGCGCGGCGTAGACATCGGCGCAACCGAGTACATTCATCAACGACTGCTGGAGCAGAGGTCGGCAGGCACGGCCATACTGCTAGTCTCTGAAGACCTCGACGAGATACGAACCCTATCGGATCGCATAGCGGTGATGTACGAGGGGCGCATCATCGGTGAAGTGGCACGGGACCAGGCGACGGTAGAGCAGATTGGACTGATGATGGCTGGCGTGTCGATGGAGCAGGCTCTGCAGCGCTCCCCTTAGGCTGGGTGCCTGCCCGGGCAGGACATACGACAGGAGCCGAGCGGTGGCCTCGTGAGCCTGGACGACCAGAGGAGTCCAAATGCTTGCGCCCATCTTCCCGATTTCCGTCAAGGCGCTGCAGCCGCTGTCGCCCTATGCCACCTTCACCTGGTTGGCAGGCGTGGTATGTCTGTGGCTGACGCGTTACACGCACCAACTCGGCAGGCGCTGGGGTGTCTCCTACTATGCTTTCTCGGCGGTGGTGCGCCTGGCCGGGGTGCTCCTGATTGGTGTAGGTTGGCTGGCCCTGTACGCCCCGCTGGAACCTGTGCATTTCTGGGAGTGGGGTACTCGAATGCCCTGGCTGGGAAAGGGCTCGGTCGTTGACATACCGTGCGCCGTGGCCATCGTGGGCTTCTTCGGTCTGGGGATTGGGTCATCATTCGTCTTGCCGCGGAGCGGTCGCATCCTTTCTGCCGTGTCCAAAGCGTGACAGCACGGGCAGCTTCTCCCAGACCAAGATCAGCAGCACCAATCCGGCCAGCAGCACTCCCAGCAGGTAGCGGCCTGTGCCGACTACTGCGCCTATACCTGCCACGGCCCACATGCTGGCGGCGGTGGTGAGGCCACGAATCTCCCCGGCGGCCGAACGCAGAATCACGCCACCAGCAAGGAAGCCCACTCCGGTCACGAGCCCTGCGACCAGCTTGTCGGCCCCTGCAGGGAAGACTTGGAGACCCAGAGCGGTGAATAGAGCCGCCCCCAGCGCCAGGAGTGCATAGGTACGGTCTCCGGCCGGGTGGCCTCTGCTTTCACGCTCCCAGCCGATGACGAATCCCAGGGCCGCCGCCAAGGCGACCCGTCCCATCAATACCCAGTCCGACCAGGAAATCATCCTCTCCTCCGGCTCGGGCCTGCCCACGACGCGAGTCTCGAACGGGTCGCGTAGCAGGGAGAATGCACCGATCGACGCAGCATCGCTGCGTCGGAATCGCAATGGAACAAGCGCCGGGCGAAGCCGCTATCTGGAACGAAGCAATGATCTCAGGAGCAACAAGACACCGAGGGCAATCAACAGCAGTGGCCAGAATGTGCGCAAGATGCCAGGCCCGCCCAACAAGGCGCCAAAGAAGCCAAAAAGCACTGCGCTGATGACGATCAGCCAGAGTCCAGCGCCGAACATCTGCCGCGGCTTCCCACTCAGAAGGCCAGTCAGTATGATGCCCGCGCCGACAAATGCTGGTATCAGTGTCCAGGCATAGGCCCAACTGTCCCAGTTGCCCGTCGCGTTCTGCCACAAGAACATCAGGCCCAAGCCTCCCAACACACAGGCCGGCACAGCCAGACCAGGAACGCTGAGCAGGAGGCCCAACAAGAGCAGAAACGCACCCAATCCCACAAAAATCAACGGCCACCAGACACTGGGATCCAACCATCTGCCCAGGCCTGGAACGAACTGCACGACAAGTAGAAACGCTCCGAACAGAATCAAACACACGCCGAAAGCCAGTGCGATCTTGCGGCCCTGATCCATGCTTGCCTCCTTCTCACAATCGAATGCTGGTCAGTCCACGGCAACGTCTGCTGGCCCAGGTTGAACCAAACCGGGTGCTGCGCCAGTGTGAGCCAGTTGCTGGTTGCCCATACTCATACTACGCACGAACGCGCATTAGGTTGCATGCGCATTTGCCTAGTCCGGGCCGGATGGTGGGGATGGGCGGCTGTGGCCCGATAGCACGTAGGGTGTGAAGAGCCTCAGAAGTCACCGCAAGGTGTGCCGTCTGCGCTGGCTGCAGACTCAGCGCAAGGCCATCAGGAAGATTTCGATGACCACGAATGCGAAGAACAGTCCGTAGAACGTCCACTTGACCAGATTCAAACAGAGCGACAACAAGGAGTCGCGCATGGAGACACCGGATACGTGGGTCTCGTCGTCGGACGACGGGCGGTCTGAGCGCATGCAATGCCTCCTGTGCGTTGTCTGCGCTGGCAGCGCATCGCCCCGAGGATAGCATGCGAAGGATACGAGAAGGACTACGCAACGTTAATTCTACGTAAATCTCTTCAGAGTTATGCTCCTGACTTCTTCATCTCTTCCATGTATGTTTTGATCGTGGGCACGCCGGTGAGCTTCTCGTAGAAAAAGTTGTTGACGATGTTGATCACTTGGGCGCGCGCAGCCTCCGCCTCGGGAATCAGCTCCTCGCCGCTGCGCTGTCGCGTCAAGCTATCGCGCAAACGCAGCAGCTGGCGCACGATTTCGGTCTCCTGGGAACCCTCCAACGCATCCACTACGGACACGATCAACTGGTCTGCTTGTCCCAGCACCATTTCCATGGAGATGCTTGATCCCGGCTTGACAGTGTCGTCCAGCGTGCGGATGAGTGACCAGACCTGGTAGAGCACCGTCGTGGGTTCGTCGAATAGCTCCCGCAGGAAGGCAGCTTCGTAGTAGTGACCTGTCAAGCGGAAGATGTTGTACATGCGCTTGGCTGCCTTGCCATAATTCAGGTCCTTGGTCAAGTACTTCCTCACCTCCTTTTCCAGTTGGTGCACATAACTGTCGAGGGCGTCCGACGAGACGTGCCGCACCAGCTTCGAGAAGATCGGGACCGAAGATGCTTCCAGATAGACTTCCTGGAAGTACGGATCGAGGTAGCCGTCCAGAGGGCTGATGTTTCCGTCGGGGGCCTCCCAGGTCACGTCGAGCATGTTGCTCGCGTTGGCAAGCTGGGAGCGAGGCGGGTCTGCAATCACCCAATCCAGCTTGCACCAGCCTGGTTGCATGGCCACCTCATCCCAACGAATCTTGGTCGGCTCGCCCTGGGGCGTCAGCGCCTCGATCTGGCCTGCCTGGATTTCCGCTGGAAGCCAGCCAATTGGTGACCCCTGCTTCAGGGTGCGTCCTTGCCTGACCACGTCCGTGGGGTAGCTTCCGAACTTGACTTCGATCAATTGATGGGAGGGGCCTTTCATGGTGCTCAGTGCCTTTTCGCGCATAATCCTGGCCAGAATGCGGCAGGCTTCTTCGCGTGAGGGGGCAATGATGTTGACGCGCTCGAAGAAATCGCGGTCTCCTGGATAGGTCTGTATCTTGGACTGAGCAGCGGACCCGGAGAGGGCCAGCGCCGTTTCCACTACTCCAGGCTCATCGGCGAATTCTACCAGATGACCCACCTCGCGCAGGTGTGCCAGCTCCTGTGGTTTGAAGTCAAGCATGGAAACCCGATGACCATACACACCGCTGCGTACATCCACCACGACATCGCTCTCTTCCCGCGCTGCCATGGCCGTTAGCCACTGCAGCGCGTCGCTCTCCTTCAGTTCAACTCCAAGGCGTTTGGCTGACTCAACCAGGCGAGCCAGATCCGCCTCGGGAACGGATTCGTTAGCATTGCCCATAGAAGTCCTCCTTTGGTCTCGGGGTTGCAGGTCGCCGCATGTGGTGCGTGTCACCTGGATTATAGCCCAGTATGCCCATGATAGCGAACCGGCCTAGTCCGATTTGGGGCCCCTCGTTTTCGTCCCTATAATGCAGTATCGCCAACCATACATGAGGTAGCGCTCTGGAGGGAGCATGACGCTGATCAGGTTCGTGCGCAACTACCAGGACGAGAGCACGGATCGCGGTTTCCAGTACGAGTTCTTCTGCGATCGCTGCGGGACTGGCTATCGTACTGCATTCAAGCCTTCAAGCACTGGCATTGCTAGCGAAGCCCTGGATGTGGCTGGTGGCTTGCTCGGGGGCTTCCTGGGTGGCGCGGCAGATGTCGGACGTCACATACACTCTGCAGCATGGGAACGTGCTCACGATGCTGCGTACGCCGAAGCAGTCGAGCAGATCAAGCCGCACTTCCGCCAGTGCCCACGCTGCAGCCAATGGGTGTGCATCGAGCAGTGCTGGAATGCGAAGCGCGGCTTGTGCAAAGAGTGTGCTCCGGATCTGGCGGTTGAGATGTCGCACATGCAGGCCCAGGCGGCGGTTCAGGATGCCGAGCAGGTAGCCCACACGGCCTCCAGCGAAAGGGTGAGCGCCCGGGACTTTGACGAGGTGATCCGGGCGGTCTGTCCCCGGTGCGGAGCCTCGGTCAGTGCGGGCAAATTCTGTGCGGAGTGTGGCGCGCCCCTTGCAGCCGAAAAGTTCTGCACAGAGTGTGGTCAGAAGGTCCCTGTCTCAGTCAAGTTCTGTCCCAATTGTGGGGCGCGCCAGTCCTAATCGCGTTGGAGGAGTGATGTATGCACGATCGGCAAGCGTCTGGTGAGACTCGTCCGGGGTTGCGACCAACCTGCGCGTGCTCTGGCGTACGTGCACTTGTGCTGTTGACTTGTTTGTGCTGCCTGGCTCTTGTGCCTGCATCGCGTGCCGGCAGCCAGCCGCACGTGGTGTATCTGCCTGCCGTAGAGCGAGCTCACTTCAGTCCGGGTCCTGCTCCCGTTCTTCTGCTGCCTGCCAACCAGGCGCAGTTGCAGACCCTGATTCCGCAACTGGAATACGACGCCGGCAGCGATGCCCTCGCAGTTGCTTCGGAAATCCAGATTGCCGTCGATGCAGGCTTTGAGGGCATCGTTCTGGATGGCCTGGTCAATGCACCCATGGGGCGGGTCTCCTGTACGGTGTGGTTCAACCTCGAACCATCCACGACGTACTACTGGCGGGCCTGGCTCGACTATCCTGGGGGCGGAGGACCCTACTCACAGGTGCGATCGTTCGTAACAGGCTCCGGTGGTGTTATCCCACAGTCTCCCGATCCAGTTGACCCGCCAAATGGCAGCAGGGTGTGGCCCGGTCAAGCAACACTGGAATGGTCAGCAGTCCCCGCTGCTCAGAGCTATGAGGTGAGTTGGGGCAGGCAGAGCCTGCAGTACTTTGAACACAGCCTGTTGGTGGGCAGCAACAGCACCCGCGTTGCGGCGACGCAGCCGGGTACGCTGTACCAATGGCGCGTGCGGGCGCGCTCTGCCTACGCTTGGAGCGATTGGTCGCAAACGTGGACTTTTACCACTGCCAACGTAGGCTCCTGGGTTCGGGCCCAGGAGGCACAAGACTGAAGAAGGGAGCTCTTGGAGATGAGCACCACAGAGAATCTGAAGGAGGCATTCGCTGGAGAAAGCCAAGCCAACCGTAAGTATCTGGCCTTCGCCAAGAAAGCCGAAGCCGAAGGTCGCCCTCAAATCGCGCGCCTGTTCCGAGCCGCAGCAGAAGCAGAGACCGTGCACGCTCACGCCCATCTACGAGTTCTGGGTGGCGTGGGTAGTACTGCGGAGAACTTGACGGCCGCGATTGAGGGGGAGGGGGCGGAGTTCAGGCAGATGTACCCCAGATTCGTCGCAGAAGCAGAAGCAGAAGGGAACAAGGCCGCACTGACCAGTTTCAGACATGCCATGGCGGTGGAAGAGGTGCATCACGGCCTTTTCTCTGAGGGGCTGAAGGCGCTACATGCCAACAAGGACCTTCCGCTGGCACCCATGTACGTTTGCAGTGTATGTGGCTTCACAGTGGCAGGCGAGGCGCCAGACAAGTGTCCTATCTGTGGCGCACCGCGCAAGAGCTTCATGGACGTCGCCTAGGCCAACATCCCTCATTACGTGCGAAGTGCGGGCTTCCGAAGCCCGTCAAGGCTTCGGAAGCCCATTCCGTCGCCGCGCTGGGTGCATGTGCTGGCTCGAGAGCATTCGTCACCAGGCCATCTGGGTGATTGCGCCAACGAAGGCCCAAGCCGCACAAAAGAATAGCGGCATGAGCAGCAGCCACAGGCAGCCCAGCCCGCCGCATCCGCAGGGACGATAGCGTGGACCCCAGACATGCCTGCGCCAGGGGCGACGGTGATGCCACGGTGAGAACCACAACATCTCTTGCCTCCTGAAGAAGAGCTCGGGTGCCACGAAGGAGCTGGAGATCCATTGCGGCATCGGGGCCTTCTCGCTGTTGGAGCCTGTGCGAATCTGCATGCACGGCGCGTTGGCCCTTGTGCCCTTCTTCCTTGAAAACCATTGTATACTGTGCGGGACGCAGTTGCCTGAAGGGTAGCCGACAGTGTGCTGACAGGGGCAGCCTGAGGCCGAATCTACATCCCGGGGCGCTTGCTGAGGCCAACGCAGGGCACTTGATCTGGCTGCGTGTCGAGTGCGTATCGCATCTGTCGAGGACGAGACGTACGATTGAACCACATGGGTTTCGTCGCGGTTCTCATAGTAATGGAGCTTGAGCTCCGCAGCCGACAGCCGGCGCGTTTTGCCTCGGGTTCAAGGGTATGTGGCGAGACAACGGCAGGCAAAGCCGCATAGTATGTGTTTGGGAGGCCTGAACATGATGCAATACATCGTCCGCCGACTGCTTTGGATGA
>CAYZKS010000005.1:25001-26483 GCA_964478725.1 uncultured Anaerolineales bacterium
TGTTTGGGAGGCCTGAACATGATGCAATACATCGTCCGCCGACTGCTTTGGATGATCCCGGTCCTTCTCTTCATTTCCATCATTACGTTTGGCCTGGCGCATGCAGTGCCCGGCGGCCCCTTTGATCGCGAGCACCGGCTTCCGCCGGAGATTATCGCGAATCTCGAGAAGTACTATGGATTGGACCAGCCAGTGTGGAAACAGTACGTCGACTATATGGGTGACGTCATACTTCGCTTTGACTTTGGGCCCACCTATGCCTCGCGCAGTCGCAGGGTGAACGATATCTTTCGCGATCATCTGCCGGTGTCATTCCAACTGGGGCTGCTGGCCGTGCTCCTGGCAGTGGGCATCGGAGTCCCGCTCGGAATACTGGCCGCACTGAAACAGAACTCAATCTGGGATTACTTTGGCATGTCTGTGGCGATCTTTGGAGTCTCGGTTCCCAACATCGTTCTCGGGCCGCTGCTGATTTTGACGTTTGCACTCAGCCTGAAATGGCTGCCGGTGGCCGGATGGGGCACGCCGGCGCAGATGATCATGCCGGCATTCGCGCTGGGCATGACCCAGTCGGCGATCATCGCACGCCTGACCCGCGCCAGCATGCTCCAAGTGATCCGCGAGGATTATATCCGCACGGCCAGGGCCAAAGGCCTGGGCGAACGCATGGTCATGTTGCGCCACGCGCTCAAGAACGCTTTCATTCCCGTCGCGACGGTGCTGGGGCCCATGTTTGCAGCGCTCGTCACCGGCACCTTTGTTGTGGAGCAAATCTTCGCCATTCCCGGCCTGGGCAAGTACTTTGTCACCAGCATCAGCAACCGGGACTATCCGGTGATCATGGGTACCATCCTCTTGTACGCGGTAATGCTGGTGCTGGCCAATCTGGCGGTGGATATCACCTACGCTTTCCTGGACCCACGCATTCGCTACACCTAGACGCTGAACAAACTCGGTTGCTGGGCACTAGCGGCTACGGATTGATGCATCGAGGTAGACCTCTGGAGTGCGCCAACGCTTCAGAGGTCTTGTCGTTGTGGAGGGACGGCAGGCTCTGACGGCATGAGGGCAGGCAAGTGCAATCGGAAGCACCTTGACATGGCAGAGGAAGAAGTGATAGAATCCCCCCATGAATAGAGAGACCTGGAGTTCTCTGCGAAAGGCCCGCCTGGGCGTACAGGCGCTCTTCCTTGTCCTATTCGTCTGGCTCTTCTTCGCAGGCGCACAGCATCGAACGGTCCTGGTTCCGAACGATCTCTTCTTCCGTTTGGATGCGCTGGTGGGCGTGTCCGCTATGCTCTCCGCCAGGGCCTGGATTCCCCGCCTTGGACTGGTGATCTTCGTTCTGGGGCTGACTCTACTGGTCGGGCGTGCGTGGTGCGGCTGGGTGTGCCCGTTGGGGACCCTGCTGGAATGGCTTGGCCCCAGAAAAGGCCGAGCAGATTTGAGCACGCCCTGTTCTGGCGTGAGGCGCATCAAGTA
>CAYZKS010000005.1:26583-29223 GCA_964478725.1 uncultured Anaerolineales bacterium
TGCATCTGACGCTCGGCGAAAGTTGCAGCCGCTGCGGGCGCTGCGCCCGAGTGTGTCGATTGGGAGCCATCGAGGAAGAAGGCAGGTATGCGATTGCTTCCAGCGAGTGCACGCTGTGTCTGGACTGCATGCAGGCGTGCCCCGAGCAGGGCGTCGGCCTGAGCTGGCGTCGACAATGGGATCCCGTGCGAGAGTACGAACCCTCGCGACGACGAGCGCTGGCCGCTCTGGCAGTGACCGCTGCTGGCGTGGCTACGCTGCGAAGCGGCGTCCGTTCCAGGTCACAACACCCATTGCTGATCCGTCCGCCAGGTGCGCAGGATGAGGATACCTTCCTGTCAAGCTGTGTGCGCTGCAGCCAGTGTATGCGTGTGTGCCCTACATCGGGTCTGCAGCCGGCGCTGCTCGAGGCGGGTGTGGAGGGCCTCTGGACACCCAGGCTGGTGCCTCGTTTGGGATACTGCGACTTTGGCTGCAATGCCTGTGGTCAGGCCTGCCCGTCGCAGGCCATTCCTGCATTGACGCTCGAACGCAAGCGCCAAGCGGTGATTGGTCTGGCGGCTGTTGACCGCAACCGCTGTCTACCCTGGGCCTATGACGTGCCATGTATCGTGTGCGAAGAGATGTGTCCCGTGCCAGACAAAGCGATCAAGCTGGAGGTAGCCGCCATCACGGATGCTCAAGGCATAGAGATGGTGCTGCAACGGCCTGTGGTGCAACGGGACTTGTGCATTGGCTGCGGCACCTGCGAGAACCGGTGTCCAGCAGCCGGCGAGGCCGCCATTCGCGTGTACCGCGCCTAGAATCGTCCGCGCGTGACTACCGGCAGGCACTGGCGGCTTGCCGCAATGGGCCCTCGTAGCGGCGTATGCTGCAGACCAAGTCAGAGCTACTGGCCGCGGAGGCGGTGGCCAGACAAATGCGCGCCGGGACCCATGCCGCCACAGTGTTTCGAGTCTGTTTGCCCTGAGAAGTTGACTAGGCGGAGCAGTCGCTCTACAATGCCCTCGCGGAGGAACAGATGACGCCCGATACCTTGGGTGCCCTTGCCAAATACAATGCCTGGGCGAATCGCACCGTGCTAACGGTTGCAGCAACGCTGAGCCAAGAGGAGCTCGCGGCACAGAGCAGCCCGAGCCACAGCTCTGTGAGCCAGCTACTGCTGCACATGCTGGAGTGCGAGACGTTCTTCCTGTCGCTGTGTCGCGGTACACCTTTTGTGAGGCTGCCTGCATTGCCGACCATGGCTGATATCCGAGCACATTGGGATGGGCTCTCGCGCGAGCTGTGCGATTTCGTGGCAAGTCTGACCCCGGACGGACTGGGGCGAGTCCTGCAGGTTGAGATCGGAGGCTCCCAGTACCAGTTGCCGATCTGGCAACTGTTGTCACAGGCGATCGTCCACTCCACCCACCACCGCGGCGAGTTGTCCATCGTGCTTACGGCTCTGGGCCGTCCGCTCCCCAATCTGGATATCTTGCTGCACTTTATCGAGCAGAGCGGGCAGGCTTGGGTGCACAAGTAGACCACACCGATCAGCGAGGACCCCAAATGTGCAACGCGATTCGCTCCAAACGGATCGCCCTGTTTCTGGCTGTGCTGTTGGGTTGGGTTGTGTCGGAGGGTCCTCCCGTTCGGGCAGAGGTTCGCCGTGTGGAGTATGCGTCCGGGAGCCGGCTCTTGGTAGTCGAGGTCCTGGACGACGACCTGCTGCACTTTGCATGGCTGACCTCAGAGGCTGGCAAAGCCGACCACTCGCCTCTCCCCACAACCCCGATGGTGCTCAAGCTCGATCACTCGGGACCGAGCGAGTTCTCAGACGATGGGTTGGGCACTCTGAGGACTGCGGACCTGCTCATCGAAGTCGACCTGCAAAGCCTGTGTCTCACGCTGACGGACACGGCCAGAGATTGCGGTTTGCTGCTCACCACGCTTTGTCCGTTGACCCAGGTGGGCAAACCGCAAGGGATGACGATCGCACCACAAGGCTTCACTCACGCCTATGGCCTGGGTGAGCAGTTCACCACTGCGGGCAGTGCGGATGGTGACTGGTCTGGGCGCATACGCAGTCCTGGGAATCAGTTCGGCAATGCCATGCAACCCTGGAACGACGGGGTCGTGGGCAATGCCCAGTTCCCAATCGCCTACTTTCTGGGTGAAGGTTCGGCCGCCTATGCCATCTTTGTGGACGACGTCTATGCCCAGACCTGGAATCTCTCTAGCGATCCCTGGAGAATCGCCGTGCCTGGCGCCGCACCCTGCTACTACCTGTTCAGCGGACCGAATCTGCGCGCGCTCCGGGCGGACTACATGGAGCTGACAGGCCGACCTCCCGTGCCGCCCAAGCAAGCATTTGGCCTGTGGATATCGGAGTACGGATTCGATAACTGGGCAGAGCTGGAGGACAAACTGCGTACGCTGCGCGCGAGTGGGTTCCCCGTGGACGGCTTTGTGCTAGACCTCCAATGGTTTGGGGGCATCGCCGAGAACTCCGACGATAGCCGCATGGGCTCGCTGACCTGGGATGAAGCCAACTTCACCGATCCGGCTGTCAAGATCGTCGAGCTGTGGGAGAGCGCAGGCCTTGGCATTATGACTGTTGAAGAGCCATATGTTGCCAAGAACCTGCCCGAGCACGCG
>CAYZKS010000005.1:29323-44541 GCA_964478725.1 uncultured Anaerolineales bacterium
TGGCATTATGACTGTTGAAGAGCCATATGTTGCCAAGAACCTGCCCGAGCACGCGAAGCTGGAGAGGCAGGGCTATTTGGTGCGGGATTGCGAATCCTGCCAGTCCACCTATCTGTTGTCCAACCCCTGGTGGGGCAAAGGCGGAATGCTGGACTGGACGAATGATGCCGCTGGTAGATTCTGGCATGACTGGAAGCGTGAGCCGCTGATCCAGTTGGGAGTCGTGGGACATTGGACAGACTTGGGCGAGCCAGAATTGTACAATGCCAATGCCTGGTACTGGGGCGTCGGCCTGGACGGCGACGGGTTGCACAGTCAGAAGGACGTGCACAATCTGTACAACCTCAAGTGGAGCGAGAGCATCCACGCGGGCTATGCACGCAACGGCCACGCTCAGAGACCCTTCATCCTATCGCGCTCTGGTACGTCCGGTAGCCAACGCTACGGAGTTAGCATGTGGTCTGGCGACATTGCATCCAATCTGAGCAGCTTGGCCGCGCAGCTGAACGTGCAGATGCACATGTCTCTGTCAGGTGTGGACTACTTTGGGTCGGACATCGGCGGTTTCTACCGCAATGCTCTGCGTGGAGACTTGGACGAGTTGTACACGCAGTGGCTGGCGGATGGCCTCGCGTTTGACATCCCGGTTAGGGTGCATACGAATAACCTCTGCAATTGCCACGAGACCGCGCCGGACCGTGTCGGCGACGTGCAAAGCAACCTCGACAACGTGCGGCAACGCTATGAGTTGACTCCCTACCTGTACTCATTGGCGCACAGGGCCTATCTGTACGGAGAGGCGGTGGCGCCGCCGCTGGTGTATTGGTACCCCGAAGACCCCCATGCCCGCACGATGGGCAGTGAGAAATTACTGGGGCGTGACCTGCTGGTGGCGGCGGTGGCCGAGGAGGGTGGACTGCAGCGCAGTGTCTACCTGCCGGCTGGGGTTTGGATTGACTATCATACTCATACATGGTATCACAGCCAGAGGCAATCGATTGGCGCACTGAATGCATACCCAGACGGCAAGTTCCGGCTGCCCATGTTTGCGCGCGCCGGGGCTATTCTCCCACTGATGCACGTGGATGACAAGACCATGAACATCCTCGGAAAACGTAGCGATGGCAGCACCCGAGATGAGCTAATCCTGCGCGTCTTCGCCAGCCAGTCCCCAAGCGAGTTCACGCTGTACGAAGACGATGGACAGACGGTTGCCTATCAGCAGGGCGAACTGCGCACGACTCTCATTACCCAGCATCAGCAGGACGGGCGTGTCGAAGTGACGGTGGGCGCAGCTTCTGGCACGTACGCAGCAGCACCGGCTGCCCGTGACAACGTGGTTGAGCTTATCGTTGAAGCCAGCAGCGGTGCACGCGCCGTAGCTTTGAACGGCTCGGCCCTCACGCAGTTCTCGAGCCAGTCCGAGTTTGAAGCGGCTGAGAGCGGCTGGGGCAATGCCGGACTGAATCGGATTCTAGCCAAGTCCGGACGCGTGGACGTTGGGCAATCCAAGACGTTCGAGTTCGAGCTGGGGCAGGGGGTGCAGCCCACCCAGATGTGGCAGCCTGGGTCCATCGAGGCAGAGCAGCAGGCGCCACCGGCTCCGCTGCCCAGGGTAAGCCTCTGGCGCTGGTTCGCAGTGCTGGCGGCCTGCGTGGCGCTAATTGCCGCCTCGCTGTGGGTTGGTCGCAGGCAGGCGCGTCGTGGCAATCCAGGCAATCCTGGCCCGGGGCAACCAGCCGATCATGCTTAGGGCGCTGCGGGGACGGGCATTCGCACGGGCGTCCGGTCTCTGGATTGAATCTTGGCGCTACAAGTTGCCGCTGTAGCGAAGCGCTTCGGACACACGGCGATTGTGCCTGGGCGGAGGCACACAGGGCGGGGGTTCGTCCCATGATGGCGGAGCAGCGGCGCAGCGCTGCCGCAGGGCTACAGATGGAGGTCGGCTATGGAGCCCATGCATGAAGTGAGAAGCACCTGGCAGGACCGTGTGCGGGCTGCAGGGCCCACTGTAATGGCCGCTGTCGTCATACTGGGTACGCTGGCGCTCGCACAGTCCTGGGTGAGCGTCCCGAAGGCAGTGACGACCGCTCTTGTCCCGACTGAAGAATGGCCAACGGCGTTCCCCACTTTCACGCCCTTACCTGCCGCTACTCCCAGGGGGCGTCCGTTGCCGACGGTCACGCCCACAGCAACTCCGCTGCCCGCCCCGGTGTGGAATGAGTTGAGCTATCTGACCACGATCGAGTATCGTGCCAACGCCATAGTGGAACTGGAGAGGAAGCGCCCCGTCGTGGGTGACCTGCTTGGCAGCGATCGCATCCTACTGCTCGCGGTCAGCAGGATCCGGATGGGGGTAGATCTGGGGGATGTGAAGCCCGCTGACGTGCGCATTCAAGGCCGGGCGCTGAGTGTGGGCTTGCCGCACGCGCAGGTAATCAGTGTTGAACTGCTGCCCGATGAGTCTCGAATTTACGACTACCAGCAAAGCTTCCTCTTCTCGCAATACAAGGGACTGGAGGTGGAGGCGTTGGAGAAGGCCCGCCAGCAGTTGCTGGAGAGCGCCAGCGCCAACGGCGGTATGCTCGCACTGGCTGAAGAGTTCGCCCGACTGCAACTCAGCGAGTTCTTGCGTAAGGCCGGTTTTGACCGTGTCGAGGTCACTTTCCGTCAGTCAGAGTAGGAGATAGGCAGAATGTGCAAGGCCCTGCTCAGAATCGTGTGGAATGCGCTGCCCCTGGTGGCCATAGCCTTGGTTGCCTGGTGGGCCTATGGTGTTGTGCATGCGCGGATCGCGCCGCCACCCGTTCTACCCTCGCTGGCGGCGCGGCCTGTGGTGCTGGAGGCTGTGAAACGCGTCAATAAGCAGGTATTCATCGAGCACTATCACGCCGTGGACATTGACTACACCGAAGCACCCGAGAACTGGCTGCGGGTTCTGGGGCTGAAGCAAGAGTTCGTGGTGCTCCTGCGCGGGCGTGTACCAGCCGGCTTTGACTTGCAGGAACTGGACGAGGGCGATGTCTGGGTCAGCTCTGATGGCAGGCGCGCTCAACTGACCCTGTCCGCGCCAGTCATCTTCTTGGACAATGTCAGCGTCGACTGGGAGAACAGCCGCATCCTGGCCTGGCGCGATACGTGCCCCTGGTTTCTGTGCCGCGACCCTCTGGTCACGTATCAAAGCACGGTTCTCCCGGCGGGTAGGGACCTACTGGTCCAGGCCGCGCGCCAGCACGGCATTCTCGACCAAGCTGCCCGGGGCGGACAGGAGTTCTATGCCCAACTTCTGCGCTCTTTGGGCTTTGCGGAGGTCCGGGTCGTAGTGACGGGGTACGGTGCAGGGTGAGCGCACTCCCGCCGGGGGCGCATATGCAAGAGACTGACGCTCACCAGACAGTTCTCAACTGATGAGAAAGAGGGGACACGATCACATGCTGCTTCTAAATCCCAAGGCACCTGTACGGCACTATGCCGACACGCGCTCGCAAGAGATCATGCTCCGCACCATCCAGTTCTTCGAGGGCAAGGGCAAACGTCGCGTCAAGGCAGACGACCACGCGCGTGTCTGGTACGCCGACTTTCTGGAATTCCAGAAGCGAGAGCGCGCTTTTGCGACGCTGCTCACCCCGAAAGGCTATGGCGACGCCGATGCGCGTTGGGACACCTGGCGCAACTGCGAGTTCAATGAGATCCTGGCCTTCTACGGACTGGCCTATTGGTACACATGGCAAGTCTCGATACTAGGCCTTGGTCCCATCTGGCAGAGCGGCAACGAGGGACTGAAGCGCAAGGCGGCGCAGTTGCTGCAGGAGGGCGCGGTCTTTGCCTTTGGGCTGTCAGAACGAAAGCACGGTGCAGACATCTACTCCACCGAGATGACGCTCACGCCGCAAGCAGACGGCACCTACCGCGCCAACGGCGAGAAGTACTACATCGGCAACGGCAACGTCGCGCCCATGGTTTCGACTTTCGGCAAGCTGGCAGACACGGGCGAGTTTGTGTTCTTCGTGGCAGACTACCGCGACAAGCACTATCGGCTGCTGCAGAACGTGACCGACAGCCAGTCCTATGTGGCGCAGTTTGCCTTGCATGACTACCCCGTTACCGAGGCAGACATCCTCTCCAGGGGACAAGAGGCCTGGGACGCAGCGCTAAACACCGTCAACATCGGCAAGTACAACCTGGGTTGGGCTTCGATCGGCATCTGCACGCACGCCATGTACGAAGCTGTCCGTCATGCGGCCTACCGGCGTCTCTACAACATGGCAGTGACGGATTTCCCACATGTGCAGCAACTGTTCACCGACGCCTATGCTCGGCTGGTGGCGATGAAGCTCTTTGCGCTGCGAGCCGCGGACTATATGCGCTCAGCCTCGCCCGAAGACAGGCGCTATCTGCTCTACAATCCCGTGGTGAAGATGAAGGTCACCACCCAGGGAGAGCAAGTCATCAACCTGCTGTGGGACGTCATCGCGGCCAAGGGTTTCGAGAAAGACACCTACTTTGAGATGGCGGCGCGGGATATCCGCGCCCTGCCCAAGCTGGAAGGCACAGTGCATGTGAACATTGCCCTCATCGTCAAGTTCATGGCCAATTACTTCTTCAACCCTGCGACCTACCCCGAGGTGCCTCAACGCAGCGACGCGGCCAACGACGACTTCCTCTTCCATCAAGGCCCTGCCAAGGGGCTGGGCAGGATTCAGTTTCATGACTACGGCCCGGTCTTTGCCAGCACAGATCTGCCGAACGTTCAGATCTTCCGACGCCAGGTGGACGTGTTCAAGCAGTTTCTGATGACCGCCACGCCCGATGCAAGCCAGCAGAAGGACACGGATTGGCTGCTGGCCCTTGGTGAGCTCTTCACTCTGGTTGTCTACGCTCAACTCATCCTCGAAAACGTCGGGATCTACCAGGTCGGAGACGACTTGACGGATCAGATCTTTGACTGTCTGGTGCGCGACTTTTCCCAGTTTGCGCTGCAACTCTACATCAAGCCTAGCACTACGTCCAGGCAGATGGAGTACTGTCTGAAGATGATCCAGAAACCTGCCGTGGACGAACGGCGCTACCAATCTGTGTGGATGAATCGCGTGTACGCCCTGCGCGATGAATATCAGATGGAAGCTTGAGGAGGCACACATGCCGTCTGCACAGGTCATGGATCGAGTCCTTTCCGGACGACCCAAGCCCTACCTGATGGCGCATCGTGGCAACCGCGTGGCCTGTCCGGAGAACACCCTGGCAGCATTCCGCCGAGCTCTGACTGATGGCGCCGACATCCTGGAAACGGACCTGCATTTGACGGCCGACGGCGTGTTCGTGTGCATCCATGATGGGACTGTTGATCGCACTACAGATGGGCACGGAGCCGTGGCCGAGAAGACGCTGGCGGAGCTGAAGGCGCTCAGCGCGTCGTGCGGCCGCCCAGAGTTTCAGGCCGAGCGCATTCCGGCCCTGTCCGAGGTAGCGGCAATCCTACCCTCCGACGTAGCGCTGGCGCTGGAGCTCAAAACAGATCGCTTCCTTGAGGACGGTGTGTGCCGTCAGTTGGCAATCGAGTTGGATCAGTGTGGCATCCGCGACCGCAGCGTGGTGCTGTCCTTCTCGCTGGCGCGCGTACAGGCCGTGCACGCGATAGCTCCGGGTATTCCCATAGGCTGGATTACACTGTCCAGACTGTGGCCGCTGGCAGGCGTGCAGTTGCTTGGCCCATTCTGGCCACTGCTCGTGGCTTCGCCGCTGTATGTCTGGTTGGCGCATCGTCGTGGACAGGTTGTCTGTCCGCTGGATCCGACTCCCGACTCACGTTTGTGGCTGTACCGTCTCCTACGCTGTGATGCGGTGCTGAGCGACAACCCGGCTGCGACCGCGCGTGCCTTGGGGCGTTCTGTCCAGGCCACCGTGCCGTGATGGGCTTGGGAGCGCAGATATTCGGGCATTGGTTGTGTTTCGCGCGTAGATGGTGTATATTGCGCTTGTATGCGATCAAGACATGGGCATGTTCTTGCGTCTGTGAAATTCTGCGGGCAACCTGGTGCCCGGAGCATCCTGCTGGTGCTGGTTGGGCTTGGTCTGGCCTGTTGCTCAGGCGGCACGGTGATTGTGGATCCGCCGACTCCCGCTGCTGGATTGCCGGTCACCGCCGCCATTAGTCCAACGGCGAGTGAAGCCACCATTCCCTCGCCACAGGCAGCAACGGCATTGGCCACTCCGTCTGCAGAACTCTGCACTGAGACGCCGGTGCGTGTGGAAACCACGCCGACAGCGACTCCGGTCAGCCAGCCCTCTGTGGTTGCGGCCAGCCAGCAAGTGCACCGTTCCAGTGTCCAGGTGACCACGTCAGACGGCGTCACCGCCACCGTCAGCTTGGGCTCTCTACTGTATCTGCCGCGTGGCTATGCTCAAGTTCAGAAAAACCGCTGGCCCCTGATCGTGTTTCTACACGGCTCCGAGGAGCGTGGCGATGATCCGGATGTGCTGCGCACCACCGGCCTGCCCCAAGCCCTGGAGCAGGGTCTCGATCTGCCCGCACTGGTGCTTTCGCCGCAGTGCCCGTTGGGCATGCGCTGGTGGCAGTGGACGGAGGCGCTTGGCGCTCTGCTGGATCGGATCGAGTCTGAGTACCTTGTGGACCGCCAGAGAGTGTACCTGACCGGGTTCAGCATGGGAGCATATGGTGCCTGGGCGCTGGCGCTGCGCTTTCCAGAACACTTTGCGGCCATGGCGCCGGTCGCCGGAGGCTGCGATTTTCGGGACGACTCAATCCCGGCAGAAATCTGTGACTTGAAGGAGCTACCGGTTTGGGCTTTCCACGGAGCGCAAGACACCACCGTCGCGCCCCGTGAATCGGAGAACGCCGTCAATGCACTACGCGCCTGCGGCGGCGACGTGCGTTTGACCCTCTATCCGAACGTCGATCACATCGCGTCGTCCGAGATCACCTACGCAGATCGTGCCTTGTACGGTTGGCTCTTCGATCATACCCGCGCGTCTTCGCAGTGACTGGGGCCGTGACGCATCATACTGAAGGAGGCATAACATCATGAACACGATCGGATCGCAGGAACAGCTTCGCCGGGATATTGCATCTCTGCAAACTTCTATGAACTCGCTGCAATCGGAGGCGCGTCTGACCAGCGTACGTAACACGGTGGAGGACATCCAGAGCCACATTGGCGCTCTGCCACAGAAGATCCGTGACCTGCGCGCTCGCGGCTATGTCCACGAGAAAGCGCTCGAGACCCATGCGGCCGACCTTGCCCAGCAATGGTCGGCGCTGCTACCCTCCATCCTGGCGCAGATTGAGCATCAGGCCTCCATGCTGCAAGTAGACCTGCGTCCCCTCGAGAGCCAGCTCCAGATGTTGGCAGCACGCGCGGCTGACCCCAGTGGCGCATCCCCGGTGGTGGCGCAGCTCAAGGCTGGCATTGCGACCATGGAAGGCAAGGTCCGCGCCGCGACGGGTAGCGTCAATGGGATGTACAACACCCTGCAGAGCGAGCTACAGCAATTGCGCAATCACCTGGCCCATGTGGACTGGATGCTGACCCAATTGGCGCAGGCCAGCTTCCAACTGCTGGCCACGGAAGCGGGCATTATGGCTGTCAAGGCGGTATGGGTCCAGGGAGGCAAGGAAGACGCTTCTGACCCCAAGGGAGTGCTGTTCCTGACGGACCAGCGCCTGCTCTTCGAGCAGAAGCAGGAAATCGCTACCAAGAAGGTGCTCTTTGTCACTACCGAAAAGCAGAAGGTGCAGAAGCTGGCCTTGGAAGTCCCGCTGGGTATGATCGAGTCCGTCAGAGCCAGCAAGCAAGGCTTTCTGGGGCACGAAGATCACCTTGAACTTGACCTGGCATCGGGCGCTCCTGTCCCTTTGGCTCACATGCACATAGACGGTCAGGACAGCAATCGTTGGCAGGGCTTGATCGGACGCGCCAGATCGGGGGATCTGGACCGAGATCGTGTGGTGCCTGTGGATGAAGCGCAAGTGGCCAAGGTCAAAGAAGCCCCCACGGTTTGCCCGCGATGTGGCGCGGCCATGACTGCTCCAGTGCTGCGTGGCATGGATAGCATCAAGTGTGAGTACTGCGGCCACATCGTCAGGCTGTAGTCGCATGTGGCAGCTTGGCGCCAAGCTGGACAGCCTCTGGCTCGAACAGCCGGCCCTGGCGGTGGAGCTGAGATTCGACACTGCCAGACTGCACTTCAGGGCGGACGGATGCGAGCATGATGTGCGGCTGAGACTCGGTCCTCCTCTGGTCCATGACGGGAAGGCCACGCTTCATGTGGCCGAGCACGACCTAGATCTGACTGTGAGTTTTTCCCCCAATGGCCGCGTGCACTCCGTGCTAGCAAATCACTCCAACCACGATCTGAACGTGGAGAGGGTTGCGCTCGAAATGCGGGTAGCGCGTTTGGGGCATGCGTCGGGCAGGCTGTCGTTTTTCAGGAATGGCTACCAGTCCTGGACCGAGACTCGCTCGTTTCAGCCAGCCGAGCGCCAGATGGTCCCCATCTTGCCAGCCATGACCGTGCAACAAGACAACCCGCGCAACCTACCTACGGGCAGGCGCGGCGAGTTCACCTCCGACATGTTCGCGGTGATGGGCAACTTGGACGAGCACGTGTATCTGTTGCTCGGGCAAACCGGTGGCTTTCGGCAGTTTGTCTACCTGCGGGCAGCACTGAGTGGGAGCCCTGATGCCAGTGCACGTCTGGAGGTCACCCACGACTTGGGCGGCCAACTGTTGCCGTCCGGTGGCCGGGTTGCTCTGGATGAGTGGGTGCTGATTGCCGACGCACATGCCAATCGAGTGCAGGACCGCTACTTCGACGAGACCCGTGTGGAGCGGTCCGTGCTCGACGAACTCCCCACAGGCTGGTGTTCGTGGTACTACTACTACGGCAAGGTGGCGGAAAGCGACCTGGACGAGAACCTGGCCGCTGCCCGCGGCCGCCATGTCGACTGGCGCTTCTTTGTGCTCGACGATGGCTATGAGACCGCTGTGGGTGACTGGCTGACGACGAATGACAGGTTTGCGCACGATCTGAGCCCCGTGGCAAAACGCATACGGGACAGCGGCATGCTCCCTGGTGTATGGCTGGCTCCCTTCGTGGCCCGGCGCAACTCGCAGCTTTTTCGCCAGCATCCCGAGTGGTTCTTGAAGGACAGGGCGGGGAAGCCGGCTCTGGCGGGCTGGAACCCTGGTTGGGGGATTGAGGGGCGCTTCTATGGACTGGATACTACCCACCCCGGATTTCAGACACAGTTGAGGCAGTGGATCGGGACGCTTGTTCACACCTACGGCTACCGTTACCTGAAGCTGGACTTTCTCTATGGAGCGTGCCTGGATGCTGCGGCCCATGATCCCACGCTGTGTGCGGCTGAGCGGCTGTCGTTGGGCTATCGCATCATCCGTGAGGCAGCGGGCGATGATGTGTTTGTCCTGGGGTGTGGTTCGCCCTTGACGCCTGCGCGGGGCTTTGCAGACGCCATGCGCATCGGACCGGACGTGGCACCCTATTGGTTTGCCAAGTACCGCTACCACCTTACACGCGACCCGCACGCGCTATGCTGCAAGTTCGCCATTCGCAACATGTTGAACCGTGCCCCCATGCACCGCCGGCTGTGGGTCAATGACCCAGATTGCCTACTAGTGCGGGACAGTGAGACTCGCCTGACGCCAGACGAGCGTCTTTCACTGGCGAATGCCATTATCATCACTGGCGGCATGTACATCATCTCGGATAGGCTTGCCCAGCTGCCGGAGGCGATTTGGGTGCGCATGGCCGAAGCAGAGCGGCTGGTGCGGGAGTGTGACCACGGAAGGACTTGGGCGTTGGACTACATGGAGCGCGAGATTCCGGAGCTGGTGTTCAACTCGCGCGGCTATCTGGCCGTATTCAACTTCCAGGACCATGCAGTGCACAAATCGGCGCGGCTTCTACCCTATCTACAGGGTGTGCTGGATGCCAGCGCGTCCTTCACCGATGTGTGGAGAGGCGAGCCCGTGTCGGCGCGCGAAGGTACGCTTGAGCTTGGCCTGCTGGCGCCGCACGCTTCACGCTTGCTCAAGCTGAACACAACCCAGCCCAGGGCTTGATTCCGCACCGGGGTAAGGCCCGTTCGGCGTACTGTTCCGACCACCAGGAGACGCCGAGCAGTGGGGATATCATGCTCAGGGGGGAATTGGCGCTCCAGGAACGCGCGCGGTTGACATTCTGCGCGTTTTGTTTACAATGCATGGCGAGATTGGTAGCAGAGTAGTGACCGTTGTGTCTCTTAGGAGTCAGCACACCTGACCTGTTGCCGTAGTGGCGTACCGAGGTGAAGCCGTGTACGTTGTGCGACGTTGGCAAAGATTGATAGGGATCTTGCTCGTGGTTGTGGGCGTGGCCGTCGCTCTGCCTGTGGCGAGTGTCTCGGCTCAGGGCCAGCGAATTCACGTGGTGCAGGCCGGTGACACCTTGTGGTCGATCGCCTCACGCTATGGCATGACGGTGGGCAACTTGGTAGCTGCGAACGGGCTAAGCGATGCAAGTGTCCTGTACACAGGGCAGCGCCTTCTCATTCCAGGCAGCGAAGGCGAACCTGGTACGTCGGTCTCGACCCGCGTCTATGTGATACGACGAGGCGATACCCTGAGTGGGATTGCGTTGCGCAATGGGGTGACGTTGCTGGCCTTGTTGCAGGCCAATGGCCTGTCGAAGTATCAATGGATCTACCCAGGGCAGCGTCTGGTTATTCCGAGCTCCAGCGGGACTCTGACCGATACAGCTGCCGGACAGGCCTACGTCGTGCAGGCTGGGGATACCCTTGGCGCAATTGCTGTTCGTTTTCGCACCACCACCTTTGAACTGGCGCGGCTGAACGGCATTGTTGATCCTTCTCGTATCTACGTAGGCCAGTCACTGCGAATCACGTCGCAGGCAGGTGTGGCGTTGGTTCCGCACGCGGGCAACCAGCGCATTCTCATCGATCTGTCTGAGCAGCATCTCTACGCCTACTCGGGTGAGAGCCTCGTCTACTCCCTTGTGTGCTCAAGCGGTGCTGCACCGTACTATACGCGCACGGGCGAATTCCAGGTGCAGAGCAAGATTCCCAATGCCTATGGCTCGACCTGGGGCATCTGGATGCCACACTGGCTGGGGATCTACTGGGCGGGATCGACCGAAAACGGCATTCATGCACTGCCGATCATGCAGAATGGGCGGACCTTGTGGTCCGGGTACCTTGGTCAGCCGGTGTCCTACGGCTGCATCGTGCTCGGCACGGCTGAGGCCAAGCTGCTATTCGATTGGGCGGAAGTCGGAACGCCTGTTTCCATACGCTCCTGACCTCCTGAGACTGCATTGCCGGACTCAGATGCGAATCGCAAGGCCTCGGAACCCCCGGGGCCTTTGTATTTTGGGTTCGTGCATGCTGCTCTTCTGATCAGCAGGGTGTGATAGGCCATGCCGTATGCCGCGGGCGGGGCCAGGCGTCCTGATGTGTGGGATGTGCCTGCTCTGAGCGAAGTTGCGAGGAGCCGCAGTGCGACATGGTGTGGTGACGATCGAACGCCAAGCATCCATCCCTGCGAATCTGGGTAGTCAGAAAGGAGAGACAGCAAGAATGAGAGGCAAGAAGTGGTTCTTGGTCATATGTATGTTGTCGGCTCTGCTAGGGTTAACCCTGGCTCCAGTGATCCAAGCTGACGACGGCAGCCTCGCGGTTGAGCTCAGGCCAACCGGCACGCCTGGTGCGATCAGGCCGCAACCCATTGTGCGTTGGCAGGGGCTGGTGGTCAGCCGCCCAAGCGATACCAAGATCGGCACGTGGGTCGTCGGCCAGCGCAGCGTGGATGTAGTCGAGAGTACGCGCTTCATCGAAACGCGTGGCGCTGCCGAAGTGGGCGCAAAGGTGGAGGTGCTTGCGCTACGCCTAGCTACAACGTCAAACAGCACGTCGGAGTTAGAAGCCATCTTGATCGTTGTACTGGCGCCAGCTCCCCAACAGCCTATCGTCATTCGCGGGCGTGTTACCGAATTGGGCGCGGACTATCTGATCGTCAACCGTCAGCGCATTCACTTTGACAGCACTACCGAGATCACCGGCGAGCTGGTCTTGGGCGCTGTGGTCAAGGTGGAGGCGGTACGTATGAGCGCGGGCGGGCTGCATGCGCAAAGCATTGAAGTGCTGCCCGATCCTAGCCCTCCCATCGTCGAATTCGAAGGCTTGATCGAGTCCATTGGCCATCCCGAATGGGTGATCGGTGGGCGGACAGTAACTGTGGATCGTCGCACTCGCATCGTTGGGCGGGCCGAGGTCGGGGTGACGGCAAAGGTGCGCGCGCTGCAACTTCCCGACGGCAGGCTCGTTGCACTGCTGATTGAGGTTCAGAACGAGCCTGAGCCGGTAGAATGGACTGGCGTCATCCTGCACTTGCCTGCAGAAACCACCGTCGTCCCGACCTACTTGGGACGCTGGGTCGTCGGCGGCCGTCCCGTGATGGTGAATGCGCAGACTGAGATCGTGGGGACCCCGCGTATAGGCCTGCGGGCACACGTGATCGCCGTGGCCGACGGGCAGCGTCAACTGGTAGCTACGAAGATCGAGATCGTGGTCGAGGCACTGTAGAGGCTATCCCCAGGCCGCAATCCAGGGAATCTGGTCTCCCCAGGACCCCGAGGGCCACGCGAGCCCTCGGGGTCTGCATGTGGTTGAAACCCATCACACAGTAGCGTCTCGAATCCTCGGCTTTTCGCCTCCGTTGTGGATTGCTGTATAATCTCGCATCAATCTGTGCCCGTGACTTGACCTGGTCAGCGTCACTCCCGCGTGGTTTGGGTGTTCTAGACTCTGGGGACCGCTGGCCAGGACGTTGAGGCCAGCTATTGCAGCGCCAGCCGCCACGTGGCGCGTGGAGCTGCGCGCAGAAGAAAACAAAGGAATGCAGACGGCGATGAACAAGCACAAGGTCATTGTCAATCCGATATCCGGGCGCGGCGCTGGCGGGGCATCGATCCCTCTCATCGAGCAGTCCCTGAAGGACAAGGGCGTGGAGTTTGAGCTGGTGCGTACAGAGCGGCCGTGGCATGCGGCAGAGCTGGCTCAGGCCGCCGCCCAAGAGGGATTTGATGTAGTGGTGGCTGTCGGCGGAGACGGCACTGCCAACGAGGTTCTGAACGGCCTGATGCTGGCCAAGGGTGCCGGTCTGCAACAGGTGCCGGCGATGGGCATTCTGAGCGTGGGGCGCGGCAATGACTTTGCCCATTGTATGGGCCTGCACAGGCCGCTGGAAGAAGGCTGCCAGATTCTAGCTGCAGGGCAGCGGCATAGCATGGATGTCGGTCGCATGGTGGGTGGGCTCTTTCCGCAGGGACGCTATTTCGGCAACGGGTTGGGTATCGGCTTTGACGCCGTGGTCGGCTTTGAGGCAGTGAAGCTCAAGTGGCTAACGGGCTTCCCTTCGTACATCGTTGCCACGCTCAAGACTGTCTTCCTCTACTTCCATGCGCCGACGGTGCGCATCGAGTACGATGGCCAAACGCTGACGCTGCCCGCCCTGATGGTCTCCACGATGAACGGGCGTCGCCTGGGTGGGGGTTTCTTCATGGCTCCCGACAGCAAGCCCGATGACGGCTGGTTTGACATTTGCGTTGCCAGGCAAGTGGGGCGCGTGCGAGTATTCGGCCTCATTCCTCACTTCATGAAGGGCACCCAAGCCACGCAGCCCGAGATCAGCATGCTGCGCGCCAGGCGGGTGGTGATCACGGCGGACAAGGGTGTGCTACCTGCCCATGCGGACGGCGAGACGGTGTCACTGGAGGGCACTCGAATCGAGTTGGAGCTTCTGGCCCAACAGATTGAATTCGTCACTCCTTATGGAGCAGCGGCATGACACTTGCACATGCGGTTGTCATGACAGGCATAAGGCGTCTATCGCATGTACTGTGTAGTGTGGATTATGCGCAGCTTTCGCGCGTGCCTGCGCGTGGCCCATTGATCTTGGTGCCCAATCATATCAACTTCCTGGATGCCCCAGTGTTGTACACCCACTTGCAGCCACGCACGATGTCGGCTCTGGCGAAGGCTGAGACGTGGAGCAATCCTGCTTTGCGCTTCCTGTTCAACCTTGCGGGCGGCATCCCCCTGAGACGAGGCGAGGCTGACGTACAGGCCATTCGCAGGGGACTGGAATTCCTGGCGGAGGGCCACATTCTGGCAGTCGCTCCTGAGGGGCATCGCAGCGGACATGGGCGTCTGCAGCGCGGCCGTTCCGGTGTGGTGCTCATGGCTTTGCGCAGCGGCGCCCCGCTCTTACCCGTGGCATCCTACGGGTATGAGAGCTTTCGAAGCAACGTGTCCCGGCTTCGGCGCACTCCCTATCACATCGTAGTTGGCAACCCCTTCTACCTGGATCCCGGCGATGCGAAGGTGACGCGCGAGGTGCGCCAGCAGATGGCCGATGAGGTCATGTACCAACTTGCGGCTCTGCTGCCACCAGCATACCGAGGCCACTACTCGGACCTAGCCTCAGCCTCCGAGACCTACTTGCGCTTTCCACCAGGCTCGCACAGTAACCTGCCAGGCCGCGTGCCACAACCCACGCTGGACTAGCTGCCAGAACGCCGGCCATAGACGAACAGGCCAGAGGCTGCTGGAAGCTTCCTGCCGTTGCGCGTGCAGTCGGGCTCGAGGCCTGACTGTGGAAGTGCCCTGGAAGGTGATGCCCGTGCGGGCGTCTGCAGACCTAGCCGCCACCCTCGTACTTGAACGAGAGCTTGACCTTGGCGCGGTAAGCGCGCACCTTGCCTTCCTCAAGCACTATGTCCAACTGGGCAATCTCGGCCACTCGCAGGTCGCGCAGCGTCTGGGAAGCGCGCTCCACAGCCGCCGCGGCTGCCTTCTCCCAGGATTCCGTGCTTGTCCCCACCAATTCAATGATCTTGTACACACTCTCGGCCATCTGCTTCTCCTTTCTGACCAGGGATGCGTTTGGTTGCACTGCGCTGGTTCCACTTCCAGAACGCAGTAACCCCGCCCAGCACAAACGTGTGGACGGGGTTCGATGACTGAGATGAGGTCCACTGGCTAACAAGCTTGGCGCATTGGTCTCTGACTCGGGCGCCTCTCGACTAGCTTCATTGTACCATCAGATGGCAGACTCTGTCAATCCGAGACTCGGTTGCAGATTGTGTGGGTGAGATTGAGGCGGTGTTGGTGAAGGGAGCCG
>CAYZKS010000006.1:0-38058 GCA_964478725.1 uncultured Anaerolineales bacterium
ACATCCTCATCACGATTGAAACGGCCAAAAGTAAAGCGTACCGATCCGTGAGCACGTTCGTGGTCACCGCCGATGCCCATGATCACATGACTGGCTTCGAGCGACCGGCTGAAGCAGGCCGAGCCAGTGCTCACCGCAAAGCCGCGCATGTCCAGGTGCAGCAGAATCGACTCTCCTTCCACGAAGCGAAATGAGACATTGGCGTTCTGTGGAAGTCGCAGGCTCGGGTGCCCGTTCAGCCGCGAATGTGGAATGCCTAGGAGCCTCTTGATGGTTTGGTCTCGCATTCCCTGGAGCCGAGCCGTCTCTTCAGGCGTGACCAGCTCCACGGCCTTGGCAAACCCAACCGCACCCGGGATGTTCTCTTCGCCTGCCCTCAAGTTGTATTCCTGGAAGCCGCCATCCATCCACTTGGTCATCGGCGTCCCCTTGCGGACGTAGAGCCCTCCTATTCCCTTGGGTCCATGAATCAGATGTGCCGTCACCGAAACCAGGTCCACCGGCGCGGCTCGCACGTCTAGCGGCACTCGCATGAAACTGTGGCTGGCGTCGGTGTGAAACAGAACGCCTGACTCCTTGCACACCCGTGCGATCTCGTTCACGTCCTGCAACGTGCCGATCTCTTGATTGGCCGACTGCACAGACACCAAAATCGTCTGCGGGGTGATTGCCTTGCGCACCTGATCCACATCCACGCGTCCCAGCTCGTCCACCGGTAGATAGGTTACCTCAAAGCCCTGCTTTTCCAGGGCACGCGCGCTGTACAGCACAGGAAAGTCCTCGATGCGCGTGGTAATGATGTGCTTTCCCTTCTTCTCACCCAATGCCATGGCCACGCCCTTGAGCGCCATGTTGCTCGACTCCGTAGCACCGGAAGTAAAGATGAACTCCTCCGGCGTTGCGCCCAGCGCCCCCGCCAGCGACGAACGTGCTTCGTCCAGAGCGTCCTTGGCCTCAATCCCCAGGCTATAGCCGAATTGAGACGTGGCTACTGCGTACGTCTCAAGATACAGGGGCTGCATAGCCTTCCAGACACGCTCATCGAGCCGCGTTGTCGCGGCGTTGTCCAGGTAGATGATGTCATCCGACATAGCTCTGCGCCTCCACGTTACTATGGATTTGTCGCATGCTTGCTACGGTAATCGGCAATGGCCGCGCACAGCGCTCGAGGTCCAACAATCGAGTCAAGCTTGCGCTCGGGGACCTCGCCCAACTCGTGTACCACCATGTCCTCCCCAATCGCCTCGGCCTCCTCCAGGGTCTTGCCTTGGGCCAACATGCTGGTGACACTGCTGGCGGCAATGGCTACCGGACAGCCCTTCGTCTTCTGCCTGACCTCCAGGATGCGGCCATCTCGTACACGAATCCAGAAGTAGGCCAGGTCCTCAGGGCAATGCTCGCCGCCACTGGCACTACCAACCCCGTCGGCGTCTTGGATTTCTCCAATGTTTTGGGGCTGCTGAAAGTGCCTCAGGATCTGCTCGCTGTACATGCTATCCTCATTTCAATACAGTGGTGCTCAAGTAACGCTCGCCCGTGTCGGGGAAAATCGTCACGATGAGCTGGCCCTTGTCTTCGGGTCGCTTCGCCACCTGCAATGCGGCCCAGACCGCGGCTCCAGACGACATGCCAGCTATTCCAGCACGATCTCAAACGCACAGCTCAGAGCCCCCGTAGGGCAGACCTCTTCACAAATGCAGCCACAGCAGCCCATACGATTGGCATCGGCGCACACATCCGGACAGCGAAACTCCGGTCCATCGGCCTGCAGGGTGATTGCATGGCAAGGGCAGGCCTCGACACACAGCCCGCAAAGGTTGCAGCGCGTCTTGTCCACTGTGCACGATATCTTCTGCTGGCCCACCGTGTCTCCTCCAGAAAAGCAACGACATCTCTTTATACCACAGAGATGTCGTGCTGTATGTGACAAATGTCTCGTTGTTCGATGCAAGCGGCGCCACCAAGCTCACCTATCGAGCAGCTTCGCGCTCCAGTGCCGGTACGTCAGCTATCACGATGCGTCCCCGCTCACGGCGAATCAGCCCTTCATCGGCAAAGGCTCTCAGAGTGCGGCCCACCATCTCCCGCACCGTACCGATGCGAGCCGCGATCTCCGCCTGCGTCCATCCCTGTAACGGCCGAGTCATCTCCGCGCTGTCCAGGAGGAAGCGCGCCAGGCGCGTCCGCACCGTGTGCAGCGCCAGTTGTTCCACCATCTCCGTCAGAGCGCGGATCTCCCCCGCAAACTGCTTCAGCAGTGTTTCAGCCACCTGCGGACACGTGCGCAGAATGAGCTGGAACTGGTCGCAGGTCGTGGTCAACAGCACCGTCTCGCTCACCGCATCTACTGTGACTGGATTCAAGCCGCCGTCCATGACCGGCACCAGATTGAAGGCGTCGCCAGGTCCCAGGTACGATAGCACTTGCTCCCGGCCCTCCGGGGACATGCGCCGCACACGGAGCAACCCTCGGAGCACAATGTACACTGCTTCACAGGGTTCGCCCTCCCAGACTGCCACCTGGCCAGGCGCCAAAGTGCGTTCGCGCAAGTATCCGGCGACTTGCTCCAACTCCTCTGAACCGAGTTGTGAAAACATGGGCACTTGTGAGACGGTTTTGAGAGCCACCACGCAAAGCCAACCCAGTGCGGTAATTTCAACATCGCAATTGCGACTCTGATTATAGCGCAAACCGTGGCCTTTTGCCACAACACAAAGGGCCAGGCTCCATACCAGGAGCCTGGCCCCGTCGGGTCGGTGTGCAACTACCTGTAAGTCACTACTAGCTTGGGCCGAATACTGGCATCGCCCTTTTGGGCCGCTGCAAACACGAATCGGTAGGACGCGGTCGTTGTTTGCATCAACAGCAAGCCGTTGTTGTCGAGTCCGCCACTCACCCACTCTTGGACCAGTGCCGTCACGTCAAAGCTGTACCATTTGTTGATCCCGCTGGTCGCCACCGTGCTCTCTGCCGTCTCGCGCCGGTCCGTGAGCGTGTCGTTGCAGCCGCCCAACCCCCATAGCTCCGCGTTGTTGGAGTGATTCCAGGTGGCTTCTGCCGTCACCATGTCACGCAGCACGGCGTAGGCCCCGATGCTGATGTCGCCTCCACCCCATCCAATCGCGTATACCTGCAACACGGCCGACACTACCGAAGCGCTCCGAGGGACAGGCGACAGGTCGAAAGCCAACAGGCCTGCCGACTGTCGCTTGTAGCCTACCCTGAAGCTGTCCAGGGCCGCGTAGTTGCTGTTGGCGCTGTACTGTTCCATGTAGGTATCGCGGCCCCCGGTGTATCCAGCATTCCCCTCCTGCAGGCTCAGCGTAACGTCAACACCGCTGGCTGTAGGTGTCACCGTCGGCGCCAGAGTAGGCGTCGCCGTGTTTGTCGCAGTCGAGGTGGCTGTGCTGGTCGCAACAGCCGTGGCTGTGTTCGTGGCCGTAGCTGTTGCCGTCGGCGGGGCTGGGTTCGTGGCCGTCGGTGTGCTGCTCGGCGTATTGGTCGGCGCAGGTGACCCACCACCCTGATAGGTCACAACCAGCTTGGGCCGCAGGCTCGTGTCTGCCTTCTCTGCACTGGCAAAGGTGAAGCTGAGCGAGCTCGAGACCGTCTGCCGCAGCAGTATGCCTCGGTTTTCCAACGCCCCGCTCACCCAGCCCTGCACCAAATCTCGCACGTCAAGACTGTACCACTTGTACACCCCACTCGTCGTCAGCGTGCTCTCTGCCGTGCCGCGCCGGTCCGTCAGCGTGTCGTTGCACCCCGGCAGGCCCCACGCCTGCCCGCTGCTCGCCTCGTTCCACGTCGCCTGCCCGATCGTCGCCCCACGCAACACCGCATACGCCCCAAAGCTGATGTTGTTCCCACTCCAGCCCACAGCGTACACCTCCAGCGCCGCCGAACTGACGCTCGCCCCCGCCGGAATCGACGACACGTCAAAGACCAACAGCCCCGCACGCGTCTGCTTGTACCCTACCTTGAAAGCATCTCCACCAGAGTAGTTGTAAGCAGGACTGTACTGCTCTATGTACGTGTCTTCCGCCCCTGCGTAGCCCCCGTTCCCCTGCTGCAACGTCACCGTCGCCTCAGCACCCTCAGGCGTCGACGTCACCGTCGCCACACTCGTCTGCGTCGCTGTGCTGGTCGCCGTAGGCGTCGCTATCACCGTGGTCGCCGTCGCTGTCGCAGTCCTGGTGGCGGTCGCAGTCGACGTGGCCGTGCTGGTCGCAACAGCCGTGGCTGTGTTCGTGGCCGTAGCTGTTGCCGTCGGCGGGGCTGGGTTCGTGGCCGTCGGTGTGCTGCTCGGCGTATTGGTCGGCGCAGGTGACCCACCACCCTGATAGGTCACAACCAGCTTGGGCCGCAGGCTCGTGTCTGCCTTCTCTGCACTGGCAAAGGTGAAGCTGAGCGAGCTCGAGACCGTCTGCCGCAGCAGTATGCCTCGGTTTTCCAACGCCCCGCTCACCCAGCCCTGCACCAAATCTCGCACGTCAAGACTGTACCACTTGTACACCCCACTCGTCGTCAGCGTGCTCTCTGCCGTGCCGCGCCGGTCCGTCAGCGTGTCGTTGCACCCCGGCAGGCCCCACGCCTGCCCGCTGCTCGCCTCGTTCCACGTCGCCTGCCCGATCGTCGCCCCACGCAACACCGCATACGCCCCAAAGCTGATGTTGTTCCCACTCCAGCCCACAGCGTACACCTCCAGCGCCGCCGAACTGACGCTCGCCCCCGCCGGAATCGACGACACGTCAAAGACCAACAGCCCCGCACGCGTCTGCTTGTACCCTACCTTGAAAGCATCTCCACCAGAGTAGTTGTAAGCAGGACTGTACTGCTCTATGTACGTGTCTTCCGCCCCTGCGTAGCCCCCGTTCCCCTGCTGCAACGTCACCGTCGCCTCAGCACCCTCAGGCGTCGACGTCACCGTCGCCACACTCGTCTGCGTCGCTGTGCTGGTCGCCGTAGGCGTCGCTATCACCGTGGTCGCCGTCGCTGTCGCAGTCCTGGTGGCGGTCGCAGTCGACGTGGCCGTTGGACCCGAGGCACCGTCTGAGGTGCGCAGGCGGAGGCCCACGTCGTTGCCCTGCATATCGTACCAGGTGCCTGCGCCACCGGAAAAGCTCATGTAAGTGCGCCCGCTCTGCGAAACCCCTACTGGATCCACAGGGATGGGGTAGGCGTAGCTGGAGTTGGTGAACTTGACCACCACCGCGACATCATTGCCGCTGAAGACCGGCAATGCCGGCTGCACAGGCACAGAATGATAGCCCGCCTCTGCAAAGCTCTGGTTCAGCAGGCTCCAGCGCAGGCTGCTGAGCATGGCCCCATCGAAGCTATCGTAGATGTAGATATCCACATCAGTGGTCACGTCCGTCGTCCAGAATTCGACGCGGCTGACATACGTGTTGCGGGTCGGGACGAACTTGGCCAGACCCCAGCCCGTGGTGCCGTACCCGTACGCGCCACGCCAGGCCCCTGCCTCATCGTAGTACATCAGGCCCCCGCCAGCGTCATAGTTCTGCCACTCTGCGGCATAGGACGAGAACATGCCAATACTGGCGGATCCATAGGCAATGCTGAAATAGCCGCCCTCACTCCCGTAGCCACAGGTGCCGCCCCAGTTGGTGCCCCAGCTGTTCTTCACGATCCAGCCCCCCTGGCCACCAGCGTGAACGAGGCTGTCATCCCATCCCACGATCAGCACGGCATGGTTCGGCGACTGCGTGCCTGTGTAGTACAAAGTGTAGGAACCGTCGTAGGAGCCAAAATCAGCGAAACTGGCATACAGCGTCGTATACACGGGACCGTATGCCATGATGTAGCCCTTCAGCACATCTGCAGATGGCACCCAACCATCGCTGATCATGTTCCAGCCCAACAAGGTCTTCACGGGCGAGCAGCCTGTGTTGCAGGCCACATCGCTGGCGACATAGGGATCGCATGACTCGAGCACGGCGCCCTTCTGCGTGAGTAGGTTCGCTACCATCTCATAGTTGCCGCCATGGCAGCTTCCCCAGTAGTAGATCCCAGAATGGTAGTCATTCAACTCTTCCCAGTTGCACTCTTTGGCATTGTTCTCCGACAGGTTGAACGACCCTGCTCCATCCATGAGAAGCCTGGACTCTATGTTGGCAGCGGCGCCGAATGCATAACAGGATCCGCATCCTCCTTGGTTTCGCACCGGGCTGACCTTGCCCTGTTCGCGCCAATCCAGTCGTGAGGGAGGTGCATCTTGGAGGCCAAGTCTGCACGGCGCGTGCCTACCAAGATGTGAGAGGTCGAGTTCAGGGGCGATGAACCCGAGGTCAGGAGACTTGGGCGTAACTTTGCGGGTCGGAGCCTTGTCAGGGACCTTGGGTATTGCGAGGGTCGTCGCAGCGAACCCGTCGTGGTTCTGGGCTACGACGGCGCTGCTGAATACCATGCTGGCGGCTAGCGCCAGCATGAGGCTCCCTTTCCAAGTTATTCGCCCCACGGCATGCCTCCTCTGCCCCCAATCCCCGCCCTCAGCCACGAATCCACTTCACTGCCTTTGTAGCATGGTATCACCACAGTGTCAACTGGGTAGATAGAGGGTTGCTGCAATGCCCGTACGCAGCACGAGGAATTGACCAGCAGCGCTGCTGGGATTAACGAACTGTTCACACATCTAGGACGCAACTGCAACGTTTTCCTGACGCAAGTTGGCGCAAGCTGGGCAGCAATTGGATCGATCGCGGGAAGCAGACTGGCGGGCATGCAGACACACACCGAAGCATCTGCAGCAGGTTCAGCATCAAAGGTCACGGCGATTGCGCACAAACCACTGGGGAAAGAAAAATGCCCCCGAGGCGACTTGAACGCCTGCACACGGCTCCGCGGGCCGCTGCTCTATCCAAACTGAGCTACGGGGGCAAGGCGCGGAGATTATAGCACAGTTACCGAGATGAAGCAAATGCCCTGGTCAACGAGAACGCCCCTGCGAGCTACGGATGTGCCTCGGGGGTCTCCTGCAATCGAACCGCCGGCGCCACGCGGCCAATCCGTTCGATAGTCTCCTCGTACGGCCCCTTCTCCGATAGCACCAGCAGCGTGTCACCCGCCCTCACCACCGTTCCCCCGCTGGGCAGGACAAAGCCATTCCCCCGCACAATCAGCACCACCAGGAACTCGTCGGGTAGCCCTAGCTCCACGATGGCCCGGCCATCCGCGCGCGCGCCCCAAGGCACGGTCCACTCTTTCAGTTCGCTCTTCCAGCCGCCCATCGGCGTGTACTCGATGGGGTAGAGCCGCTTGGGCAGCACTGGGGCGTCCACGCCCAGCCAACGGGCGACGAGGGGTATCGAGGTTCCCTGCAACAGGACCGACGTCAGCACCACGAAAAAGACCAGGTTGAAGATCAGATCGGCCTGCTGCGTCCGTGCAACGCCCCTGGGGCGACTCGAACGCCCGCGCACGGCTCCGGAGGCCGCCGCTCTATCCACTGAGCTACAGGGGCACGCCAATCATTATAGCGCAGCACATCGCGCAAGGCAAACGCTCCGTGCCATCAAGCCACTTCGCCCCGCGCATCGGCCTCCCGCAGCGCATGCATGGCCCTGCTCGCCTGGCGCTTACCCTCGTCATCGAGAGCCAGAGCTAACTGCTGTAGCCATGCCAGACCTTGCACGTATTGCTGTTGTTCGCTGAACAAGCGCACCGCCAGGGCCAGCAAGCTGGCAAGGAACGGCATGCCCTGCCGGTACAGAAGCGCCGTGTCCGTGCTGCCGATACGTGCGTAGGCCTTGGCCAGTTCATCCAGGAGGGGCATCAGCCGCGTCCACGCGCGCACATCACACAAGACCATGGCATAGCTGTAGATCTGTGTGTAGAAGCCTGGGGGTTGCGAGAACTTGGCCACGTGCTGGCAGATGCGCACCTGTTCAAAGGCCGCCGCACCCTCCTCAAGCCTACCGCGCCGCGTCGCCGCCAACGCCAGCCACAGCCAATCGTTGGAGTCAGTGCTGTCTTGACAAGCCTGCTCGAGGCAAAGCGTCGCTTCATTGTACTCTTTGAGACGATAACAGCACAGGCCGCCTAGACGCTGTGCATCGCGTTGATCCTCACCATGCAGTCCATCCAGAATGGCGCGCGTCTCCCGCCACGCGCGTTCAAATTCCTGCCCATCGTACAGTGCCCATTGCTTCGCAAGAAGTAGTGAATGTGCCATGCTAGGCTCACCGCGCTATTGCGATGGCGGTTGTTGTTTCCCCATGCCCCACCAGCGCCCCCTTTGTCCGGACAGTACCCGTCCCTTCCAGGTCGCACGTCCTCCAGTAGTGAGCACAAGGGAACGGATGGCGATGCCCAGGGCCGTCAGTATGCTCAGAGGATAGAATAGCGTCAGGTAGGCAGGGAATCCGAAGCGCCAATTCGCCATGCCCCAGAGCAACACTGACTGCAGCACGCTAATGGACGCCAACCTCGTCGCGTCCGCTGGGATCGACCTCCCCGTTGCCGCAAGCCCCAACCAAACGAGTGGCTCACAGAACACCATTGCCAGCCACAGCCAGACGAAGATGAACAGGAGAGCATTGTAGCCAAAGACTGCATACAGGTTCTTGCCCAATCCGTCCGCCACCTCAAGGCCGTGGTACATGCGGCAGCTCACATCCTGCTGACCATCCACGAAGCGCCACTTCAGTCCGGCGGCCTTGATGCGCTTCCCAAGCGCCAGATCGTCCACGACATCTCGCCTCACCGCCGCGTGTCCGCCCACTTGTTGGTACGCCCTGCGGCGAAAGAGCATGAACTGCCCTACTGCAATGGAAAGAGCAGGCCATCTGACGCGCTCGGCCAGCGATACAGGAAGAAACGAGGAGAAGCTCCATGGCATGATGGGCACCACCAGCCGCTCAGGCCATGAGACTACCTCTTGCCGTGGCATCACCGCCAACAGGTCCGCTCTCTCCGCCTCCAGCGCCGACACCGCATGGCGCAGGGCAGTGGGCGCGTGGCGCGTGTCCGCATCCACGAACAGCAGCAGCTCCCCACTGGCTGCCTCTGCAAGCTGGTGGCATGCCCAGTGCTTGCCGAGCCATCCGTCGGGTAGCGGTTTGCCTTTCAGCACCTGCAATCTGGGTTCTTCGGTTCCAAGCCTGGCCAGCTCGCTCGCGGTAGAATCCTGAGAATCGTCGTCCAGTGCCAGGATCTCATATTCACCATAGTCCTGCAGCATCAGAGAGCGCAGACACGGTCCCACGTTCTGTGCTTCGTTGCGCACTGGCAAGAGCACGGACACTCTCGGCAACACACTTGCCGGCGGGTAGCGCTCAAGCCGCTTCCATGTCAGCAGATTGCTCAGAGCAATCGCCAGCAGCACGCCAAGGAACGCAATGATGCTTGTCTGGTGTCCCGTCCAGAAATAGCTCATGGCCGGCGCCTCAAGGCCTTCAGAAGGTATGGTCGCACGCGCGGACGTTGCCGGAGATCTCTGCGATGCTTCCACGCCAATACGAGCACGTTGCCTGAGCAGATTGCCAGAGTGGGCGCATCCGCATGGCGCAGCAACAAGTACAGCAACAGGCCAAACATCCCAAGCAGCGTGGACCAGGCGTCCACACTCTGCAGCAACACCAACGCCAGGAGACACAGCCCCAGAACTGTCGGCGCCTCCCACAGAGTCAGCGCGCTCCAAATGCCAAACGTGGCGGCAACAGCCTTGCCTCCGCGGAAGCCCAGCCAAGGGGAAAAGGCATGCCCAAGAACCGGCGCCAACGCCACTGGCACAAGCCTCCAGCTCGAAACGCTGCCACAGGACCTGGCCAGGCTCACGGGCACTGCCGCCTTCAGAAAATCCAGCGCGACTGCTGGGGCGCCCAGTCGCCAAGAACCAGCGCGCCAGGCATTGGCAGCTCCAGGGTTTCCATCACCATAGCTGCGGATGTCCTTGCCGAGAGCAAGTTGGCCCAGCCACACCGACAGAGGCATGGCGCCGCAGGCGAATGCCAGCGCAGTCCACAACGCGATTGCCAAGTGCACACTCTCCCAGTACTACCCGCCCAACCCGTGCTATGCCGTCGTCAACCGCCCTCAGTCGTTCGATCCTGGGGACGGCAGTTCGCAACCGCACAGCTCGCGGCATAGATCCGCCTCCTGCGCATAGCGCGCCAGCGACCATTGCTCAGCCTCGTCGCCCAGCTCTGCCGCCTTGCGCAATATTTCCGGGAGTTCCGGGCGCGCCCAGAAACGAGGCAGTACCATGAGCGGGTCCTGCATTTCTCTCTCCTGGGGGCCCAGAGGAATCCAGTCGTACATTAACGGCCCACGCTCACGCGCAGTGAATCCAAGCCTGTAACCCGCCTCACGTGCGAATCCCACCGCCACCTTGGTAAAGTTGCCTCCCGGCCAGACAAAGGCAAGCGGGGTGTGTCCAAAGTGCTCTTCCGTCACAGCGATGGGTCCAAACACCTCTTGGCGAATCAGTGCCTCTGGAGTGTCGGGCCGTACGTAGAGGTGTGTGTACCCATGCGACTGAACGTCGAGCAAGCCAGTTGCGTTCAAGTCCTCCATCTGCTTCCATAGACCCGGCCGCTTGCCCGTGTCACCAACGATCCAGCCCAGGGTGACAGTCCAGTGGTTCTCGCGCGCGATGGGCGCAAAGTACTTCTCGATCATGTCGGGGTGCCGATCGTCCAGAATCCAGATCATCGACCGCTTCGGAATGAGCACGTTGTGCTCGAGGAAGCCCGCAAGCTGCTCCGCAGTAACCGTTTGATAGCCAAGTTGCCTCGCGACCTCGACCGTACGCGCCAGGTCCTCTGCGGGGATGTGTGTATCGCCCGGACGGTAGGGAAGGCCCTCGAACACGGTATGGAACATAATCGGCACCACCACCGTTCCCGGAGCACTTTTCTGCGGGTCCCAGCGCTCTCGAAGGTACGTGCAGACGTCGGTGATATACGTCTGTGCGCTCAGGTCTTTGAATCCGACCGTCGGCGTGAACACGCTTGCAGTGCTGGGCACGCTCGCCACTTTCGGCGCGCAGGTTGCTGACGGGAGCGGTGTTGGACTCGCGGGGACAAGAGTGGACGTGCATTCGGCAGACACGATCGGCGCTGCTGATTGCGGTTCCAGTCGCTTCGGGGCAGCACACGACCAGATCACTGCCCCAAGTGCAATGCCAAGCAATGCTGCGCTTCCCTTCACCTTTGTTGTGTTCCTGGGGCGGACGATCCTATGCTCCCGCAATAACCGATCTCGCATACGTTCGTACAAAGTCGTCTCCTGAGTCAGCTCGGATCAGCGCAACGGCGACCGCTGGGAGGCTGGCAGGACCAGGGAACACCAGATACCGAGGCGACCACTCTGGCTGAAACTTGGCCTTGAACTGATGCAGCCCCTGAAAGTCATAAAACTGACGCACGTGCTGATACACATAGTGCATGGCGCGCTCCAAAGCCGCGTCGCCCGAGTGCTCCCCCACTCCTGCCAGGGCGCTCAGGCCGAGATTGAACGTGGCATAGCCGCTTCTCCTGGCCCAGTCGAACAGCGCGACAAACAGAAACTCCATGACCCCATGCTCCACCTGCCGCCGGTGGCGCATCAGGTCCACAGACGTCTCCTTCAATTGATACTCCGGAAGGACGTTGGCGAAAGCGACTACCGCGCCTCCTGGATCAGCCACAGTCATGACCCTGCTGCCGCGGATGTACGCCTCCTCGAACCAACCGAGCGAGAAGCGCTTCTCAGCACCATGGACCAGCCCAAGCCACTCGTCGCTGATGATCCGCAGTTCCCGGACCACAGACTCAGACAGGGGTGGATCGAGCATCTCCGCACGGTATCCCAGCCTTGTCAGGCGGTTGACAGCCGAACGCAGCCCCTTGTTCTCGTGTCCCTCGAGCTGGAAAGCCTCCAGCCGTACGATGGCTTCCTGGCCGACACTGACATGCTGCATGCCTTCGGCCTGGTAGTAGGGCAACAGGTCTGGCAGAGTCTGATAGAACACCGCCTGCCAGTCATTGCGCGCACAGTGATCTCGAAAACCTGCGATCGTGGAGCGCGCATCTGCGGCCGGGCCGATCGGATCACCCAGGGCCAGGCCAATGCGCCCCTTTGGCACATAGGCCACCACAGAGCCGCCGGGGCTAAAGTAGTACGTCTTGTCAGGGAGCAGGGCAAAACGTGCCAGCGACGAGCGGCCGTGGGCCTCGACGATGGCCCTGGCCCGCGCCCGCTCCTCAACCGTTGCTGGCTGCCGTACCAGAACTGGCCTGAGAAGCATCACCACGCCATAGCCAAACGTCACCGCTCCAACCGCATAGATGGAATCGGCAAAGTACCTCCCTAGGCCGGTCAGCGGCTGCAGCCCTGGATCGTAGAACTGCGTGAACATGACAACGGTCTGCTTCAGCGCCGCACCCAGCCCAAAGCTCACCGAGAAGTGCCGATCCAGGAGGTAAAAGCCCGCGATCCCGTACGCCAACGTGAACGCGCCCGCCGCCAGCAGCGCCCTGGCGCCCTGCCACACAGAAGCTTCATCCGAACGGGCATGATACTCCGTTCGCTGCACCCACAGCCAGACCAGCAACGCCGTCATCAGCAGCGCTTCTTCGTAGTCCAGCCCCTTCACCAGGTGGCTGACTGCCGACACAACCAGCACCACGATCGTCAAGAGCCATGCCGCCCGCTTGCGCCGCGACAGGCCGCGCGCCAGCATGAGCAGCGCGAACCCAGCCAGAGCAGCACCCAATCGAGCCCCGTGCCGCGCCTCAACCGGCAAGAAACGCTCCAGCAACTGGAATCGGACCCTGACCGATGGCGTCACCGCCGACCAGACGTTGACAACTCCCGCCGCTGCCGTGATCAAGGCCGCAGCATGCAGGCTCCAGATGCGGCTTCGGCTGCGCTCCTGTGCCCCAAACGACCGAACCTTGTGCAACAGGGCAAAGCCGATGAGCATCGGCAACCAGCAACTGAGGCCACGAAGGGCCAGTACGACCAGCGTTGCCGGCGCTGGCGACACGCCAAGCGAGGCGTAGACCAGCACCATCACAGCTTCTGAACAAACACGCTAACCATCTCCTAGTCCAGCCCCTCTTCGGAACGCCTCTCTCTGGTTTCAAACAGGCGGTTCAACACAAGGCCGAACAGGAATCCCCCGATGTGCGCCATGTATGCCACACCGTCCGCCTGAGTGTCCACCACCGATCCGACCTCGCTGAACACCTGAGTAAGGAACCAAATGCCGACCAACAGGACCGCGGGCACAAAGGTTACGCGGACGAACCATCCAATCAGCAGCACGGTGCGAATCTGGTCTCGCGGATAGGTAATAAGGAATGCGCCCATCACAGCAGCAATTGCTCCACTCGCGCCCAGATTCGGCACCGTAGAGGACGGTTCGATGGCGATCTGCGCCACGGTGGCTGCCAGACCGCCCAGAAGGTAGAAGACGAGATAACGGCCCGCCCCCATCACGTCCTCAATCTCCGGCCCGAAAACCCACAGGAACAGCATGTTGCCCAGGATATGCATCCATCCTTCGTGCAAGAACATAGAAGTCAGGATGTTAGGCCAATCTCGTCCGGCCACGATTGCGGCCGGCACGAGTGACCAGCGCAAGATGAAGGCGTCGCCCAGGAGCAACTCCAACAGAAACACGAGTGCGTTCACCGCGATGATACACACCGTCATGACCGGGAAACGCAGTGGTCGTCGAGAAGCATCGTTCAATGGCAGCACTGCTCACCTCCTCTACGTGCTAGTCAACAGGCGGTCCTCACAGTCACCTCTGCCGGGCAGTAGCTGGGGGGGCTGCGCTCCGCAACGCAGGCCTCCGCATTCACGATTCCGGGTGTTTGCCCCCCGCAGCATTATATCAGGCCACGTTGCGCACAGCAAGTGGAATTCCCGGGCCCGGGACACGAGTCATCGCCATGCCCGGACTCACGCTCCAACATCAGAATCCCTGCTTGACAGCTATGCTGATATCGGCTATGCTCGAATTGTAGGCACTGCTATGCGAAGGAGGAGACGTGCAGCACCAACAGATGCCCCTCTTACCCCTCGAGCCCGGCCGCCGCCCCGACCTGGCTCCCTTGAGCCCCTCCACAACCCTGCGACGCGCGCTGCCTGCCTTCCATGACCACATGCTCGCCCAGGGCCTTAGCCTGTACACGGTCAAGGCCTTCGACAGCGACTTGGGCCTTCTCGCAGGCTACCTGCCGCCCGACGCGACGCTTGGCGCCATCAGCACCGTCAAACTGGAGCAGTTCCTTGCCTACTTGCGCCACCGACGCGGAGTGCCGTGCAATCTCAAGTCCCTCGAGCGCCGCCTGACAGCGCTCAAGGTCTTCTTCGCATGGCTGTCCCAGGAGGGAGTGGTGGCCGAGGACCCAGCGGCACCCCTCGTGCATCAGCGTGCCATCACACCCCTGCAACGCGTGTTGTCCGATGCAGAGATACAGCAACTACTCCAGGCCACCGAGAAATGGAGACGAGACCCAGAACGCCCGGACGCGCGACCACACCTGTTGGCGCTCTTGCTGCTGGAAACGGGCATCAAGAAGGGCGAGTGCATGGCCATAGCCTTGCAGGATCTGTCCATCTCCGAGCCCCACAATGCAGCCGTGGCCATTCGCTACGCCAGCATGAAGCGACGCTTCAAAGAGCGCCGGCTGCGCCTGTCCCGCGACGTGGTTGCGGTGCTTCCGGAGTACCTGGAACAGTACAAGCCAGCGGGCATGCTGTTCGAGTGTACTGCTCGCAACCTCGAGTACGTGCTGGACGAGTGCGCAAAACGCGCTGGATTCCCTGCCCGCATTCTGTCTTTTGAGGCCTTGCGTTGGACCTGCGCAGTGCGCGACCTACGCGCTGGAATGGATGAGGACGCCCTGCGACGCAAACTGGGTCTCTCGCACATCTCGTGGGTAGAGACGTCAGAGAAGCTGAGAAGGCTCCTGGCCTCTCCACTGTGAGCGCAACAGGGTGATGGCCTTGGAGGCCACCCGCCACGTTGCCGCTACAGCACGCTCATCGGCACGTAGCATACCCCCACTGTACCCGGCCCGGTATGGACTGCCAGCGCCGATGAGAGATTGGTCACCAACATCTCCACGCACTGGAATTCTCTCGCAACCAGGTCGCGCAGCTCGATTGCCGCTTCTTCATCCGCCGCATGCACAATGGCTGCTTTGATCGGCGCGCCCGCGCCCACCTTATCAGCAATCAACCCCATCATGCGCCGGTATGCAGCCAGCCGACTGCGCGCTTGCCCCAGTGCAACGATCACGCCTTCCTCCATGCCGATGATGGGTTTGATGTTCAGAATCGAGCCCACCAGATGCGTCGCCCTGCCGATGCGCCCGCCCAGGTACAGGTAGCGCAGTGTGTCAGCCGTCTGCAGCATGCGCGTCACCGGGATCATGCGCTGAATCAGCGCCAGGATCTCGTCTGTGTTTGCACCCGACATCGCTGCGCGGGCGGCCTCCAGCACCATCCAGCCATGCGCCATGGACACATTGCGCGTATCCACCACCTCGATGCGCAGGTCGCCGAGCGTCTTCAGCGCCATCTCCTTGGCCACCGATGCTGCTTGAAATGCACCGCTTCCAAGCGAAGTCATGTGGATGGAAATGATATCCTTGGAGCGCTCTGCTGCAGTTCGGAAAGCCTCCAGATAGTCCCCTGGGCCGGGGTTGGCCGTCTTGGGAATCTCAGCAGCAGTTCGCAGGTGCTCAAGCAGCTCCTCGCGTGTGATGTCCACCAGATCCCGCAGTGAGCGCTGGCCGATGTGCACATAGTACGGCACCATCGCAATCCCGTATTGCCCGTAGACCTCGTCCGGAAGGCTTGCGCAACTGTCTGTGACAATGCTCACCTGTGACACGTCTCACCCCTTTGTGCGAGGCTACTTGGCCCCGCCCACCGCCATCGCGAAAACGCCTGCAAAGCGCTCGCTCATGCGTTCGCCGCTCGGAAAACGCTGACGCAGGCGGTAATTTCGTAGCATCTGTCGACCCGGTCCGGCATTCCATGCTTGCTCATAGCGCTGCAGAGCATGCTGCGACACGTCGCCGGCAGCCACCGCCTCGGCTGCTACCCTGCCGGCCAAGACTCCCGCCGCCATGGCGTTGGCAATGCCCCCGCCAGTGAGCGGATCCACCTGGCGTGCGGCATCGCCCACCAACATGCAGCCATGTGTGACAATGCGCGCAGGAGGCAGCCCCACCGGCACCCCGCCTGCGATCAGCGTAACAGGGCTGCCTTGCGCAAGCCATGAGCGCTGCTCAATGAACCGCGTCAGAAGGTCGAGCGGAGAATGGGTACTGAGGGACGCTTCTACCCCCAGACCCACGTTTGCTCGGCCTTCGCCCTTTGGGAAGACCCAGGCATAGCCGCCCGGTGCGACCTCTGCATCCAAGTAGTAGTAAGTACACTGCGGATCGACATCTATCCCCGACAGCAAGAACTGGGCACACGCCATGTGGTCCCCCAGAGGCAAGGTGGTATCCAGCCCGCACCAAGCTCCTACCCTGGACTCGATGCCATCTGCCCCTATTACCACGCGCGCGGCGATCTCTCGCCTGCCACAAGGTCCCTCCGCCACCACACCCTTGACCGCATCCCCATCCAGCAGCAGGCCCAACGCCGCTGTCTTGACCTCCACGCGTGCGCCCGCGCGTGCTGCCTGCTCAGCCAAAACCCGGTCGAAGACGCGACGTTCCAGCACATAGCCCACATGCTGCTCCGAAGGAACCTGCGAAGCCCAGGTCTTCTCTTGCTCGCGCGTCGCCAATGCGATGCTCACTCTGCGGATCTCAGCCGAGATCCATACCGCATCAGGCGCGATGAATCGCGCCAGAGACTCGCTGGCAATGCCTTCGGCGCATCGCACCGGGGACCCGATCTCCTGTCGCTTCTCTAGAAGCAAAACTGAACATCCGAGCGATGCCGCCTCTCGCGCCGCAAGCGCCCCGCCTGGTCCGGCGCCAATGACCACGATGTCGTAGCTTTCGCGGATGGGAGGCTCAGCAGGCAAGCATTCTCCGGCAGGAATCAATGCCCCCATCGGGCAGGCGGACAGGCACAAGTTGCACTCAATGCATGTCTCGGCAACAATCAGTCGCGTCTCCCTCAGGTCGAGCGCATTGACCGGACACACGCTCACGCAGGATCCACAGAACGCACAACGCCTTACATCCACGCTTACCATTGTTCGCCCCCAAGCGCAGGCCGCCACACGCAGGGCCAGTCATCTGTCTGCGAAAAGGGAGCAGAAGCCACGGGTGATGGCGCCTTTCGAGAGGAGCCTCAACAGCGCTCAGGAGAACGCTGAGCGATTGGCAGGCAGCGAGCGCGACTCAGGTCACGAGTGCACAGTCCCCTGCACGCTGTCGTTGGCTGGTTTTCGCTCTGTGTCGGCCAGCCATGCGCACGCGGGAATGGTCACGCCTCTGGCGCCCGCATCATCGGGCAGTGACTGGCTTCTGGCATCTATTTGACGCCGTGGGTCTCCAGGTAGGCTACCGCTTCGCCCACGGTCTTGATGCCCTGGGCTTCCTCATCTGAGATCTGACCGCCGAACTCTTCTTCAAACGCCATGATGAGCTCGACCAGATCTAGCGAGTCCGCTCCGAGGTCCTCCCGGAAACGGCCTTCGGCCACGACCTTGGCCGCATCAACGCCCAATTGATTCACGATGATGGTCTTGACACGTTCGAAAACACTCACTTCCGCTGCCTCCTTGGTCGAATGCCGCAAGTATACGCGCCTTACGCTGCATCGTCAACTAGGTTTGACAACGCTCGCCAGGCAGCGTAAGATAGTTTGGAGATCTTCCAACAGTAGCAACACCGCTTACAAATGAAGGATGCGGCATAGATGTCGACCGTGCATGCCAGGCGCAAACAGGACCACCTCCGCATCTGCCAGGAAGAAGACGTCGCCGGGCGGATTCCTTCCGGGCTGGAACGCTTGCGACTGCGCCACTGCGCACTGCCGGAGCTGGATCTGAAGGCAGTGCGTCTCGACACGTGCTTCCTGGGCAAGGCTCTGCGAGCGCCCGTATTGATCTCAGCCATGACGGGCGGGACGCCAGGAGCACGACGCATCAACCGCAATCTCGCCAGAGCTGCACAGGCGCTTGGCCTGGCCCTGGGCTTGGGGTCGCAGCGTGCTGCCTTGGTGGACCGGCGTCTGGCAGACACCTACCGCGTGCGCGATGTGGCGCCCAGCATAGCTCTCCTCGCCAATCTCGGCGCAGTGCAGCTCAACTACGGCTTTGGCGTCTCCGAATGCCAGCGCGCGGTGGAGATGATTGAGGCCGACGCGCTGGTTCTGCACCTGAACCCCTTGCAGGAGGCCCTGCAAGCCCAGGGCAACGTCAATTTCGCAGGCCTGCTGGGGAAGATCGAGGCCGTGTGCCACGCGCTGCCCGTGCCTGTGATCGTCAAAGAGGTAGGTTGGGGCCTATCCGAGACTGTGGCCGGCCAACTGGCCCAGGCCGGCGTCTCTGCACTGGATGTCGCCGGCGCGGGCGGCACCTCATGGAGCCAGGTAGAAGGGCATCGTGCTGCTGACTCAATCCGCGCGCGCGTGGCCGCTTCCTTTTCCGCCTGGGGAATCCCCACCGCCGAAGCCATCGTTCAGGCCCGCCAGGGTGCGCCGAACTTGCCCATCATCGCCAGTGGCGGCATCCGTTCTGGAACGCATGCCGCCGTCGCCATTGCGCTCGGCGCAAACCTCGTTGGCATGGCGCTGCCACTGTTGAGGCCGGCCACACTTTCGGCCAGGGCAGTGGAAGAGGAGCTGCAGGTGCTGATAGAAGGCCTGCGCATTGCCATGTTCACAGCAGGCTTGCCCGATATCCCTGCTCTCAAGTGCGCACCGCTGGAGATAGTCTCTATGTCGGGGCTGCAACCCGATCGTGGCCGAATCTCGATTGATCAATGCATTCCGAGAACGGGGCTGACTTCGCCGGGGGAGGACAATGAGCACGTCGAAAGCTGACACGACGTTTGACAATGAACTCACCAAGCGCCGGGAGATGGTCTATGCATATCTGGAGTCACAAGACTACAGGCAGCGCCTGACCCCGCCCGACATAAGGGATGCCGTATACAGCTACATCCGAATGGGGGGCAAGACCCTTCGGCCCGCTGTCCTGCTTCTTTCCTGTGGTGCGGTGGGTGGCGACGAAAAGAGGGCTCTACCAGCAGCTGCGGCCGTAGAAGTCTACCATACCTGGACCCTAGTCCATGACGACATTATCGACAGGGACACCAAGCGCCGCGGGGCACCCACAGTGCATGAAGAGTGGGCCAGAAAGGCCCTCAGGCTAGGCTATGACCCGGTTGATGCCAACCACTATGGGCTGTCCATCGCGATCCTCGCTGGAGATATCCAGCACAGCTGGGCAATATCGCTGTTGTCCGAGCTGTACACCGGAATGCACGTTGCCGCGCCTCTGGTTGTGAGGCTTATTCAAAGACTGCAGACATACGTAATCAGAAACCTGGTTGACGGGGAGACCCTAGATATTCAATTCTCTCAGTCGCCGATCGATACGCTGAGCGAGGAAGCCATTCTCCGAATGCTGTGGGGCAAGACCGGTGTGCTGTACGAGTATGCCGCCCAGGCAGGGGCAATGATTGGTCTTGAGACCGAAGACACCAATCACCCATTCATCGAAGCATTGACCCAGTTCGCCACAAAATGCGGAATCGCCTTTCAGCTTCAGGATGACATCCTGGGGATCATTGGGGACGAAAGCGTATTGGGCAAGCCAGTCGGCTCCGACCTAAGAGAAGGGAAAAGGACGACTATCGTCCATTACGCCTTCCAGAGCGCCAACAAGGACCAGAAAGGCACCATGCTCTCGGTTCTTGGCAATCGGTCAGCCACCCTAAAGCAGATAGAGGAGGCCACCGCTGTCCTTCGGTCCCTAGGTGGTATCGACCATACACGAGACCTTGCGCGGAAGCTCATTGAGCAAGGCAAGAGTCATCTCGAGGTGCTGCCTCCTTCCTTGCACAAGGGACTCCTACTGAGCTGGGCAAACTACATGGTGGAACGTGAATTCTGACGCGGGTTTGCAGTAAGGGAGCCAGACGATGGCGAAGATTAGAGTATTCATCAGTTCAGCCTTGGAGGAACTGGAATATGAAAGGGAAGTTGCCTCCAGGGTGATCAGGGACCTCAACCTCCAACCCTCGGTCTTCGAGGGATTGCCTGCGATGAGCAAAGACCTCGAAGATTCTTACCTTGATGAGGTCAGAAGCTGTGACCTGTTCGTTTTGGTGGTCTGGAAGACCCTCCGTCCACCCGTCCTGCGGGAGTACGAGGAGGCCACGAGGGCAAACAAACCTGTTCTGATCTTCGTAAAGCTAGCACGCGAGTACGAGAAGAGGGAGCGCAGGCTAGCCGCGTTCCTGGGCAAGATCAGGAGAATGACTCAAACTGAGGCCAATCAAGCGTGCATCCGTTTCTACAAGCACTATCGGACTCTGGAGGATTTTGAGGCCGAGCTCAAGAAGGGAATCATTGAGGAGATTGAGCGCAGGCTTTCAGAGTCGGTGAAGGTGACAACCACGAGGCAAGATCTGTATGAGCTAGGAACCAGCATCGTCGAGTTGGCTCGCCAGCGTCTCTGCATACTGCAGCGCACGCCCTCTTTCTTCTTTGAGCCAAAGGGGTTCTATGAAGAGGAGTTCCGTGACGCCTTGATGGGCTGGATAGAGAAAGCGAGGCACGACCGCGAGCGGGAACTGATCTACCTCTACCGCGCCACCAACACACGTGACGAGATCGAGAGATCCGCAGACCCGGCACTGCTCACTCGGCGCGTCAGGGAGGCAATCGCGACCTATAAGCGGATCGAACAAGAGACGAAGGGAAGACTGCGTTTCTCCTCCCTGCCGCAGAACTACCAAGGGCCCATATTCGCAGTTGGCGATGACCGCTTTGCCATATGGTTCACGGGCGAGGATCAGGCAGTAGCCATCTCCTACACCAACGCCAAGCTGTCTGACTGCTTCGTTGATCTCTTTCACGAACTTGCGAGTGGAACTTCCACTGAGCACGACCTGTTGATGGAACTGGGGCTGGCGTAGTTGGTTGCTAGCGGAATTCGCAGATCATGATGGCCAGCACTGTCCCTGCACGAACATCAAGGCATGGAATGCAGCTGCTTCAACAGGGACCTGCTCCTTAGCCACAAGGCCTGCACACGAGGCCCTGTCAGCCAGCTGTCGGCTCAGCGTCATGCAGCCTACCAACCCTGTTGTACAATTCAAGTGTAACTTGAAGACTGTTGCCAAGGAGGTGTTTCCATGTTGGGCTATTTCTTCTGGATATTGGCACTGGGTGTGCTTTTCATCGTGGGCATCTGGGCCTTGTCGGGCATCCGCCTGCTGTATCAGTACGAACGCGGCGTCGTGTTCACCCTGGGCCGCTACAGGGGCACGCGCAATCCTGGACCGACCTGGATCGCTCCCTTGTTCCAGAACATGCGCAAGGTGGACATGCGCATCACTACGGCAGACATCCCCAAGCAAGAAGTGATCACGCGCGACAACATCACCATTCTGGCCAACACGGTAGTGTACTTTAGAGTGGAGCGGCCCGAGGATGCCATCATCAAGATCCAGGACTATGGCTATGCGGTCCGCCAATACACACAGACAGCGCTGCGCGACGTGGTCGGCAACAGCGAGATGGACTTTGTCTTGAGCGAGCGCGAGCAGGTCGCCGACAACATCCGCAAGATCGTGGATGCCGAGACCTCGGGATGGGGCATTGACATCGAATCCATCAAGATCCAGGAGATCGAGCTTCCCGCCGAGATGAAGCGCGCCATGGCCAAGCAGGCAGAGGCCGAGCGCGAGCGGCGCGCCGTCATCATCGCCTCACAGGGCGAGCTCTCCGCCGCCGAAAACCTGCAAAGGGCCGCAGAGACACTGGCCAAGAGCTCGGGCGCTTTGCACCTGCGCACCTTGCAGACCATCCGCGACATCGCCGCCGACCCATCGGAGAAGATCGTCATCTTCGTACCGGGTGGCTCCGAGGAGCTGCTGCAGAAACTGGCCAAGGGGTAGGCTGCCATGTTGCGCAGCGTCGTTCTGCATCAGATCAGGACCGCGCAGGCTGCCCGGACAGTGTCGTCCGCGCACCCCGCCAGACTCGAGAACGGCGAACGCTACCTGCAACTGGCCTTCAATGATGACTGGGGCCTGGCCATGCGCACCCTGCCTGCCATTGCCCGGAGCGACCGCATTCTCATCGAAGCTGGGACTCCCTACTTGAAGCGCGAGGGCATGGCCGGCATCCACAACATCCGCCGCCAATGGGCAGGCCCCATCGTGGCCGATACGAAGACCACCGATGGCGGCGCCGAAGAAGTCGCCATGGTGCGTGAGGCGGGCGCAAACGCCATCACCGCCCTGGGCAGTTCGCCCACCGAGACGCTCGATCGCTTCATCGCCGCGTGCGACGCATCGGGCATTGACTCCATGCTGGACATGCTGGGCGTAGCTGACCCTCTGCGCGTGCTCATGCGCCTCAAGCGGCCTCCACGTGTGGTTGTGCTCCACCGCGGTCGTGACGAAGAGAGCACACGCGGCAAGGTCATCCAATACCGGCATGTCAACCGCCTGCACAGCAAGTTCGACGTGCTCATCTCGGCGGCGGGCGGCGTGGACCTGCGCGAAGCACGCAGCGCCATCTTCAACGGAGCCAACATCGTGGTAGTCAACATCGTCCCGCGAGGCAAGCCCTGGGCCGGCATCAGCTCCGATGAGGATGTGGGTGAGATGTCGCGCAAGTTCCTGGCCACGATTGAGTAGGCCAGCGCACCAAAGCGGCGCCAATCCAGCAGTCGCCAAAGAAGCTCTGCGAAGCCAAACCAGACACACGAACGGCAGGCCTGGAAGGGCTGCAGTACATGCCATGCCAGAGCTCCAGACCAAGTGAACGTGACATGTGCTGCATTCGGCTTTTCGCATGCCTGCTCGTCTGCGTCTTGCCTCTTGTCTGTTGCCAGGCCGAGCCCACACCCACTCTGGCGCCGGTGCCACAGCCCTCGCCGTTGGCGCCACGTATGGTCACCGCCCTTGCAGGCAGTGGCGAAGTGGGCGACCTGAGCGGAGGATACCAGGATGGCCCGGCCGCCAGCGCACTCTTCCGCCGGTCCTGCGCTCTGGCAATGGATGCATCAGGCAATGTCTACGTGGTTGACGCAGGCAATCACCGCATCCGCACGATTAACCTTCCCTGATGTATCGCACGGAAGCAGCATAACGCCCGTTTGCGCTTTCGGAGGCCTCAGCCGTAAAATCCTGCATCTGCCATAGGAGACGTGATTGTGCCCATGACGTACGCCGCGGCCTTGAGCTACATGTACGGCCTCACAAACTATGAGATCAAGTCCAGCTTCGCCTATGCTCCTCAGTTCTTTGACCTTGCACGCGTGGAGCGTTTGCTGGCAGCTCTGGACAATCCGCACCTCAAGTTCAAGAGCGTCCACGTCGCCGGCACCAAGGGCAAGGGCTCCACCTGTGTCATGCTGGCATCAGTCCTAAGCACAGCAGGCTATCGCACCGGCCTCTACACCTCGCCCCATCTCCACTCCTTCCGCGAGCGCATCCAGATTGATGGCGCCATCATCCAAGAGGACCAATTCGCCCGCCTGGTTGAGCGCATCCGCCCACTCGCCGAGCAAGACAAGGAGCTGACGACTTTTGAAGTAGCGACTGCGGTGGCATTTGCCCACTTTGCCGAGATGGGTGTGGAAGTCGCAGTTGTTGAGGTCGGCCTGGGTGGCAGGTTGGACGCCACCAACGTAGTCAGCCCTGTGGCCTCTGTGATCACTACAATCGGGCATGACCACATGCACATCCTTGGCAAGACACTGGCTCAGATTGCCAAAGAAAAGGCTGGCATCATCAAACCAGGCATTCCTGTCGTGAGTGCGCCACAGGAACCGCCTGCCATGGCCATCATCCAGCGTCGCTGCGCCGAGCAGCACGCCCCTCTCCATCCGGTGGGCCGCGACTGGAAGTGGCGCACGGTGCATTTCGCTCTGGACGGACAGGAGTTCACCGCTAGCGGACGCGTAATGACTTGTGCGAACCCGCGCCGGCTGTTCTACCAAGGCCTGTATACGCCCTTGTTGGGCAAGCATCAATTGCGCAACGCTACCGTCGCCCTTTCTACCGTGGAGGTTCTGCGCCAGTCTGGCATGCACATCAGCGAACCTGCCGTGCGGCAGGGTTTGCGCGATGTGGTGTGGCCAGCGCGCTTTGAGGTCATGGGCTGCTACCCCAGCACCGTGATAGATGGCGCCCACAACGTGGATTCGGCGCGCTGTCTCATGGCTACCCTGCGCCAGTACTTCCCGGACCAGGAGCCGTGGCTGGTGCTGGCCATCCTCAGTGACAAGGACGTTGCCGCCATCCTACATGCGCTGCTGCCCGGGGCCCGGGGCGCGTTCTTCGCGCGTTCGCAGCACCCTCGCGCCGCTGACCCGCACGAGTTGCAGCGCGAAGCGCAGCGCTACGCAGTTTCCACTCGCGTAGTCGAAGACATCGGCAAAGCCTTGGAAGAGGCCTCCCAGCAAGTCGGCCCGGCAGGTCTGGTCGTGGCCAGTGGCTCATTCAGCACCGCTGGAGCCGCGCGCGAGGCGTGGCTGCGCCAGCATAGACTGCCGCTCCCTCCGCTGGATCCGTAGTCAACCCGGTCAGACGGCCTTGGCAGGAAAACCTTCCACTGGCTACAGCTTTACCATCCGCGCAGAACGAACGCTGGGCAAGGCCATCACCTCCGCGAGCACCGCAGGTGTGAGTGGATCATCCAGCCCCAAGACCAGCATGCCGGCACCTCCGCGCTCTCGCCTGCCCACTTGCACAAAGTGTATGTTCACTCCAGCCGTGCCCAGCACAGTTCCCATTCGTCCCAGGATGCCGGGCTGCTCGGTGTGTTCGCTCACCAGCAATAGGCCGCGCGCTACAAAATCCAGCCAGTGCCCATCTACCTGCACGATGTGCGGCTCTGCGCGCAGGATCGTACCTGCCGCCACATGCTGTTGCGCACCACGCAGTAAACGCACTTCGATCAGGCTGGACAGGCCTGTGGCGCTACCCAATGGCTCGTGTCGGGCCGAAAGGCCGATGCCCCGCTCGCGTGCTATGGTCTGGGCGTTGACCCAGTTCACCGCCTCCTCAGCGGTGCCCGCCAGCAGCCCCACCAGCGCAGCAGACAAGAGCGCATCCATGTGCTGGCTGACCACATCGCCGGAGCAGGCCACCTCAACCGCCTGCACGTGGTTATCAGCGAACTGGCCGCAGAAGCTCCCCAGTCGCCCGGCCAGGTCCAGGTAGGGCCCCAGTTGCTCCAGCTCTTCCGCCGCCAGCGCCGGAGCGTTCACGGGATATCGAGGCATGCATCCTGCCAAAGCCTGGAGCACCTGTTGCGCCACCTCCATTGCTGCCTCTCGCTGCGCCTCGATCGTCGAGCCCGCCAGATGTGGTGTCAGCACAACATTGTCACATTGCAGCAAAGGGCTGTCGTGAAGAGGCTCTTGCGCAAACACGTCCAGAGCAGCGCCTGCCAGGCGCCGTCCGCGCAGGGCATCCGCGAGAGCCCCCTCGTCCACCACACTTCCGCGCGCGCAGTTGACCAAGTACGCCGTGGGTTTCATGGCGGCCAGCTCCTGTCGGCCAATCATGCCGCGCGTCTGCGTGCCCAGCGGAACGTGCAGCGAAACCACATCGGCCGTGCGCAGCAACGCGTCGAATGGCACCCACTGCACGCCTATCTGCGCAGCACGCTCTGGCGTCACGTAGGGGTCGTACGCGATCACTTTCATTTCCAGCCCCTGTGCACGCCGAGCCACGGCAGAGCCCACGCGCCCAAGCCCTACCAAGCCCAACATCCTGCCGCGCAATTGCGCACCTTCAAACGACTGCTTCTCCCAGCGGCCCTGACGTAGCGCCGCGTCCGCGCTTGGGATACTGCGTGCCAAAGCCAACAGCATTGCCAGTGTGTGTTCGGCCACCGCGACCGTGTTGCCGTAGGGAGCATTCACAACCACGATCCCGCGCCGAGTGGCCGCGTCGAGATCAATGTTGTCCACTCCTGTCCCTACACGCCCAATGACCCGGAGCTGAGATGCGGCTGAGATCAATCTGGCTGAGACGCTAGTCTTGCTGCGCACTACCAAGGCCTGGTAAGAGTGGATAATCTCTGCCAGCATCTCTGTCCTGCGCGCGTCCCAGATGTCCACGTCGGCCTGCGTGCGCAACACCTGCAAGCCCTCTTCTGCCAAGGGCTCTGTGACTAGAATCCTGTCCACGTCGACCTCCCCCCAACCTTCATGCGTGACACTTCAGATCGCACGGCCTTCAGCCGCACCTGCGCAGACCAGCGCTGCTTGCAGGGCATCCAGCACCTGTTCTAGGTCAGTCGCTTTGCAATAGCCCAGGTGCGCGATGCGCAGCAACTCGTCCTTGAACGCACCCATTCCTGATGCCACAATGACCCCACGTCGCGCCATCTCCGACTTGACCTCTCCAGCTGAGACGCCAGAGGGCATGTGGACCGCAGTCACCGTCGGAGAGGCACAAGCGTCATCAGCCAGAAGGCGCAGTCCAAGTGCCCTCAGTCCAGCGCGCAACTGCTGACAGAGTCTCCGATGCCGCGCCACAATTGCAGGCAGCCCTTCCTTCGCCATACTCCGGAGCGCCGTGCAAAGACCATAGATCGCTGGAAGCGCCGGAGTGAACGGGGTCTGTCCTCTCTGTGCCTGCTTCTTCGCGGCCATCAGGTCCCAGTAGTACCGTGGACAGCGGGCAACCAGCATACGTTCCCAAGCCCTGGCGCTGACGCCCACGAATGCCAGACCCGGCGGCGCCATCCAGGCCTTCTGTGAAGCCGAGACCACCATGTCGCAGCCCCACGCGTCCATCGGAAGATCTACTGCACCCAGAGAGCTGACCGCATCCACCAACCAGAGTGGGCGCTCACCGCGCAGTCCACGCAGCATCTCCGCAACCTGCGCCAGGTCATTCAGGACGCCAGTCGACGTCTCATTGTGCGTGGTGAGAAGTACGCGAACGTCCGGGTTGCCTCTCAACGCCTGCTCTATGTCCAGGGCGTCAAGTGCCGTGCCCCAGGGATAATCCAGTACGCGGACATCGGCCCCGAAAGCGCGTGCCATGGCTGCCCAGCGCTCGCCGAAGGCACCGTTGGTAACAGCAAGGACGACATCGCCGGGCGAAAGCGTGTTTACCAGCGCGGCCTCCAGGCCTCCGGTTCCCGATGCTGTAAGTAGCAACACCTCCCCTTCGGTCTGGTAGAAGTGGCGCAGGTGCAGCGTCGATTCACACATCAGCCTCTCAAACTCCAAGCCGCGATGATCCATCATCTCCATGGACATCGCCCTGCGCACCTCAGGTGCAAGGGGTGTCGGCCCCGGAATGCGTAGATTCATTCCCTTCTTCACTCCTCGCACTTCCTTTCGACCATCCTCTTCTTCCCAGGCAGTGGCAGGGGCAAGGAGTCCTGATCCCTTGGCAGACAGCCCAGCCATGCCCCTGCCCTACTTGTGCACATTCGGAAAGCGAGCTTCACTTCACCACTGGCAGGTCTTGCAGCGCTTTGGCAACCTCACTCGCAGGGTATTCATAGTCCTGCAGCCCGCCGCTCAGGTAGGCGTCATAGGCCCCCAGATCAAAGTGCCCGTGCCCGCTAAAGTTGAACAGGATCACCTTGCGCTCCCCTGTCTGCTTGCATAGCAGCGCCTGATCGATTGCCGCCTTGATGGCGTGTGCCGTCTCGGGAGCCGGTACAATGCCCTCGCAGCGGGCGAACTGCACCGCAGCCGCAAACACAGGGTTCTGTGGATAGGCAACGGCTTCGATGTGCCCTGACTTGCCCAGGGCCGACAGGATCGGCGCCATCCCGTGATAGCGCAGCCCGCCTGCATGGATGCCTGCCGGGACAAAAGTGTGGCCCAAGGTGTACATCTTGGCCACCGGTGCCATCTTGGCCGTGTCGCCGTAGTCATAGGCATAGATGCCTTTGGTCATCGAGGGGCACGCCGTCGGTTCGACCGCCAGGAAGCGCGTCTTCGCACCCTCTTTCAGGACCCTTCGCAGGAAGGGGAAGGCCAAACCCGCAAAGTTGGACCCTCCACCCACGCATCCGATCACGATGTCCGGCTCCTCGCCCGCCAGCTCCATCTGCGCCACGGCCTCCTGACCTATCACCGTCTGGTGCATTAGTACGTGATTGAGCACGCTACCGAGCGAATACTTGACGTCAGAGTTCTGTGCGGCCACCTCGACCGCCTCGCTAATCGCGATGCCAAGCGAGCCGTGCGAGTCCGGGTGTTGCGCCAGGATGCTGCGCCCGGCCGCCGTCTCCTGGCTGGGGCTGGGAGTCACACTGGCGCCCCACAACTGCATCAGCGAGCGCCGGTACGGCTTTTGCTCGTAGCTGATCTTTACCATGTACACCTTGCACTCTACGCCAAAGAAGTTGCAGGCCATGGCCAGGGCTGAGCCCCACTGTCCTGCGCCGGTCTCTGTGGTAATGCGGCGTGTGCCCTCTGCCTTGTTGTAGTACGCCTGCGCCACTGCAGTATTCGGTTTGTGACTCCCGGGCGGGCTGACACTCTCGTTCTTGTAGTAGATATGCGCTGGAGTGTCCAGCGCTTGTTCCAGACGGCGCGCCCGCACCAGGGGCGTCGGCCGCCACAGGCGATAGATCTCTCGCACCTCCTCTGGGATGGCAATGTAGCGTTCGGTGCTCACCTCTTGCATGATCAGACTCATCGGGAACAGCGGTGCGAGGTCGTCTGGTCCCACGGGCTGCAGCGTCGCGGGGTGTAGCACGGGCGGGAGTGGCCCCGGCAGATCAGCGGCGATGTTGTACCACTCCTTTGGCAGCTTCGTTTCGTCCAGAAAATACTTCGTCGTCTTCATCTTCCCATCTCCTTTCGTTTTCGACCTGAGATCTATGCGAGCACCCAACACATGCCCTGGCCCTCAACTTCAGGCCTGCGTTCTTGCCAACCCCATGCACTCGCGTACCTCTGAAAACAAAAGCCTCCCGCCCCAAACACACAGGGGACGAGAGGTTCACACCCGCGGTACCACCCCAATTAGGACCAGCCTTGAAAAGAAGAATCCGCCGGTGACGGCGGATGGTCTTCCTGGCGGCCAGCCTCACTCAAAGCGGGTACGGGACACACGCTGTCCGATACCCTCAGCCCTGATAACGGTGGCGACTCCGGCACAGGCTACTCGGCAGTGCTTGTCAGCCTTTGGCCCTGCAACTCCCAAGTCCATTCGGCGCTCGCTTCAGTACCAGGTTCGCACCTTCCCCTGGCTCTCTGCACCTCGGCAAGAACGCCTACTAGTCTCGTTCAAGGTCTTTTCGTTTCGGTTGTGAATTCATCATAGCACGAGAATCCCAACTTGTCAAGCTCCTTGTGAACTCAAAGGGTCGCGTACGTTGCTCACTGCTAGCAGAGCCGAGAGGCTGCACACTGCGCTCACGGCAAACAATGCGCTCAAGCCCCAGCGCTCCACAATCCACCCCTCTGCGATGAGAGCCAGGCTCACCACACCCAGTGCGGTGTTGATCAGCCCGACGTAGAGATGGCGCTCTCCCCTGGGGGCCATGTCCAGCAAGAGACTCACGAAACCGATGTCGCTACCAATCACCGCAGCGCCTGCCAGCACAAAGACGGATGTGTAGGTTGCCTGGGACAAGCGCGAGCCGAGCAACAGGGGAACCAGCGGCATGGCGCCGCTCAACAGCATCGTGCACAGGACCACGGCCCGGCTGCCGAGCCGCCGGCTCAACCGTCCCCAAACCAATGTAGAACCGACCCCGGACACAGTCATCGCTGCGAGATAGGTGCCGGCCATCTCCACAGGGGCGCGCAGGACGTCCTTGGCAAAGATGCTGTAGAAGGGCGTCGCCGATATGCCCACCAGTGACAGCATACGCGCCAGAACGAGCATCACGTAGCTGCGGTCGCGCTGCAGCACATTCGCGACGGAGCGCCAGCTCGCTCCATCCGTGGGTTGTTGTGGGCTCTGTTCCTCATCCGGTTCTACGATCGATCCAAAGCTCACAAAGCCGCCCGTCGCAGCCAGTCCCCCCAGAATTAGCAACCACCCGAAATTGTAGGGAAACTGCAGGCCGTGGCGCGCGTCCAACACATAGCGCGCCAGAGCACTACCCCCCAGAGCCAGCATTCCACCGATGAATTCTCTGAAAGCAAAGTACGATCCGCGCTGCCCGGGAGCAATCACCTTGGCAGTGATGTCCATGAAACACAGGCCTGATATTCCCGCTCCCAGCGAGAACAGCGCATACAGCAGCATGAAAGCCGCCAGCAGTCCTTGAGGATGACGTGGCCCCAGGGCAAAAACGAGCACGCATAACAGGGCCCAGATCAGCACTCGCACAGCAGAAACCATCCGGTAGAACGCAGCGCTGTCCCTCTGCCGTCGCAGCAACCGGGCCATCATCAATTGCGGAAGGAACCATCCTCCGTTGGCAATTGGCACCAGCAAGCCAACAACCGGCGCCGGCCCACCCAGTTGGCTCACAAACCAAGGCAGGACCAGAGAGGTGTCGGTCAAAGCCGCAAAAAGCCGGATGAGAGCACCATTCACAATGCCCAGCCAGTAGTTGCGGCGCTCTACTTGCTGAGTGAGGGACGTGACCTGGGTCAAGTAGAGCTGCCTCTTGGCCCAGGGTCGCCGTCTCGATCGAGAGACTGAGGGGTATCGGCGCGCAGCGGGTTGTTGCACATGCTCAGCGGCTCGTCCACGCCGCCATGCTGCACCGCCACGATTTCTGCCATGATGCTGAGCGCGATCTCAGCTGGCGTCTGCCCTCCGATGCGCAGGCCCACCGGTGCGTGCACTCGAGCCAGCTTCTCAGCCGGCACTCCCTGCGCCATCAGACGCTCAAAGACAGTCCGTACCTTGCGACGGCTGCCAATCATACCTATGTACGCCGCAGGCAGATCTGCGACCTGCCACAACACCACTTCATCATGCTCGTGCCCACGCGTCACAATCACCACATGCGTCTGCGCGTTCACAGCAACGCGCTCACACACATGGCTCAGTTCAGTGCACACCAGCTCATCCGCATGCGGAAAGCGCACCTGCGTCACAAACTCGGCACGGTCGTCGACCACCACAGTATGAAAGCCCAGCAGGTGCCCCAACTCGGCCAAGGGTTGCGACACGTGCCCTGCGCCCACGATCAGCAAAGTCTGCTTCAGACCGAGCACCTCAATGAACACGCGCGCGTCACCACCGCAGATACCCAGGTCGCGCTCATCCTGACCGCGCACGGAGTACGCCGCGATGCGCGAGGTGCCCTGGGATAGAGTCTGGCGGGCATCGGCCAACGCCTCTGCTTCCAGCGCGCCTCCGCCGATGGTGCCCACCGTCGAGCCGTCCGCACGCAAGAGCATCTTGACACCCAGGCCGCGAGGTGTCGAGCCTTTCACCTCCACAATGGTCAGAACGCAGGCTGGTTGGTTCTCGCGGATGGCCTGCAGGATCGCTTCGTAGACCTGCTCGCTCTCATTCATGTCAACCTATCTCCAGCACGATGCTGCCTCGCACCTGGCTGCGTCTCACCTTGGCCAGCGCCTCGTTTGCCTGCTCCAGCGCCAGGACCTGCACCTCCGTGTGGACAGGGATCTTGGCAGCGAGGGCCAGGAATTCCTCGGCATCCTTTCGGGTAAAGTTGGCCACGCTGCGCACAACGCGCTCGCCGTACACCCGCTCGTAGGGCATCTCCGGAATGGGGCTCATGTACACAGCATTGATCGCCAGCGTGCCCCCAGGACGCAAGTGGCCAAGAGCCAGCGGCACGAGCCTGCCCGCCGGCGCAAAGGTCACGCAAGCATCAAGAGGCACTGCGGGTGTCTCCTCTGCCAGGCCAGACCAAGCTGCACCCAGCTCTCTCGCCAGCCTGCGGTGCTCCTCGCCGCGGCTGAAAACGTACACCTCGCACCCCCAGTAGCGTGCCACCTGGATGGCGATGTGCGCGCTGGCGCCGAACCCATACAGCCCCAGGCGACCGCCGGGCTGGATTCCACTCAGGCGCAGCGCCCGGTAGCCGATGATGCCCGCACATAGCAGCGGTGCCGCCTGCACATCGCTGAGGCCCGCTGGCAGGCAGTACGCAAAGCGTTCATCCACCACGGCGTACTCGGCATAGCCCCCGTCCAGGTGCAGGCCCGTGAAGCGCGCCTGCTGGCAAAGGTTCTCCAATCCCTCACGACAGAACTCGCACTGCCCGCATGCCCAGCCCAACCAGCCCACTCCCACGCGTTGACCCACCTGGAAGCGCTCTGCGTCGTCTCCCAGCGCATCCACCTGCCCCACGATTTGATGGCCGGGAATCAGCGGCAGCTTGGGCAACTCCAACTCGCCCTGCGCCTCATGCAGGTCTGTGTGACACACGCCGCAGGCGCTCACGTGCAGCCTGATCTGCCCTTTCCCTGGAGCCGGGGTTTCAACCTGCACCCGCGTCAATGCATCCTCAGCATCCGGTTTCGGCTCCTTCAGCACCATAGCTCGCATAGAACTCCTCCCAGCAGGACGGCGCCTAGCGCCAGGCCTTGAGAATCATTGGCAGCCACACCCAGGCAGAAGGCCGCCAGTATTCGTACGCCCCGATGTCAGGTCTGGCATCGCGTTGACGGCCCTCGAGGTCCTGCGGCGGTGCAGCATCATGGCTAGCAGCGTCGATCGCCGCGCTGCCCGCCCGCAGATGGTAGTCACCGCTGCTGCCCCAAGCTGGGCGCACAAACCGCGGGTCGGCGTAGAGGTTGCCGTCGCCCAGCATGTGGATGTCGCTTGAGGTGTACAACCGCGAGCCGTGTTGGAGCACCACATCCTGATTGGGCGTGTAGAACAGGTTGTTCTCGGCCGTGAGGGTGGTTCCTGCTCCCACAAACAGCCCGGTGGACGCCTCACCCATCTGGCGAAAGATCGTATTCTTGAGAACGAGGCCAAGCCGCACGTCCGGGTCATCGTACTGCACGGCCATGATGTAGTTGCCGCCCAGTTGGTCATCCACCGTGCAGTTCACCATCTCAAAGGTAGCACCAGGCATAGCCGTGTGGATAACCACCGGAGCCCATGGCGTCCGCTGCTCATCGCCGTCACCGCGCCCGTAGACTAGCGTATTCTCGACTCGAGAACCCGTGTCCCAAAGCTTGATGCCATCGCACGAGTTGTTGGCCACAATGCAGCGCCGGATCACCGTGTTGGCTACTTTGGAGTCCAGCCCGTCTCCGTAGTTGTGCTCGGCCACGCAGTCCTCGATCAGCAAGGGACCCGCCGCGGGTTCGATTCCTAGGCCATCGGGCCGATCGTACGGTGGGTCGGATCCGTCTCCGCCCTGATAGTAGTGTCCACTCCATGACAGCGTGCAGTGCTGCAATCGCACGTCGTGCCAGCCACCATGCTCCGCTACGGGACTAGATACAGCCCCCGAGCCACAATACTCGATGCGGCAGTTGATGACCTGCATGTCGTCCACATCCTGAAAGTCGATGCCCATGTCGTCTATGTGATGGATGTACAGGTCCTTCAAGACGATGTGGCTGGCAGGCTCGCCAGAGCCAGCAATGCCTCCCCGGAAGTGCGCCGCAGCACCGCTGGGCTCCACGTCATGCGTGATCTCCAGGTTCTCGACACGCACGTAGCTCCCGCCTTCCAGGATCACTGCCGCATACAGGTCGTCCCGCCCCGCCAGCACAGGCCGGTGGCCCTCTTCACCCTTGACCACAGTCCAGGCAGCGGCACCGCCACTGGGCGGCGTGATGATGTCCGCATTCCATTCGCTCAAGGCGTAGCGCCCGCCCAGGATGATCAGAGTGTCCCCGGACTGCATCTGCTTTGATCCGTACCCAGGCGTCGCCCACGGGGCCTCTCTGGTTCCAGGGCCAGCGTTGCTGCCATAGGGCGCGACGTAGTAGACCGTCCCTGCGGCCAGAGCTGCGGGCGGCGCAGTGCAAAGCAGAATGCCGACTGCCAAAAGCATGCCACACCTTCGCATATGCATGTCCCACCTCGCAGACCGGAGTAGCCCGACCAGGCAGCGCTCTTCGCACCCGCCGCGAGTATCAAGGCGCTGAGGTCGCGCCAGCTTTACACGGCTGGCGCATTCACTGCTGAGTACTCAGCGTCTTGACGCTCTCTCGGATGGTGCGTGCTTGCGCGAGCTGTGCCAGGTTCTCCAGCGAGTCCTTGCCGCCCTGCAGTATGCCGATCAGTGAATGCATCGGCCCGGGGCCAGATCCAATCACAAGGCCCGTGACCACCATGTCGATGAAACGCGGCATGGGAAACCCGATCAGGCGCAGCATGCCAAGGTCACTCGAGACCGCCACTTCCAGCCCCACAAACAGGCCGACCGCAATGCTGAGCGCGCGCTTGAATGCCACGTACTCTGGCGCCTTGGTCCAGGCAGTCAGGCGCTGCTCGGCTCTGGCCAGGCGAGCCTCGGCAGCGTTCAGCACTTCCAGGGCCTGGCTATTGGCCACCGTGGCACCGATGCTGCCCGCCACCGCTTCCGCCGCGTCGTAGGCGTCTTGCAGCTCCTTCCGCACCCAGTCCAGGCCCGTCCGCGGCCCGGTCAGGACGTCGGCCACAGTCTGCACAGACTGCTCATACCAGTTAAACGCCGTCTCCAGCAAGCGCTCAATCGCCACGGAGACCGCCAGCAGCGGGGCAAGCACGCTGGCATAGTCACCCGCAATCTTGGCCGCCTCGGGAACCTCGAACAGCCAACCCAAACCACGGCCAGCGCTCATCGCTCTGGCCAGGGCCGTGACCACAGCGACGATGAGCATGAGCGCCAGGGCCCATCCCAGCGACAGCTTCATGCCCTCCCACCATTTCTTGCGTTCGGCCGGCGTTTCGGCCGGCGTTGGCGGCGCGGCGGGCCCTGCCAGAGTCATGGGCCCTCCAGGCTCTGCAGGCGCGGCTTCGGGTGGGGGCGCAGCCGCCCTGGCGGCCATCTGCTTCGTTACTCGCGGCAGAGACGAACTGGACATCGGGTTCATGTACATGCCTCCTTTTCTCCTGCGACCACTGCCAGATTCCGCTGACGAACTTGCAGCTTCAGCTCTTCCCATGCCTGAGCATTGCCGCAAGGATAGACCGCTCGGTTATGCAACAGTGGATCGGCGTCCGCAGCCAAATGGCCCGACGCTACAGCCAGCTGGAACTCCGCCGTCCCCGGGACCGGTGAGAACTCGGCCAGCCTGACCGGCGCGCCCAGCTTGTGGGCCAACGCCATTGTGGAGCGCACCTCATCCACACTCTGCCCCGGCCGCGCAATCAGCACGTAGGCAGCCAGCTCGCGAGCTGAGAAGCCTGCCTGCAATAGCGCCCGCACTGCCCGCGCAAATCCAGCCTCGTCTACCTTGAGTTCTTCAAGTGTCTCGTCTCTCGCCTCGCACGCGTCCAGTCCGAGACGGATGGTCACAAAGCCGGCGCGCCGCATCTTCTGCGCCAGTTCGAAATCCACAAAGCGCGCATGCACTCCATTCGGTGTGTGAAAACGCACCCGTAGCCCGCGCGCAATCACTTCATCCAGGATCACGTGGATGTGCCGGGTCGCCTCAGCCAGTAGCGCATCGTCATAGAAGGCAATGTCGCTCACACCCAGCGTCTGCATGCACCACGCGATCTCATCAACAACCTGCGCCGGCGGCCTGGGTTGGAAGCCGCCTGGCCACAGTTGAGGTGCTGCGCAATATGGGCATCGAAATGGGCAGCCCAGGCTTGTTCGTATCGCAACGTAACCCTGGGGCCGACGCAAATCGTGCGCAGGAAGGATGCTCCCAACTGAAGTGGGCAGTTCTCGCGCCAGTCCGCTGACCTGGCCGACCCACTGCAACCCCTGCGCCTCTCCAGGGCCGCCCAGCACCGCATCAGCCCCGGAATGCGCCCGAGCATGTTCTGGGCACAGCGTGGCATACACACCGCCCAACGCCACCGGCACCCCGGGCCAGCGCCGCTTGATGCAGCGGATAGCCTCAAAGGCTCCCGGATACCAGTAGGTCATACCCGAAGTCACAAGCACCGCGTCCGGTCGAGGTTGCGCATCCAGTTTCCGGGTGACCAGCTCCAGCGGCAGGCCGTACCGGCCCCAGTGACGCCGCACTCCCGCCAGCACAGGCGGTTTGGGCAATTCCAGCTTGGCGAAGGAGCCACAGCCAAACGCATCCCTGTGCGAGCGCGGCGCCGGTGCGCGGGGGTCCAGGCGATCCAGACAGTCCAGGAGGGCCACCTCGTGGCCTGCCGCTCGCAAGACAGCCGCGACGCTCAGCAACCCCAGTGGCTCCATCCACTGGTTGTACGCTGCGAAATCATACACCCATGGATTGACGCACAGCACGCGTGCCATCGCGCTAGCATTGTACCTGCGGCGCGCCAGGTCACAAAAAGGCGTACAATCACTTCAGGTAGCGCCGTCCAGAACTTGGGACATATCTGTCATGGCCAAGTCATTGACAAGGGTCAAGCCCCATGTTATAATGCCAACAGCAGGGCCGTCCCATTGCCATGAGCGCAGCCAGGTCATCCTTGCGCGGGCGAGGGATTGGCCCCATTGACTTGTGCTGTCCCCAGCCATCCCGCTACCCATGCTGCGTGGTGCGCCTTTCCCTATGGCAAGGAGGAATCAGATGATCAAGTCATCACCACTCAGGCGGATTCTGCCACTCCTGATCGCGCTACTGCTCCTGGCAGGCCTGTCCCTGATCGCGTTCGCCTTCGGCACGCCTTCCCTGGCACAGCCCCCACCTGAAGATGCCTCGGCGCAGTTGGGGGAGTCAGTCGTCTCCAGCGCAGCATCGTACACCATCCAGGGCATCGTGGGCGAAGAGGGAACGGGCCCTGTCGAGGACGCCTGGGTATTTGCTGAACCTGGCGGTTACTCTGCCCTCACGGACGCGCGCGGCGCATACACCCTCACGGTAAACGTGACTGTCGAGACCGTCTTCACTCTGTCCGCCGTCAAGGCCGGCTATGTCAGCCCGCCAACCCAGAAAGTGACGGCTCCCCCCAATCGCACCTATGTCAACTTCTCGTTCCCGCATCGTTTCCGCGTCGGCGGCAGAGTGCGTGATTATGACAATACGCCCGTGCAAGGCGTGTGGGTCAGCGCCGCCCCGGCTGGCGTGGGTACCTGGACCGATGCCGCGGGCGCTTACACCCTGATGCTTGTATCTGGAAGCTACACTGTCACCGCCTCCAAGGATGGTTATCCCAATCCAGCACCTCGCCCCGTAAACGTGACTGCCGATGTCACGGCACTCGACTTCACCTTTGCCCAACGCTTCACCCTCGGCGGGAGCGCACGCTACCACGATCTCCAGCCATTTCCGGGCGTCATGCTCACCCTTCAGCCTGATGGCGTCAGCGTCTATTCTGACCTGCTCGGTCGCTACTCGTTCCAGGTCGTGAGCGGGACCTATACGGTCCACGCCTCCAAGACGGGATGGCCTCCTCCAGAACCCCGCACGGCGAGCGTGCCTCCCGACCGCAGCGACGTGGATCTGGTCTTTGCCCAGCTCTACACCGTACGGGGAATGGCATTCGATCATGACAATACACCGTTGCCCGGCGTCTCCATCACCGCTTTCCCCGGCGGCCTGGGCACCCAGACCGACGCCTCTGGCGCCTACACCCTTTCGCTGGCGGCAGGCACCTACACCTTGCAGGCCTACCAGCCAGGGCTGCCAGACCCGCCCAATCAGGTCGTGACCGTGCCGCCCGACCGCAGCGGCGTCAACTTCGTCTTTCCGCAGCGTTACACCATCTCCGGCAGCGCGCGCGACGCCCAGGGCAACCCGATCCAGGACGCCCTGGTGAGCGCCTCCCCTGCCGGCACCACTGCCTGGACCAACGCGAGCGGCGTCTATACGCTCAGCGTCACGGCGGGCACCTACTCGCTGCGAGTCTCCAAGGGCATGCTGCTCAGCCCACCAGAGCGCCAGGTGACAGTGCCGCCCAGCCAGACTGGCGTGGATTTCGT